>CAACVI010000001.1:0-300000 GCA_900659855.1 Candidatus Desulfarcum epimagneticum
GACCTCTTGGTCGCTTCGTCGAACACACGTACATCCAGGAGCTTCGAATCTTGAAGGCCTCCGAGAATGTATTCAAAGACGCCGCGACGTTTTTTGACGTACGGGTCGCTATAAAGCCGCTGGACCTCGACAGAAACTTTGGCCGGATCATATGACTTGGAGTGGTATTGCTCGTAGAGCCGTCCCCACTCCAACCCCTTCATCTCCTTCTCAATATCCATGAACACACTCGACACCCAGTCGATTACGCTGTTGAAGTAGGCTTTTAGCTCATTTATGTTTCCCTTGGTGCGATGGCTGCTCATGTAGCCGCCAATATCGACTTTACTCACCCAGTCCAGCGCTCGCTCCAAGAAGTCCTGCCGGTTTGCGCTGCCCTTGATGTACGCGCTCCATTTCTGAATGTTCGCGTTCTGACTGTTGCTGAACTCGGCTTTGGCAAGCGTCACGAACGGCCCGGAGTAGATGGCGTTCAAGAGTTCTTGGGGGTTGAGAGGCACACCTGCGATGTTGATAGTCTCAAACCATTGTTTGATCTCGGTCTCCGTGCCTTCGCACTCGTAGATCAGCAACATCGATTCGAGAATTTTAGCTTTTTGGTCGGCGGGCAAGCTGTCGAAATTCTTCGGATTGCCGTTATCAACAATCGCGAACTTGTTCGTAACGAACCGTCCGATGCTGGTGATGCGCTGCTGACCGTCCAACACCTCGAACTTGTCCTCCGCGACTTTGTTAAAGTAAATCAGTCCGAGCGGATACCCCTTGAGAAGCGAGTCGATCACCGCCACCTCCTTCTCGCCGCCGCCATCTGCATAGATGTAGTTCCGCTGGTACTCTGGTTGAATGGTGAGCTTTCCGCTTAACCCGTACAGCCCCTTGCCTTCTAATTGGTTGTACACAAACCCGTCGCAGATGTCGGCGACGGTGATTTCGGTCCTCAGGGTAGTCTTCAATTTTTCCTCCCTTTTACAGGCTGGCCACGGCGGTTGTGGCGGATGAAGATTCGCTTGTATTGCTGAATGTAGTATTTGCCATCCACGACGTAGTAAGTCTTGTCAGTCGGGGGGCGATCCACTTTGATCGCTGCGCCGTCGTTGAGCTTGGTCACGTTGCTTTTCTTTCCTGACTTGTTGACTTGAACCTGCATCTCGTACTTCTTAGTCTGCATGTGATAGCTCTTCTCGTAGCCCAGAATCTCGAATTGGTCGGGGTTGTGCTTGTCAAGAAAGGTGACGGGAACGCCCATCATTCCGTCGTAGTCGCTGGGAATCTCCTTGTATGTGCCAACCTCAATGGCGTCAAAGTTGTCGTATCGGTCGTAAGCCGCCTTTCCTCTCAAGTTCTTGCTGAACCGCAAATTGTCCGCGATGGTCATGAGATTCAGAGGATGGTGGCGGCGACCGTGGTCCAAGTTCGTGTACCAGCACGACGTTGACACTCGCGCTATTTTCTTGCCTGTCTCCTCGTCAATGTGGTGAAAGTGCGTCCAGTCGTCCGGCACCTCGAAAAACATTCCGACATTGAAGTTCGTACAGCCGAGCCACAGCCTGTTGTCCTTGATGAGCGGAAAAATCTCCTTGTAGGTGATCGAATTAGTGTTCCCGATGATTAGGAACTTCTTCCGGTGTCTCACGAGCAGGGCGACGTACTCGCGGAAGAGGGAGAAAGGTGGGTTAGTGACCACGATGTCCGCTTGCTTAAGCAACTCGACGCATTCAGCGCTGCGAAAATCGCCGCCTTGCACGAGGGGTGTGCGGGAGTGTGGGTTCCGCTTCAAAAAGAGCTTGACGTCTTCGATGCCAGCCGCGCCGTCTCCATCGAGATCCGTCACTTCTTCGATCTCGACTGAGATCGCCTTGGGCTTTTGGTGCTTGCCATTGCCCTTGAAATAATCATCGAACGTGAGTTGTGCACCAGCGATGGGGGAGCCATCGTAGCTGGTGGTAATGAGTTTCTTGAGGCCGAGCCTGTTAAAGTTGGCGGCGAAATATTTAAAGAAGCTGCTTTCGAAGGGGTCGTCGCAGTTACAGTAGACAATCTTGCTGCGGAAGGTGTCCTCGTCGAACTCCAAATATGCCTCAACCTCTTTTTGGATGTCGACGTACAGAGTGTAAAACTCGTCCTGCTTGGCCGCCTTCGCGGCGCCGAGCCCTTGATTCATCGGCTTATTTTTCGCCTTCGCCATAGCCTTAGCTTTCTCCATATTGTAAAAGAGTTGTGAAATGAGGAACTATGTATATTCATTGAAGACTTTTTATATATGATATATGCAAATTTCAAATCCTTTTGATTTAATTTCATAGCCTTCAGTTTTTGGAAAAAAAATTTGATTCTTATCAAATAACTGAAAGAAGAATCTACCCCGGGCCTGTCTCCTTTATATTCAATCGGTTTTGAATTCAACGGCATTCGGCCGACGCCCCCCAAAAGCGTCGCCATCCGCTTAACATAGCGCCGGGGGCGGGGTTTTTGGCAAGATATTTTTTTAGCCGGCCCGTTTGCGAAAAACCTTTTTTCCTTGATATTATGCATTTCAAATGCATATAAAGTTCTCATTCGAAGAAAAGACGGGCGAACTTTCGCGTTGATCCCGGAAAAAATGTCGTCTTCCCCTTTGGATGCGCCATCCATTCAGGCGGACATCACGACACAGGAAATAGGGCGGCGCGCTGAGGTCAACGGCTCCGGAGAATCTCCTGGCCGCTCCCGGAAAGGAGTTCTGGGGGGGTGAGCGGAATAATCCGTCGCTCAATGTCAGTCCAGATTTTTTGTTTCACCATACGCAGGTTATACTCGCTTTGCAAATTCAACCAAAACTGGGCCTCAACGCCAAAGTAGCGCTCCAGTCTCAACGCGGTGTCGGCGCTGATCGATCTCTTTCCGTTGACGATCTCGCTGATTCGGTTCGGCGGCACGGAAAGATCGCGGGCGAGTTGGTTGATTGTGATATCAAGCGGCCCCATGAAATCTTCACGCAAAATTTTACCCGGCTTTATCGGATCCAGAAACGCTTTTTCAGTCATAGTCATTCCTCGCTGAACCGGGAGTCATATCCGCCAATTATATATATTGAGAGTGTCAGCGAAATACCCGCCATGGCATATGATGCCCGGAATCGTGCCAACTCGTTCTATTGGGAAAAAGAAAACAATCAATAAAAGGGGTTGCGCAGCCTGGCCGCAATCCGGACCGGGAGAGTCTGCGCCGCTTAAGAAACATTATTGGCCTGTCTCCTTTTTCCCTTTCCGCCAAAAGTCCGCCCGAAAGCGACATAAACATCGCGATTTCTGAGATGGAAAAAAAATAAAAAAACGCTATAAGGCTTCCGACAGCCGTTTCAACGAATAAATTTTGTCAAGCCCTTGAATGGATTTGGGTTTCTTTTCGTGTTTGGATTCAAAACGGTCTTTAAAGCACCGGTAATGTCTCATGACAAACTCTTTGGAGCCGATGATTCCCGAATCGGTGAAAAAGCATTATTGGCCTGTCCCTTTTTTGTTCCTAAAAAGGTAAAAAAGAATCCGGCGCGGGCGGAATGTCAGCGTTTAGATCTCAGAGCCTGGCGCGCCCCCGCCGCCGTTTTTCATCCCAACCCCCTCGCGGGCCAGCCGGTCGGCCTTTTCATTGCCCTCGATCCCGGCGTGGCCGGGGATTTTAATAAGCCGGATGTCCTTAAAATCCTTCATCAGGGTTTTGATGGAGTCAATCAGCTCCCGGTTTTTTTTCGCCTTCCACCCTTTTGTAAGGGTTCCGCATACATAGGAGCTGTCGGTGAGAATCCGGACCGGAATGCCCGGGTTCTTGATGGCCGCAAGCGCCTCCCGCACCGCCTTAAGCTCGGCGATGTTGTTGGTGGCCAGGCCGATGCCCATGGATATCTCTTTTTCCCGGCCCCGGTGTCTCAAAGTCGCCCCGATGCCGGCGGGCCCGGGATTTCCCGACGAGGCGCCGTCTGTGTACACCACGATAAAATCCTCTGAACTCGGCTCTTCAAAAGTCTCCGGCCGGGGCTTTGACGCCTTCCCGGGGGCCTTTCTTCTCTTTGACTCCGTTTTTTTCTTTGACTCCTCCGCCGGGGCGTCCACCGGCCGGATGGCGTTTTCATAGACCCAGTATTCATAATCCTGGCTCAACTGGTATTTGATCAGAACCCGGCCGTTTTTTTTCAAAGGTTTCCCGGCGTCATCCAGCGCCAGCCAGACCTTGTTGTTTTTAAACCGTTTTCGTTCCCAGGATGAGGGCGCGGCGTCTTTTTTCAAAGCGTGACCCCGTTATCTTTTTAAATGGTTTTCCCAAAGCGCCGTCAGCGCCGCCACATACCCATAGGCGCCCAGCCCGGCGATATGGCCGGCGGCGATGTCTGAAAGGAAGGATTTTTGCCGGAAAGGCTCCCGGGCGTGAATATTGGTCAAATGCGTCTCGATGACCGGGATGTCCAGCATGGCCGCCGCGTCCCGGATGGCCACACTGGTGTGGGTGTAGGCGGCCGGGTTGATGATGAGCCCCTGGAATGTCTCCCCGGCGCCCTGAATTTTCTCCACAATGGCGCCCTCATGGTTGGACTGAAACGTCTCCACTGAAACGCCCATGGCTTTCCCCGTCTCCACGAGCCTTGTGTTGATCTCCTCCAGGGTGGTCTGTCCATAAATCCCCGGCTCGCGCCGACCCAGCATGTTCAAATTGGGTCCGTGGATCACCAGAACGGCGGTTTTATTTTGCCCGGCCATGTTCGGCGCCTCCTTTTTTGTCTGATTCGGTTTCAAAAATTCCCCAGGGCCGGATTTTTTCCAGCGCCGTCTCCGCCGCCTCCCCAACGCCCAGATGGTCGGTGTCCACCCGGACATCGGCCGCGGCCCGGCAAAGGGGATCGCGCCTCTCAAGGACCTCCCCGATCTCCTCCAGCGCCCCGGCGCCGGTCAAAGACGGGCGAAGGGACTCCGTCCGCCGGTCCTTTTCCATTCTTCGCCTCACGGTTTCCGGAGCGGCCCGCAGCCATATCAAAATCCCGGTTTTTTTCATGTCCGCCACGTTTTTTTTATCCAGAACCACCCCGCCCCCCATGGCCGCCACAATGTCTTTTTCCCGGCAAATCTCCCGGACGGCGTCCCGCTCCGCGCGCCTGAACGCCTCCCATCCCCTCTCAGAAACCATGGCGGCCACGCTCATCCGGTTTTTTTCCTCCACGAAAAGGTCGGAATCCCGGAAAGGGCGCCCCAGCCGGCGGGCCAGCGCCTGTCCCGCGCCGGTTTTTCCCGCGCACCGGCATCCGATGAGATAAATATTCACCATTCACCGCTCCCCGCCCGAAACGCCCAAAGCCGTTAAAACCGCCCGCCTCATGACCGCCACCGGCGGCTTTAAACCCGTCCACAGCTCAAACTGCGCCGCGCCCTGGAAAACGAACATGGCGGCGCCGTCCACGACCCGGCATCCCGCCTTTTCAGCGGTCCGGATCAGCCGGGTTTTCAATGGGTGGTACACCGCGTCCATGACCGTCATTCCCTTTTTTAAAGAATTTGCGGGAATGGGCATGGATTCGATGTCGGGGGCCATGCCCGCCGGGGTGGCGTTGGCCACGATATCAAACGCGCCGGCCTCCATCTCACCGAGGGGCAGAAAATCGGCTCCCAGGCGCCGGGCCAGGGCCTCTCCCCTTTGGACGGATCGGTTTAAAATCGTCACGCGGCCCCCGGCCTCCATGATCCCGAAGACCATGGCCGCCGCGGCCCCCCCGGCCCCGATGACGGCCGCCGATTTCCCCCGGATGGAGGTTTTTTCACCCAAAGCCGCGAGGGCCCCGGGAATGTCCGTGTTGTGACCCCGAAGGATTCCGTTTCGATTCACGATGGTGTTGACGGCGCCCACGGCCTTTGCCGGCCCGTCCAGGTCATCCGCCAGAGCCGCCGCCGCGGTTTTATGGGGCATGGTGACGCTTCCGCCCCCCATGCCCAGCGCCCGCATGGCCGAAATCCCTTTTTGGATGTCCGGCGCGTCAAAGGCAAGGCAAACGGCGTCCACCCCGGCATGGGCAAAGGCGGCGTTTTGCATCAACGGGCTTAAGCTTTGGGAAACCGGGGTTCCGAACAGCCCGAACAGCCGGGTTTGACGAAAGGTCTTGAATGGTTTTTGGGGGGGTGACATCCTGTCCATCCTGTTGATGCCGTTAAATTTAGTATGCGAAAAGCTCTTGCAGACAGTCTGTGACTTTGATCTGAGTCTTGCGGGAGATCGCGCCAAGCTTTTGAATCAGCCGGGATTTATCAACAGCCCTCAACTGGTCGATGAGAATCAGACCTTTTTTCCTCTGGAACACGCATTGAATCCGGGTGGGGAAATGGAAACCTTTGGAAGTCATGGGAGCCACGATGACTGTTTTTAACGCGGACATTTCGTTCGGTGAAAGCGCCACACATGGCCTGGTTTTTTTGATTTCAGAACCTTGTGTGGGGTCTAACTGGACCAGCCAGACATCAAATCGGGAAACGGTTTGTCTCACCATTCCCAATCCTCATGGCCGAGCAGGGGAGCGTCCAGCCATTCCTGATCCGAGTCGAAGGGCTCCTGAAGCTGAATCGCTTTGTCAAATTGTTTTTTCCAGCCTTGCCGGGGTTTTTGAACAGGCCGGATTAAAAGACCGTCATCCATCACTTTAAATTCCAGGTTCCGGTCGTCAAGACGGGCTTGATCAATGATCGTTTTGGGGATTCTAACGCCCCGGGAGTTTCCGATTTTTGTTAAAATGGTCATATGGGTCTCCATTCGCAGTTCATATAATTACAGTATAATCACAAAAACCCTGGACTGTCAAATGCCGCCCCAGGCTTTCTTCGGGCCGGTTTTCTCCATTTGTCTCACGATTTCATCGGCCATTATTTGATAAACTCGTAAGAAAGCTTGGGATGGCTAAGTTAAAAATTCGATATACAAGGCGTAGTGGTTATTTTTAATTGAGGCAATACATGTAGTATGCCTCAATTAAAAATAAACGCTGCAACGCAGTAGATCGGATTTTTTACGACGCCATCATTATTTGTCCCGACTCCCGGCGGCTCTCCGGAGACGGATGAAATCCGTCCCAAAAAAAACACAGGCCGGGCCCGGAGCCCATGCGCCTGCGTTTTGGCGGGCGAAAAACGTTACCCCCCGGATGATCATGACCGGATCATCATGATCGGACCAGGAGGGGATGGGGGTCAATAGTCGCAAATAGAGGGGTTGACGCTTTTGGGGACGCCTTCGTGGGGGGTCCATTTGTTGATGTCGAAGGAGTCCGGGTCCCTCATGCCTTTGAGTATCTCAATGCTGGTCTTGTACCCTTTGTGGAGCCGGCACATGTCCATGGCCATTCCGCAGATCTGGGCCACGGCCTGAGCCACGGTGATGTCCTGGATGGAAAATTCCCAGGGCTCGGATGTGTACAGGCGCATGGCCCCCATGATTTTATTGTGGCTCACGATGGGGACGCCCAGCAGGGAGGAAATTCCCTCTTTTCGGGCCTCCAGGGGATACTCGATCCGGGGGTCATCCATGACGTCGTAGATGGCGATGGGAACGGCGTCTTTGGCTTCGGTGATGGTTTGCATGAAGTGGATGGGGCCTTTGCTCAGGTACTCCCGGCTCAGCCCCCGGGACGCCACCAGTTTCAGCTCCCGGGTCTCCCGGTCCAGCAGAAACACCGAGCAGCCTTTGGCGTCAAACACGGTTTTGACGCTTTCGGCCGACACCAGGGCGACCTCTTCCGGGTCCCGGCAGTGGGAAATGGCGTTGGTGAGTTTGACGATGGCGTCGTAATACAGTTCGTAGCGTTTCATGACGACCTCCTTTCAGTGTGGTGATGGTGGATGAATTGCTGAAATGAATCAAATAGATTCATGGCTCGTCATTCATTAACACGCGTCGCCGAACATAAAGGAGAGAGCTGGAATCAAATCAGAAAATGCGTTCATGCATTGAGAGACAGGTCTTGTCAGATAGTGGTTCCATTATGGTTTTTTGGGGACGGTTTGTCAATAAAAATCCGTCTCGCCCAAACCAGGCGCCACAATCAGGCGAAAAGGGGTCTCGGCGGGCCGGTTTTGTGAATCCGGCCCGCCGCGCGGGTCGTCGGGGCCGCTGGTCACGGCTGAATTTCAAATGCGATTTTTCCGAAATCCCCGTAATCCGCCACGTGCTTTCCGGGTTTACCGGGAAGCATTTTGCCCAGGGCCCCGGTTAAAAGAATATGGCCGGGCTCAAGCTCCCATCCCTGGCCGATCATGGTGTTGACCAGCCACAGCAGGGCCCGCCATTGATCGCCGGAGGCCTCGGATCCTTTTCCCCGGTTGATTTCCCGCCCGTCCCGGGTCAGGGACACGGTCACGGCGTTTAAGTCAAAATCATCCACAGACCGGGGCGCCCCCACGATAAACTGTCGGGCGGCCGCGTTTCCCGCGATGATGTCCGTTCCCTTCAGGGTCTTCAGATCGGCGAAACCCAGGTCCGGAAGCTCAATCACCGGCGCGGCCTCGCGAATGAAGGCCCGAAGCGCCCCGGCGTCGGAAACGGGTTTTTTCAACGGCGCGGCCACAAAAAACCCGATTTCCGTTTCCATCATCAGGCGCTTGAACGCCTTCGGGTCCACCGAGGCCCGTCCGGTCAATTTCCCGGATTCAAACAAAACCCCGGCCACCGGGGCGTCCACCCCAAAGCGTTTCTGGCCCCCCCTGGACGTCAGGCCGGCTTTAAAGCCCGCCGTTTTTTCAGCGGCCAGTTTCTTTTGAACGTAGGCTTTTTGAACGCCATAGGCCATGGCAAGGTCCATGTCCGAATACCGGGCGGACAAAAGCGGAACAGGACGGCCTTCGGCCTCGGCCCGGAGCAGAATCCCGGCGGCCTCGCGGTTTTGGGAGCAGGCCGAAAGCGCGGCGGCCAGAGCCAGGACCGGAAAAATCAAAAGGGCTTTTTTCACGGATGTCATGTGTTTTCTCCTTAAAGGGGCTGGTTTCGTCGAAAAAGGGCGTTTGTCTCCAGGCTATTGAATGCCCAAAAGGCCTTTCCGGATCTTTTTGGAGGCCTTTTTCCCCACGTTGTACCGGTAATACATCCGCGCGAACTCCTTGCCCGGTATGGTTCCCCGGACCTCGCCCTGGTAGGTGAGGGAGAGTCCTTTTCCGGGAATGTACAGGGAGCTGGAGGACAGGCCCGGGGCCATGTCTTTGTCCAGCCATGAGGCGTAGCGGTCGATGTGGCCTCGGTGGGCGGCCACCATCTCTTTGGAGTTGCATTTTTCCATCAGATCGATGAACCCGTTCCGGAGTTTTTCAGCCGTGGCCTTTTTGGTGAGGTATTGGGTTTCCAGGTATTTCATCTGCTCGGACTCGATGACCTCTTCGGGGTCCTGGGTGGGGTTTTCGAGGTAAAGGCCCGCCACATAGACCTTGATGAATCCCAGGGCCTTGCGGTAGGCCAGGCCGTTGAGTTTAAGGACTTTGCCCTCGATGATTTTTTCTTCCGGAAAGCTCACGCCCAGAAGGGTTCTCTCCCCGGAAAAGGCGCCCGGGGCAAAAAGGGCCATCAACGAAACCGATACAACCGCCGCCAGAAATTTTTTCATCATGATCTCCTCCTTTTTTGAATTGAATGGTTTGAAATGAGGGGTTTGGATTTCTCAGCGCTTCGCCATCTAAGCATGATCCGCCCCAAAAGAAAAGCGGTCATTCGGCGGTGGGAAAAAGCGAAAAAAAATCTTTACACCGTTAAAAAAATCGTGTACTGTTTTTCATTTTTGATAAACTCGTAAAAGATAAATCGGACGGCGTTGTAAAAATTCGATGCGCATCGTATGCCGAACGAAACCCAAAAACGCCGTGACGCATTTTTTTACGGCGCTGTTATTTTTGATTAAGGAGCCATTAAAAACCATGTCCAGAATATGTGAAATTTGCGGCAAAAAACCCTTGACGGGAAACCATGTGAGCCATGCCCACAACAAAAACAAGCGCCGGTTCAAGCCCAATCTCCAAAACGTCCGGGCCCTTCAGCCGGGCGGCGGCGTGAAAAAGATGAGCGTTTGCGCCAGCTGCATCAAGGCCGGGAATGTGCGTAAATCGGCTTAGACGCGTCCGTTTGATTCGGGCCTTGGTCCGGTTTTAACGGATTCTTTCCACGCTGTGGACGTGCCTGATTTTTTTAATATCGGCCAGAAGCCGGGCCAGATGACGGGTTCCCTTGATTCCCAGGGTGAAAAAGGTGTCCACGCGCCCGTCTTCCCGGGTCTGCGAGTTGACCTTGATGATGTTGGCTTTATTTTTGCTGATTTCAGCGGCCACGTCGGCCAAAAGCCCCACCCTGTCCATGGAGCGTATCCGGATGTCCGCCGGGTAGGCCCCTTCGTCGAGGTTCTCCTCCCACTCCACATTGATTTTTCTTTCCGGGTTGATTTTGAGCGCGTTGACGCAGTTTGCGCGATGGATGGCCACTCCGTATCCCCGGGTGATATAGCCGGTGATCCGGTCGCCGGGAACCGGGCGGCAGCATTTGGCGAACCGGATCAGCACATCATCGATTCCTTTCACCAAAACGCCTGAGCCGGTTTTTTTCTTTTTCTCCGGGTGATCGGCGATTTTTTCCAGCAGACTCTCTTTGTCTTTCGCGCCCTCCAGGTCCGCGAGAAACTTGCGGGCGATCTGCAGGGGGGTGATTTTTCCGTATCCCACATTGGCGATGAGATCGTCCGGCGCCTTGAAGCCGAAGGCCGCCGCCGTCTCATTCATCTGCTCGGATTTGACGAGTTTGACGAAATTCAGGCGGCGTTTTTTAAATTCCTTTTCGCACATTTCCCGGCCCAGGGTCAGGCTCCGGTTGTAATCCTGGTTCCGGATCCATTGCCGTATCCGGGACCGGGCCTTGGCCGTTTTCACCGAATTGAGCCAGTCCCGGCTGGGCTGATGCCCTTTCCGGGTGATGATCTCCACCACATCCCCTGTTTTCAACTCATACTTGAGGGGGACCATTTTTTCGTTTACCTTGGCCCCGGAGCACTGGTTTCCCACCTCCGTGTGGATCATGTAGGCGAAGTCCACAGGGATGGCGCCCTTGGGCAGGGCCTTGATGTCGCCGTTTGGGGTAAAGACAAAGATTTCGTCGGGGAAAAGCTCGATGCGGACATTTTCCAGGAACTCATCCGGATCCTTGATATTTTTCTGCCGTTCCACAATGTCCTGGATCCATGAAAAGGTCCGGCTGACCCTGGGGTCGGCGCCCTTCCCCTCCTTGTAGCTCCAGTGGGCCGCGATGCCCGATTTTGCGATTTTGTTCATTTCCCGGGTGCGGATCTGTATTTCGACCCGCCTGCCCGACGGCCCCACCACCGTGGTGTGAAGAGACTGGTACATGTTGGGCTTGGGCCGGGCGATGTAATCCTTGAATTTGTAATCGATGGGTTTCCATATGGAGTGGATGTGGCCCAGCGCCGCGTAGCACTCGGCGTCTTTTTCCACGATGATTCGAAAGGCGATGATGTCGTAAACCTCTTCGAAATTCAGGTTCTGGGTTCTCATCTTTTCCGCGATGCTGTGAATATGCTTGTAGCGTCCGGTCACATCGCAGCCGATGCCCTCCTTTTCCATGGTTTCGGTGATCCGTTTCCGGACGTCTTCAATAAAGTTTTCGCGCTCCTGCCTGCCCATGTCCAGCAAATTGGCGATCCGGCGGTATTCATACGGGTCAATGAACATGAAAGAGATGTTTTCCAGCTCTTTTTTGATCCAGTATATTCCCAGCCGGGAGGCCAGGGGAGCGAAAATATCCAGGGTTTCCCGGGCGATTTTTTTTTGTTTGTCCTCCCTTTGAAACTGAAGGGTTCGCATGTTGTGAAGGCGGTCGGCCAGTTTAATGAGGATGACGCGGATGTCCTTGGCCATGGCCAGAAACATTTTCCGGATATTTTCCGCCTGCCGGGCCTCCAGGCTCTCAAACTGGATTTTGCTCAGCTTGGTGACCCCCATCACCAGGTGAAGCACATCCGGGCCGAACATTTCCAGGATGTCGTCGGGGGTGGCCCGGGTGTCTTCAATGACGTCGTGGAGCAGGGCCGCCGCCACAGTGCCCTCGTCCATGTTCATGTCCGCCAGTATCGCCGCCACCTCAAGGGGATGGGTCAGGTAGGGCAGCCCCGAAAGACGCACCTGGCCCTCATGGACGGTGGCCGAATAGACATAGGCCCGGTTCACCAGGGCAAGATCGGCCCCGGGATCGCGCTCCATGAGGCGGTCGATGATATCGCTGATGCGGACGGTTTTGATGATGGCCAATTACGATTTTCTCCCGGGCTTTCCGCCGAGCTTCGGGTTGCGGGGCCTTTTTCGATTCGGGCGCTGGCGAAAAATCAGACGAATGGGGGTTTTGTCCAGGCCGGCGCCGGCGCGGATCTGGTTCATCAGGTATCGTTTGTAAGAGAAATGAACCGCCCCGGGGTAGTTGACAAAGCAGACAAAAAGCGGGGGCCTGGATGAAATCTGGGTCGCGTAATAAAATTTGATCCGCCTGCCCCGGGTCAGTGACGGCTCGTTTTTTTCAATGGCCTGGCCCAAAATCCGGTTTAAGGGCCCGGTCCCCACCCGGGAGGAATACTGGGCGTAAACCTCCTCCACCAGCGGGAAAATTTTAAGCGCCCGAAGGCCGGTCAGGGCGGAGATGGTCATGATCGGCGCGAAGCTGAGAAATTTGGCGGCTGTTTTCACTTCTTCATAATATTTTTTCAGGGTATGCCTGTCTTTTTCCACCTTGTCCCACTTGTTCAGAAGAAAAACGCATCCGCACCCCCGGTCGTGGGCGTATCCCGCCACCGTGACATCCTGATCGGTCATGCCCTCCGAGGCGTCAATCATGATCAGCGCGATGTCGCACCGGTCCAGGCTTTTCAATGATTTAATCACGGAAAATTTTTCCAGCTTTTGGGACACTTTCTTTTTTCGCCGGATCCCGGCCGTGTCCACCAGCAGGTAGGGAATTTTGTTGATCCGGCGCAGGGAGTCGATGGAGTCCCGGGTGGTGCCCGGGGAGTCGCTCACAATGAGGCGGTCTTCTCCCAGTATGCGGTTGATCAAAGAGGACTTGCCCACGTTGGGCCGTCCCGCCACCGCGATTCTCCGGATTTCGGTCCCGTCGGACTGGAGATCGGGACCGGGCGTTTCGCCGGTTTCGTCGAATCCGGCCGTGAGGCTGTCCAGCAGGTCATGCACGCCGTATCCGTGCTCGGCGGACACAGGGTATAACCGGTCCATTCCCAGGGTGTGAAAATCGTCCATGCGGCCCTCCTGCCCGTGGCCGTCGACTTTGTTCACCGCGTAAAAAACCGGTTTTTGGATTTGGCGCAGCATTCGGATGATGTCGGCGTCAAAGGGCGAAAGGCCGGCCTTTCCGTCCAGGAGGTGAATCACGGCGTCGGCGTCCTCCAGGGCCCGGCACGCCTGGGCGAATATGGATTCGGAGAACGTGTCGTTTTTGTCAAAATGCATGCCCCCGGTGTCGATGAGGACAAAGTCCCGGTCGTTCCACGACGCGTCGCCGTAATGGCGGTCCCTTGTGACCCCGGGGAAATTGTCCACCAGGGCGTCTTTGGTTCGGGTGATCCGGTTGAACAGGGTGGATTTTCCCACGTTGGGTCTTCCGGACACGGCCACGACAGGCCGGGGCTGGAGATGGCTGATGTTTTTTTGCCTCATAGGGTTTTGACGGCGTTTTTCGCCCACTCCCGGTTTTCCATGTTCCATTTCACGGTTTTTTCCATGCCGGTCTCAAAGGACTCGGCCGGGGTCCAGCCCAGCTCTTTTCGGATTCTTGAAAAGTCGATGGCGTAACGGAAATCATGGCCCGGGCGGTCCTTGACAAAAGTGATGAGGTCGGCGAAGGCCCCCCCCCCCGCTTCGGGGAGAGAGCCGGTCCAGGATTCGGCATATGACGGACGCCACCTCAATGTTGGTTTTTTCGCATCCGCCCCCCACAGCGTAGGTCCGGCCCCGGACCCCGTTTCGCATGATCATCCATATGGCCCGGCAGTGGTCCTCGACGTACAGCCAGTCGCGCACGTTTTGGCCGTCTCCGTAAATGGGAAGGGGAAGACCGGCCAGGGCGTTTGCGATCATCAGGGGAATGAGTTTTTCCGGAAACTGGAACGGTCCGTAGTTGTTGGAGCAGTTGGACAGGGTGACCGGCATGCCGTATGTGTGGAAACAGGCCCGGACCAGGTGGTCCGAGGAGGCCTTGGACGCCGAATAGGGGCTGCTGGGCCGGTAGGGGCTTTTTTCCGTGAAATACCCTTCAGGGCCAAGGGAGCCATACACCTCGTCGGTGCTCACATGGTGAAACAGCCTGATTTGATCCGGACGCTTCCGGGCGGCCTCCAGCAGGTTGAAGGTTCCGTTGATGTTGGTGGCGATGAAATCGGCGGGGCCGGATATGGAGCGGTCCACATGGGATTCGGCGGCGAAATGACACACCGTGTCGATGTCGAACTCATCGAACACCGCGTCCACGGCGTCGTAGTCGCGGATATCGGCCCGGACGAAGAAAAGCCTTCCGGGATTTTTTTCCTCAAGCCCGGCGAGGTTTTCGGGATTGCCGGCGTAGGTCAGTTTGTCCACATTGATGACCCGGCCGTCAAAATCATCCAGGCCCAGGATGAGCCGGATAAAATTGGCCCCGATGAATCCGCAGCCGCCTGTCACCAGGATATTTTTCATTTCAGGCAATCTCCTTTGTCCGGCGCCGGATGGGTGGCTTTAAGTCAAACGTAACGGACTTTTCACGACGACGCCATATATAAAGGCATACAATCAAAGGGCTTTGCATGTCAAGATATAAAGGGCGCCGGGGGGCGGGGCGAAATTTGCGCTTTTCTTTGGGGGGCGCATATGATACGTGATGCGAAGAAAAAAAAAATTTAAACTTTGAAGGAGAAAATCAGAATTCTATGCATTACGAAGGAAATATCATCCGGCCTCCCAGCGAGGCCAACAGCATACTTTTGCAGGCCACGGTGGGGTGTTCGCGAAACAAATGCACGTTTTGCGGAACCTATGGCGGAGAGCGTTTCAAAATCAAGGACGATTCCACTATCATGGCGGACATCGAGTTCGCCGCCGAGAATTGCCGGCGTCAGCGCCGTGTGTTTATCTGCGACGGCGACGCGCTGATCATCCCCCAGAAACGGCTTCTGGCCATTTTGAAACAGATCGAAAGAAGGCTTCCCTGGGTGACCCGGATCGGGGCCTACGCCAACGCCAAGAGCCTGGACCTTAAATCCGACGGGGAGCTTAAAGAGCTTCGGGCGCATGGACTGGGCATTTTATACATGGGCCTTGAGAGCGGCGACGACGTCACATTAAAAAACATCAAAAAAGGCGCCGACGGCGACGCCATGGTCCGCATGGGGCAAAAGGCCAAAAAGGCGGGATTCAAACTGTCCGTCACCGTTCTCCTGGGGATCGCCGGAAAAAAGCGCTCAAAGATTCACGCCGAAAAGACCGGCGAGGTCCTGTCCCGAATGGACCCCGACTACGTGGGGGCGCTGACCCTGATGCTGATACCGGGAACCCCTTTGGACGACGATTTCAAGGCCGGGAAATTCGAGCTTCCCGACGCCTTTGAAATGCTTTCGGAGCTGCGGGTCATGCTGGCGCATACCCATCTGACGCGGGGGCTTTTTCACGCCAACCACGCCTCCAATTATCTCCCCATACGGGCCCGGCTTCCAAAAGAGCAAAAAAAGACCCTGGCGCTCATCGACCAGGCGCTGGCCGGAAAAATCGAACTCAGGCCCGAACAGTATCGAGGACTTTAATCCATCATTTAAAAAAGATAAACTCGTAAAAAATGAATCAGACGGCGCCGTAATATACAAGGCGTGGTGGTTTTTTAATAAGCGAGGCGATACCCAGTATGCCGAACGAACAAAAAAACGCCGCGACGCATTTTTTTACGATGTCGTCAAAAAAGGAGACCCGGATCATGAGCCCAGAGGTTTCAGAACAAGACCCCAAACTGGATGAGCGTTGCGTCAACGCCATTCGGGCGTTGTCCATGGACGCCATTCAAAAGGCCGCCTCCGGGCACCCCGGCGCCCCCATGGGGCTCGCCCCGGCCGGATACGCGCTGTGGGCCCAGGCCCTCAAACACAATCCTGAAAATCCCCAATGGCCGGACCGGGATCGTTTTGTCCTTTCATGCGGACACGCCTCCATGCTGCTTTACAGCCTGCTGTATCTCACCGGGTACGATGTGAGTCTGGACGACCTCAAACGGTTCCGCCAGTGGCGGAGCAAAACCCCCGGCCATCCCGAATTCGGCCACACCCCCGGGGTGGAGACCACCACAGGCCCCCTGGGACAGGGCTTTGCCAACGCCGTGGGCATGGCCATGGCCGAGCGGCGCCTGGGCGCCATGTTCAACCGCCCGGACTGCGAGGTCGTGGATCACCACACCTTTGTGTTCTGCGGCGACGGGGACATGATGGAGGGCATCTCCGCCGAGGCCGCCTCTCTGGCCGGGCGGCAGGGGCTGGAAAAACTCATCTGCGTGTACGACGACAACCGGATTTCCATCGAGGGAGAGACCCGGATCACCTTTACCGAAGATGTGGGGGCCCGGTTCGCGGCCATGGAATGGCATGTGATCAAAGTGAAAGACGGAAACCGGGCGGACGCTGTTTTGAGCGCCATTAAAGAGGCCAAAGCCGAGACCCATCGGCCCTCCATTATTCTTTTAAGGACCCATATCGCATTCGGCAGCCCCAACAAGCAGGATTCCGCCGACGCCCACGGCGCGCCCCTGGGAGAGGAGGAGGTCCGCCTGACCAAAAAGAGCCTGGGGCTGTCCCCGGACGATTTTTTCCACGCGCCGGACGATGTTCTGGCGCATTGCCGCCGTCGCGGGGAGGCGGGCAAAAGGGCTGAGGAAAAGTGGCGGGAAAGACACGAGCGTTTCAAAGCCGCCGATCCCGAAGCGGCGGCCATGTGGGAGAGGGCGCTTCAAGGAAACTGGCGGGGCCTTTTTGAAAAGGGGCTGTTTGAGGAAGCGTCCCATGACCCCGTGGCCACCCGCGCCGCGTCCGGAAAGGCCCTTAACGCCGCGGCCCGAAAGATGCCCGAGCTGATGGGGGGATCGGCGGACCTGGCGCCGTCCAACAAAACCCTGATCGAAGACTCCCATGATTTCCAGAAGGAGACCCCGGACGGGCGAAACATTCGTTTCGGGGTCCGGGAGCACGCCATGGGGGCCATCATGAACGGCATGGCCCTTCACGGGGGGCTGAGGCTTTATGGGGGGACATTCCTGGTTTTTTCGGATTACATGCGCCCGGCCATTCGCCTGGCCGCGCTCATGAAGCTGCCGGCGATCTATGTGTTCACCCATGACAGCGTCGCCGTGGGGGAGGACGGGCCCACCCACCAGCCGGTGGAGCATCTGGCCGCATTGCGCGCCATTCCCGGGCTTTCGGTCATTCGGCCGGCGGACGCCCTGGAAACCGGCGAGGCGTGGAAAATCGCCCTGGAAAGCGACGGCCCCGTCGCGCTGATTTTAAGCCGTCAGAAACTCCCGGTTTTAACGGACGGGAAACAGGCCCCCGGGGAAATCGACAAAGGCGCGCGGATTGTCTGGGAAGCGGACGAAACGCCCGAGATCATTCTCATTGGAACGGGCTCCGAGGCTCACGTGTGCCTGGAGGCGGGAAAACGCCTGGCCGAAAAGGGCGTGAGCGCGCGGGTGGTGAGCATGGCCTCCTGGGAGCTGTTTGAAAAAGCCCCGGAGGACCACCGAAACGCCGTGCTGGACCCCGCCGTCAAGGCCCGCCTGGCCGTGGAGGCGGGAATCTCCATGGGATGGGAAAAATACATCGGAAGCGGCGGCGCCATGATCGCCATGAACGGCTTCGGCGCCTCGGCCCCGGGGGGAGCCCTGCTCAAACGCTTCGGCTTCACCCCGGAGGCGGCGGTCCAGAAGGCTTTGGATATTCTTGGTAAATAGCGCCGTTGAAAGGCTATCATGTCAATGAGTAAAAATGATCAGGACATTCATACGGAAGAAAATGGACAAGAGGAGGAGCCTGAAGGGCTGGACACACCCTCGGAGTCAAGCGGATGGGGGGGGGATTATCCCCTTGATTCTGTTTTTGTCCGCAAGGAACATCGAACCGTCAGTGAAGTCATCAAGCGGATTAAAGCAAAGCGTTTTATATTGAATCCGGATTTCCAGAGGGATTTTGTCTGGTCGATAAAAAAACAGTCCCGGCTCATTGAATCCTGCCTGATGCGCATTCCCCTGCCGGTTTTATATGTGGCTGAGGACAGGGATGGAAAAATTGTGGTGGTGGACGGTTTGCAGAGACTTATCACTTTTTCCCGTTATTTGGACGACGAATTTGCCCTCAGGGGATTGGGAGAGGGCAAGGCGGACTTCCCCGGGGACAATCTGCTTCTCGGGAAAAAGTTCACTGACTTGCCTTTAAACTTGCAGGAGCGCGTGGAAGACACCCAACTCACCCTGTGTATCCTTGATTCCAAAGCCCCCAATCGGGCAAAACTCGACATTTTTGAACGGGTGAACAGCGGTGAGCCCCTTTCCCGGCAGCAGATGCGAAACTGCCTTTTTAACGGCCCGGCGACCCGATGGCTTCGAAAAGCCTCTCAAAGCAAAGCTTTTCTCAAAGCCACAGGGGGAGGGCTCAGCAAAAAGACCATGCGGGACCGGGAGGCCATTAACCGTTTCTGCGCCTTTAGGCTCCTCGGCCCTGAAAAGTACAAAGGCGATATGGATGACTTTTTGGCCAAATGCCTGGAAAGAATGAACGAAACGGGCAAAGAAGACCTTGAAAACCTTTATCATGCCTTCGATCGTTCCATGAGTTCCAATTATTTTTTGTTTAAAAAACATGCCTTTCGAAAATCCTTGACTGAAACCGGCCCGGGACCCCGAAAGACTGTCATCAACATCGCGCTGTTTGATGTTTGTTCGGTGATATTTTCCAAAATAGACCCGTCCATTGTGGAAGACAACGCGGAAAAAATCAGGGCCGCTATAATCAAGCTACTGAAAGAAGATGGTTTTGTCAGAGGGATCACCTATGGGACCAATAATTTGTTTCAAGTTCTTTTGCGTTTTGCTTGGATGAAAAAGGCCGTCGAGGAGGCCCTTTAATTATGCCGGATCATTTAAAACTTTTCAATTTTAAATGTTTTGATTCCCTTGCCCTGCCATTGAGTCCCCTGACCCTTCTAACCGGCTTTAACGCCGCCGGGAAATCCACAGCCTTGCAGGGTTTGCTGCTGCTTGCCCAAGCTTTCAGATTCGGCGGGCGATCCGGGGATTTGAATTTAAACGGCCCCCTGGCCCGCCTGGGAACCCCCGGCGAGGTGATAAGCTCGGGAAAAGGAAATATTGTCTTTGAAGTGGGGGACGAAACAGCGGATATCAAATGGGAGTTTCAGGCGACTGATCGGACCAAGGGCATATCCGCGCGGCTCCAAAGCGTGGAAATCAAAACTTCCCAGGGAACCGAGTTGTTTGAAGGCGGTGAAAAATGGGATATGTTTTTGCCTCCCGAAGCCCCGGAATCCTCCATTCATCTGGCCCGAAAATTGCGGGACCTGATTTTTATCAGCGCCGTCCGCCCGGCAGTCTCCGACGCCTTTCCTTCCCCGGAGGACGCCTCCCTTGTTCATGCCGATGTCGGGGTCCAGGGAGAATTCGCCCCCTGGTGGTTCCAGAATTTTCTTGATGAAGATGTGGAGGACTCCCGCTGTCATCCATCGGATCAGGCCAAAACATTGCGGCGGCAATTCAACGCCTGGGCCGGACAGCTTTTCCCGGGGGCGCAGGCCAACGCCCATTTGATTGAAAAAACAAATTTAACCCGGCTGGAGCTTCGCATCGGCGATACCGGCGACTGGAGAAGGCCGTCCAACATCGGCTACGGGCTGACTTACGCGTTTCCTGTGATCGTGGCGGGGCTTCTGGCAAAGCCCATGCAGATATTGATCATAGACAGTCCCGAGGCCCACCTGCATCCTTTGGGTCAATCCGAAATGGGGCGATTTCTGGCAAAAATAGCCGCCGCCGGGGTCCAGGTCATGATTGAGACCCACAGCGACCATGTCATCAACGGGATTCGCCTGGCCGTGAGAGATCAGGATATCCCCCCTGAAAAAGTGGCCATCCATTTTTTTGGCCATCTTGACGCTTCCCCCCGGGCGATTTCCCCCCTGATTGATCGCCAGGGAAATTTGAGCGAATGGCCCGAGGGCTTTTGCGACCAGTCTGAAAAAGATTATGCCCGGCTCGCGGGATGGGACTGATGGATTTGTATGTCAATGATCTGTCATTGAGCGGTCAGTTCCCGGATCCCCGATCTGTTCGAGAGGCGCTGGAGCCCCTTCTTAAGCTTAGAAGCCGTGACCCGAATTTCCGGGGCCACTTTTATTGCTCCCGCATATTTTGCGCCCGGAAAGCCACAGGTGTCCATGATCTTCGTCAGTCGATTCTTGGAACCCGGGACAAACTCTTTATCGGCCAGGCGCTGGCTTGGCTGGCCAAATCAGGGCCTTTCTGGGAGGATCATCGTTGCTCCAATCCGGATGATTATTTTGAATATCAAACCCAAGATGTCACGGACCAGGGTTTGGGAGAGGCGGCGCGGGGAATCATTTCGGGAAGCGAGTCAGGAGTGTTCAGCTTCAGGGGAGCCCGGATTGCATTCGAAAAAAGTCCCCTGCGGGTCCGGCAGGGTCTGCCGGAAGCCCCGATTAATGATATAGATGTCCGTAATTTTTGGACAACTGAACAATTAATCGAAGTTTTCAGGTCCGCCAAAAGATATAAAGACTGGCAGGATGTTTATGCCGAAATCAGCTCGCGCTTTTCGGGTTTGCTTTTTTCGAATCATGCGATCTCTCCCCTCCTGTCAACGCCTTTCAGCAAACAGGTCGCAAAAAGAATTTTCGAATTGCTTCAAATCTTGAACGGCATGGTGGTTGAGAGCGATGAAAACGGGGAGCTTTCTCCCCGGGGAAAAGAACTGTTGAATGATCATTTTGTAGGGAAGAAAGCGTGGTTTACGGATGAGTCGCCGACAAACAAGGCTCGTTTTAAACAACATATGACTTTTCCTGATCCCGAAGACAGGAAAAAGCGTATTTTTTGCCCATGGCACGGCAAGATCAAAACGCCGCAAGTTCGCATTCATTTTGAATGGCCCCGGCCCAAGGGCCAAAAAAATATTAAGGTGGTCTATATTGGGCCTAAAATCACAAAAGGCTGAGACACAAGCGGCGTTTTTTCATCATCGAATGACCGGGCGGCTTATCCGGCGCCGTAGCTGTGAAGCCCCGGCAGATAATTGACGCCCAGGTAGGTGAATAAAACGGCGGCGAATCCCAAAATGGAAAAAAATGCGATTCGCCCGCCGCTCCACCGCCATATGATCCGGGCGTGCAACAGCGTGGCGTAAATGAGCCATGTGATCAGCGACCACGTCTCCTTGGGGTCCCAGCCCCAGTATCGGCCCCAGGCTGAGTTGGCCCACACGGCGCCGGTGATGATGCCCACCGTGAGAAAAAGAAAGCCGAAAAGCGTCATCCGGTAGGTCAGCTCGTCAATGTCCGAGAGGTCCGGAAAAAGGGAAAGCGCGCCGTCCGGGGTCTGGGCGTCTTTTTTTTTGATCAGGTACATGACGCTCAGCACAAAGGCCACGGCAAAGGCGGCGTATCCCAAAAAACAGGTGATGACATGGGCGATGAGCCAGTTGCTTTTCAGCGCCGGGATCAGGGGCTGTATCTGGTCGTTTTGAAGCGAGGCGTAGGCCATGACCAGAAAGGCCAGGGGCATGACAAAGGCCCCGACCGCCTTGAGTTTGTGGCGGTATTCCAGAAAGAGGTAAATGGCGGTGACGCACCACGCGAAAAAAACCAGGGATTCATACATGTTGGAAAGGGGCGCGTGGCCGAACCCGATTTGGTAGGACTCGGCCCACCGGGCCGTGAATCCGGCGGTGTTGGTCAGAAAGCCGATGAATGAGGCCGCAAAAGCCGCTTTGGCCGCAAAGGGTTTTTTAAAAATCCATGAGCCGATGTAAAGCACGGCGGCGAGACCGTAAATAAAGGTGGTGATCGATAAAATGTATGAGCTGCTCATCGTTTGAATCCGTCGCTTCCGCCCGTTTTCTCAGGCGCGTTTGAGTTTTTCCGAAAGGGTTTGGGCCTTGAGCTTCATTCCCAGCATGTTTTTCGCTGAAAAGCCCGCCACCCGGACCCGGGTTTTTCCTCCCTGTCTCTTCACTTCCACAAACATCTGCTGACGGCCCATGAAAAAAGAGATGTAAAACCCGATGATCATCATGATAAATCCGAGGTAAACCAACCAGACCCCGGGGTCGCGGGTGACCTGGAGGCCCGTGTAGTAGCGTTTTTCCTCCCCTGTCACTGAAATGACGATTTTGTCCCGCCGCATCCGGTCAAAGGAGGGGTAGTTCAAAGGCAGGGTCACCTCCAGCGGCTCCCGGTCTTTGGGTTTGAAAACGCCCATGTAGGAAGGCCCGATGTTGTGGCCCATGAAGTTGTAGGCGTTTTTGAATCCTTTGAGGGTGAAGGTCCCCGCCCCCTCGGGAATCTCCACCGGCTCCCCCATCCGGGCCTTGCGGGCGTACGCCATTCCCGACCCCTTCATGGCGAAGGAAAGATCGATTTCCTCAGACGGAATCCGGCCGTAGCTGGACTGGAAAAAGTTGACCCCCTTGTGGCGAAGGGGATCGTTGACGATGATGTCCCTGGAAAAGGAAACCCCGTCTTTTTCAATGATGGACAGCCGGGAGCGGAATTCCTTGGGCGCCCCGGTCTCATAGAAGCTCACGTCGAAATCGTCGCACCGGACTTTGAAATTCAGTTTCAGGGTTTTTTGGGAGTTGCGGATGCGGATGACATCGGTCTCCTGGCCTTCGGGGATGTTGGCGTAGCCGTCAAACCCCAGGATGGAGCCGATCATGGCCCCGGCCAGAAGGACCAGCACACTTAAGTGCACCAGATAAACCCCGAGAGCGGACCAGCGTCTTTTCTCGGCCAGCATGACGAATCCGTCGTCCCGGTCCTCAAGAGGCTCGGTTTTAAAAAAGCCGAATCCCTTTGAGACAATGGGCGCGAAGACCTCTTTCAGGCGGTCCGGGGAGCGTTTGTCCTCAAACTCGATTTTGGGGACGCGTTTTCTGAAGCGGTTTTTATTAAAAGAGCCTTTTTTTTTAAACACGATTTTCCAGGTCCCGGAAAGGCGGTCCAGGGAGCATACGCAGATGTTGACGGCCATTAAAAGAATCAGGAGCTGAAACCACCATGAATGGTACATGTCCGTGAGGTCGAAAAAAGACAGGACCCGGGACAAAGACCGGCCATACTGAATGGCGTACATTTCAAGGGGCTGGTTCTGGGGGATCAGGGTCCCGATGATGGAGGTGAACGCCAGGGACAGAAGAATCGCCACCGTCAGTTTCACGGAGGCGAAAAAATCCCAAACCCGGTTTTGGCGGCGCTTGGACGCGGTTTTTTTCATATAAGGGTTTCCTTTTTCATTCATTGGGGGCCTTTGGGCCCAAAATCACAGGCGGATCAGACGGCGTCGCCGTCACTGTTGACAAATATATAACAGACTTTATTATATTGCAAGACGAAAACACGACTTGCATTTCCGCATTGTTTCGGTTAAAAAATAAAAAGTTTCGTTTAAAAAAACAAAAAAATTTATCATTCAAACTCTTTATCAGGATTTTTTCCACGCGCTTCAAGGAAAAAATCAAAACGCCAGAAAAGGGGCATGCCAAGACGATGATTGAGGTGAAGAATCTGACCAAGGATTTCGGGCCGAAAAGGGTGGTGGACCATGTGTCCTTTTCCGTGGAGAAAGGGGAGATACTGGGTTTTCTGGGGCCCAACGGCGCCGGAAAGTCCACCACCATGCGCATGATCATGGGGTATATTCCCCCCACGGAGGGCTCCGCGTCCATAGGGGGGTTCGACATGGCGTCGGACCCTTTGCCCGGAAGAAAAAAAACAGGCTACCTGCCGGAAAACGCTCCGGTTTACCCGGACATGACTGTCTTCGAATACCTGGATTTCTGCGCCCGGGCAAGGGGATTCCGAGGTCCGGAGAAGGGAAAACGGGTGGACGGGGCCCTTGAGAAGTGTTTTCTGACCCAGGTGAAAAACCAGACCATCCACACCCTTTCCAAGGGATTCAAACAGCGGGTGTGTTTTGCCCAAAGCATCCTCCATGACCCGGAATATCTCATCATGGACGAGCCCACCGACGGCCTGGACCCCAATCAGAAGCACGAGGTCCGGATGATGATCCGCGAAATGAGCCGAAACAAGGCCATCGTGCTCTCCACCCACATCCTGGAGGAGGCGGAATCTCTGTGCGGGCGCGCCGTCATCATCGCCGGCGGCCGGATCGTGGCGGACGACTCCCCTGGAAATTTAAAAAAATCCTCCCCGGACGGAAGACTGGAGAGTGTCTTTCGAACGCTCACCACGCAAGGAGAATCATGAGAGCAAAAGAATCTTTCCACAATGTGACGACCATCTTCAGGCGGGAGCTGAGCGGGTATTTTTCAGTTCCCATGGGCTATGTGTTTCTGGTGTTTTTTCTTTTTCTCTTAGGCTTTTTCACGTTCAATGTCAGCCGGTTTTTTGAAACCGGCCACGCCGGCCTGGAGGGTTTTTTCCAATGGCATCCCTGGGTGTTCGCCCTGTTTGTCCCGGCCGTGTCCATGAGGCTGTGGGCCGAGGAGAGGCGCATGGGAACCATTGAGCTGATCCTGACTTTGCCCTTTTCCCTGTTTGAGGTGGTTCTGGGCAAATTTCTCGCCGCATGGGCCTTTATCGGCGTCGCGCTTTGCCTCACCTTTCCCATGCCCCTCACGGCGATGTATCTCGGCTCCCCGGACATGGGGGGCATTTTCTGCGGCTACCTGGGGAGTTTCCTCATGGCCGGGGCGTTTCTGAGCGTGGGGACCCTGGCTTCGGCCATGACCCGAAGCCAGGTGATCGGCTTCATTGTGGCCGTGGTCATCAGCTTTTTCTTTATCCTGGCCGGCTATCCCCCGGTCACCGACATCATCTCGGGGTGGGCCCCGGCCTGGCTGGTGGATATGGCCGCGGGCGTGAGCATTGTCTCTCACTTTTCGTCCATGTCCCGGGGGGTTCTGGACATCAGGGACGTGATCTACCACGCGTCCGTTATTTTCTTCATGCTTTTGGCAAACAGCCTGATTCTTCAAAACCGAAAGGCCGCCTGACGGGCGTCGGCGTTGGAAACGGAGGTAGCGCTATTATGTTCGACAGAAAAAAACTGATTGGTCCGCTTTTTTCAACCGGGGGATTGATCGCCGTTCTTTGCATTCTCATCGCGGTCAATATCCTGTTTTCATCGGCCGCCCTCCGGCTGGATTTGACCCGGGACGGGCAGTATTCCCTGTCCGAAAGCTCGAAAAAAATCATAGCCGGCGTCAAAGAGGATGTGACCTTTAAGGTGTTTTACACCCAGAGCGCCCCGGACATGCCGGTTTACATCAAAAATTACGCCGGGCGCGTGATTGATTTTCTTCAGGAATATGAGCGCCGGGGCAAGGGCGCCGTCAAGCTGGAGATTTACGACCCCAGCCCTGATTCGGAGGAGGAGGAATGGGCCCGGCGCTACGGAATCAAACTGTTTGAGCTTCCCTCCGGGGGAAGCATGGCCCTGGGCCTGGCCGTGATGTCCGCCGACCGGGAGGAGGTTCTGCCCTTTATGGATCCCTCGGAGGAGACGCGCCTGGAATACGCCGTGACCCGCATGATCGCCCGAACCGCCTCTTCGGGGAAAAAGACCGTCGGCGTGGTCAGCTCGCTCCCGGTTTTCGGAGTGAAACCCGGGCCGGGCGCGCCGCCGGGCTCCCCGGGTTCCACGCCCTGGATGTTTGTGACCGAGCTGAAGAAAAATTACGATGTCATTGAGATCAGCCCCTTTGGGGAAAAAATTCCCGGCGGTGTGGATATTCTCATGCTCATCAACCCGGCCGGGATCGGCGGGACCATGATCCGCGCCATCGCCCGGCATGTGTCCAAAGGGGTCAATGTCCTGGCGTTCACAGACCCCCTTCCCCTTGCCCAGGCGAACGCCTCGGCGCCGGGGGGGGCGTCGCCGTTTGACGACGTTCTGAAATCCTGGGGCGTTTGGATGAAGCCGGATCAAATCGTGGCGGATTTCAATCACAGCACGCGGCTGACCCTGGGCGGCGGGCGTCAGGAAACCAACCCCCTGTGGCTGTCTCTCGACGCCGGGGCCTTTAACCGGGAAAACATTCTGACCTCGAAGCTGGAAAGCGTGATTCTGGCCACCGCCGGGGCCTTTCAAAAAGCCGGGGAGGGCGATTTTGAATACGAGCCCCTGATCCGCTCCAGCGTCAACGCGTCGCTCATGGAAAAATTCCAGGCCCGGCTCGGCGCCGAAAGCATCCGCAGGGCGTTTTCGCCGGGCGGCGAAAGCCTGGATCTGGCTGTCCGGGTCCGGGGGCGTTTCCCCGCCTTCCCTACCGGCCCGGCTGAAAAAGACGCCGACGACCCTTCAAAAACCGCGGACATCATCCTGGTGGGCGACTCCGACATGCTCTACGATCATTATTACATGCAAAAGCAGAATTTCCTGGGATTTGAGGTGGCCCGGATTTTCAACGACAACCTCAATTTTCTGCTCAACGCCGTTGAAATGCTTGGCGGGGACGACCGGCTCATCGACATACGCTCCCGGGGAGAGTTTAAAAAACCCTTTGACCGGGTCATTGAGATCGAAGACCGGGCCAAGATGCAGTGGCTGGACCGGGAGCGGGAGCTGATCCGGAAGGTGGAGGAGCTTAATGAGAAGCTCAGCGCCATGGAGGCCCGGAAAAACCCCTCCCAGAGGCTGATCATCAGCGAATCCCAGGAGTTTGAAATCAAAAAATTCAAAGAGCGGCGCCGGAAAATCAACCAGGAGCTTAAAATGGTCAGGAGAAACCTGAGGTCGGACATCGAGTCCCTGGGCCGGAAAGTGAAATTTTTTAATATTTTCCTGCCGCCCATCCTGGTGGGGATCGGGGGGTTGTGGTTTGGGCTGGCCCGGCGGCGCAAAATGACGACATCGTAAAAAATCCGATCTACTGTGTTGCGGCGTTTATTTTTAATTGAGGCATACTACAATGTATTGCCTCAATTAAAAATAACCACCACGCCTTGTAGCTTAAATTTTAGCATATGGAATTTTTACGATGCCGTCCGACCCATTTTTTTATGAGTTTATCAAAAAATCCGTCAACAAAACAAGACACACAGCCGGTTTGGAGGAAGCTTTGAAACCGAAAACATTATTGACTTTGTTTGTGGCGCTTTGCGTGGCCGCGTCGGCGGCCTGGTTTTTCAAGTCCCGGGAGGACCGGCGCGCGGACCCCGGTTTTGCGGGAAAACGTCTCATCAAGGGCCTGGATGTCAATCAAATCGCCCAAATCACCCTTCAGGCCCCCGATTCCCATGTGGAGCTGGCCCGGGGGGAATCCGCCTGGACGGTGAAAAACAGGTGGGACTATCCCGCGGATTTCGAAAAGCTCACCGATTTTGTGAAAAAACTGGCCGGCCTTAAGATCGGCCGGGAGTTCACCGGGTCCGACGAGACCCTTTCCCGGCTGAGCCTGCTTCCACCGGGACAAGACGGCGAAAAAGCGCCCGGGCGCGGAACCCGGGCGGTTTTTAAAAACGATTCGGGCGATGTCATGGCCGATTTGATCCTGGGAAAAACCCGGAGCGCCCAGTCGGGCTCGGGCGGGCATTATGTCCGCCTGGGGGAGGATTCCGCCGTTTTCCTGGTGGACAAAAGTTTCCGTTTCCTGGAAACGGACCCGGCCCAGTGGATGGACGTCCGGATACTGGATGTTCCCGCCGATGAGGTGGAAAGAATCGACTGTTTTGTCCGGTCAAAGGGAAAAAACCGGAAACGCTATTCCCTGAAAAGACCCGCCAGGGGAAAGCCCCCGGAGCTTGAGGGCGTCGCCAAAAGCAAAAAATTTCAGGCGTCGAAGACGGACGGGATATTCAAGGCCCTTGCCCCCCTTTACATCGAGGATGTGGCGGATCCCGGCAAAAAATGGGGCGCCGCGTTCGACAAAAAACCGTTTTACGCCTATCGCCTTTATGACGGCGCCGTTTACACCGTCCGGCCGGGCGGCCCCCTTTCGGATCAGGACGAACGGCGTTATTTCAAAGTTGAGGCGGCCTTCCCCGCGCCTGATAAAGACGCGACGCCGGACTCGGCCCGCGACGCGCAAAGGAAAAAAACAGCCGGCGGACTGTCGTGGACCTACGTGGTTTCCAAGTGGACCGCGGACATTTTTTCCCCTGACCCGGCGTCCTATTTTGAAAAATAGCCCGGAAAATCCCGTCGCCCTGACGGCAAAATCCGGAGCCGCTAAAAAAAAAGGAATAAAAAAAACCGAAAACTCTTGCCATTTGGGGCGTTTTGTGACTATTTGACATATTAAGCCCAACATCTGAAAATGCCAATATAACTTAAAGACAGGGGAAAGCAAAATGAAAAGAAGCATAATGGTTTGTCTGTCGGTTTTATTTTTTTCAACTGGGTGCACCGTGAGTTCCGTGAAGCAGGACATGGCCACCAAGGATCAAATGAAAAGCGCTGAGGCGGCCATTAAAATGGCCGAGGCCATGGGCCCCGAGGTGCAGGCCATGCAGGAGTATAAAGACGCCAGAAAGTATTACGAAATGGCCCAGGGTGAGTACGCGACCAAAGCCCAGGGCGAGTCGGTTTCCGAATATGTGCGGAACGCTTCGGATTTAAAGAACAAGGCGTCGGAAAATTCAAAGAAAGCCTGGGACAAAATCGTCATGGCGCTTAAAAAAGCAAAGGGCCTGCCGGGAGCCTCAAAGGCCCCCGCCGACTGGCCTGTGGGACCGGCGAAGACACAGGAAAGCGCCATGTCCAAAGCCGCCGGCGATGACCGCATGAAGAGTCTGGAAAAACAGCATGGAAAAACCGACCGGATTCTGCTCTACGGAAACGCCCTGAATCTTTTCATGGACAAAAAGTACGACGAATCTCTGAAACTGTTCCAAAAATATGTAAACAACTATTCAGACAGCCTGACGGACAACGCCCGCTACTGGATCGGCGAAAGCTTTTACATGAAAGGCGATTACCTGGCCGCGCTGGAGTCTTTCAACACGGTGGTGACCCGTTATCCGGACAGCAACAAGATTCCCGACGCCCTGTTTAAAATCGGCATGTGCCGCTACAACATGAATGAGAACGATCTGGCCCGGGAAGCTTTTAAAAAGGTCATCCGGGAGCATTCCGACTCCAACGGGGCCAAACGGGCGAGAAATTTTTTAAGCTTGAAGATGGACTGACCCTTGACCGAAAGCCGAATCGGCCTTATTTTACTTATGATAACGCCTTTTCAAGGGGGCGAAACGGCTTCGACGGGGATAAAGAAGCCCAGATTGCATGCCGAGTTCCCGCAAACTCGAAAAACAGGCGGGGAATAAACATAATCGCAGATGATTATAATTACGCTTTAGCCGCTTAGGCTAACGTCCTTCCGGGTTGTCCTCCCGCGCCCCCGGAAAGGACGTCGATTAGCGGGATAGCCGACGCCTATTTCCCGGCGCCGCGTCGGCGAAACCTTTACCGGGATAGCTTTTCACATATCGCGCCTGAAGGAGCTGTGAAAGGCGAAATATAAAATTCGGGCTATGCATGTAGACGTCTGTGTGGAATATTTCCGGACGCGGGTTCGACTCCCGCCGCCTCCACCAATTTTTTGTTCAAACAAACCGATTCTGTTGTCGAGCCCGGCAAACAGAATCGGTTTTTGTCTTTGGGCGGGAGGATGGCGGCGTCGGCCCGGGGGAATAACTGGAAAAACTTTTTGAAACACACATCATATGTGGTAAAATGCATGCCATGTGTTTCAAGGAGGGCAAAATGAGAATGAAACGAACCCATGTCGCGCTGGATGAAAAATTGGTGAATGATTGCATCAAGGCCACAGGGATTAAAACCCAAAGGGCCCTGATTGATCACGCTTTGCGCGAGTTGCTCCGGCATGAGAGGCGGTCCGGACTGCTCGAGCTGAAGGGCGGGATCCGTTGGGATGGCAATCTGGATGACTGGCGCCGGGGCCGCGGCTTATGATGGTTTTAGCGGACGCCGCTCAACTGAAAAACATTTTGGGCTGGAAAGATGGGCGTGACGCCTTTAACCTTTAGCTGGATTCATCACGCAAAACGCCGCCAGGTTGCCGCCCCCCCCATTATCCTCTCTTTTTTAACCCTTAAATCGGCTTTTCTGATCAAAGGGGGCAGCGTGCCTCTGGTCATAAAATCCCGGTAATTTCTGAAAGTTTTATTCGCCTGTCCCTGTTTTTCAATCACCGGACAAAAGGTATTCGATATCGGTATGGGAGCGCTGATCATCTGCCTGTCGGATGCCATCTCCCTTGAGGTGGTCGAAGGCATTGCCAAGCTGAAAGATGAACTCAATCCGGAAATCATGCGTGTGGTATTCAAGGACTCCGGTTTCAAAGATGACGTGGTTAAAACCAATGCGGTTCAGATTCTCAAACAGGCCGGCATTGTCGATGTGAGGAGCTTGTGATTATGAACCACGAAAAACACGAAAAGACACGAAAGAAGAAGGCAACCACGGAACACACAGAAAACACGGAAGAGGGAAGAATGATTCCGTCCGGCGGCGAAGTGTTGATCTATAAAACGGATGATGGACAGGCGAGAGTTGATGTGCGTCTGGTTAACGAGTCTTTGTGGATGACGCAAAATGATATGGCTCTGCTGTTTCAGTGTTCAGCGGACAACATCTCACTTCACCTGAAAAACATTTTTGATGAGGGGGAACTGAGCCGGGAGGCAACTGCCGAGGAATTCTCGGCAGTTCGAAAAGAAGGTTCCCGTGCGGTACGCCGTAAGATGCTTTTCTACAACCTGGATGCGGTGATTTCGGTTGGTTATCGAGTGAAAAGCCTGGTTGCAACCCGCTTCCGCATCTGGGCGACTGAGCGCTTGAAGGAATATATCATCAAAGGCTTTGTCATGGATGACGAACGTCTCAAAAACCCGCCTGTAGCCGGTTCGGAGGCGCCAGACTATTTCGATGAAATGCTGGAACGAATTCGGGATATTCGAGCCAGTGAACGGCGTATGTATCTTCGTGTTCGGGAAATTTTCAAGCTGGCGGCAGATTACGAACCGACGCTGAAGGAGACCACAACATTCTTCAGCATCATTCAGAACAAGCTTCATTATGCCGTTACCGGGCTGACGGCTGCGGAATTGATCCAACAACGGGCGAATCATCAACTCCCGAACATGGGACTAACCAATTGGAAGAGTGAAGCCGTTCGCAAGACCGATGTCACGACGGCGAAGAACTATCTTAAAGAGGATGAGATAGACGGACTGAACCTTATTGTAGGCATGTGGCTTGATTATGCAGAACGGCAAGCAAAACAACGGCAACAGGTTTTCATGAAAGACTGGCAGGAAAAATTGGACGCTTTTTTAGCGTTCAATGAATATAACATCCTGCAAAATGCCGGTAATATTTCAAAAAAACAGGCCGATTACTACGCCCGTAATGAATATGAACAATTCGACTACAAAAGGCGTGCTTATATAGAAAGTCAGGCAGAAGAAGAATACATAAAAGACTTGGAACAGGCCGCCAAACAGCTTCCTGTAAAAAGGGCTGAGGATAAAGAAATCAAATCCCGGTAATTTCTGAAAGTTTTATTCGCTTGTCCCTATTTTTCCTTTTTTCCTATTTTTCCGATATCAGGATATGCCGGGTTTTCATCACGCGTTCAGACTGGATGAATCGGCTTCCAAAATGTCAAGTTGTTTTTGAGCGAGCCCCTACCCTTTTCGGGATCAATTCCAGTGGGACTTGGGCTGGGTAAAGCCCCTTCCTGCTCCGCTGTTTCCTGCTGATACCGCCGAAACGCCTCGGCAAATTCCATTGACTTTTTCTTTTCAGAGAGAGGGAAAAACTGTGGTTTTGTCGCACAAAACCATTGCATGTGTCACAGCAGATGTTATAATATCTTCAACAAAGTATAAGTATAAAATTTATCGCATCAAAATAGAATCAAGGTGGCGGAATGACCATAGAATCGGAAGAATTTTCTGAGCGTGTAAAAAGAACGCGCAGTCAGTTAAAACTGAGTCAGGAAGACCTTGCCCATTCAATAGGGGTGAGCTTTGCTACTGTTAACCGATGGGAAAATGGGAAGACTTTTCCGTCTAAGCTGGCGCTTAACCAATTCAATTCATTTTGCGCCGCGCAGAGAGAACTGGGACGCCTGGATGACTAATAAGCCCAACAATTTTTCAATAAAGCAATGGCCCGAGGGAGAACGGCCCAGGGAAAAGCTGATTCAGCTTGGAGCAGAATTACTGACCGACGCGGAGTTATTGGCTATTTTACTGCGCATCGGCAATGAGGGGGCTTCTGCTATTGATATGGGCAGAGAACTTATAGCCAAATTGGGAGGCATTCAGGGGATTGATCGGGCACACGCTGAAGAAATCATGCAAATTAAGGGGCTGGGGTTGGCAAAAACGGCACAACTAAAAGCGGCTATCGAGATTGGTAAACGTGTCCGAAGGCTGGATGTGAAACCGGTTTCATTTGATTCGGCCGGCGCTATTGCCCGGTATTGTTATCCAAAGTTTGAAAATAAGCGGCATGAACAATTTTTGGTTTTTCTGCTTGATGGGCAAAACAATCTTTTAGGGGAACGGATTATTTCGGAGGGTATTCCGACGCAATCCGTTGTCTATACAAGGAAAGTTATGGAAGAAGCCTTGCGGCTATCCGCCAGCGCGGTTGCTGTGGTTCATAATCACCCTTCGGGAGAGGTGGCGCCATCACCACAGGATATCGAGACAACTCAAAAAATGAAGCAGGCGGCCGAGGTTTTGGAAATCATTCTTCAGGACCACATTATTATCGGGCGGGAATGCTATTACAGTTTTATGGAACACGGAAATATTTTGGATTAAGGAACGCGAGATTATGGCAGGAAAAAAATTCAAAAAGGCGGACGAGGTTCGGATTGAGGGCAACAAAATTTTCAGTCCGGTACGTCAGAAATGGTTGATGTTGACGCCGGAAGAAGAGGTAAGGCAACAATATCTGACTGTCCTGATTGACGAATACGGCTATTCTTTGGATCAGATTGATGAGGAAGTTAATGTCACAGGCCGGGGCAGCGCTCAGGCGCGGGCAGACTTCATTATCTGGCGGACCGCTCAAGACAAGGCCGATCAGAAAGCGCCGTTTATTATCATTGAATGCAAGGCTGATAATGTGACGATCAAACCGGCGGACTATGCCCAGGGTGAAAACTATGCCCGTATTACCGATTCTCCCTTTTTTGTGACGCATAACTCGCGGGAAACCAAGTTCTGGCGTGTCAAAAAAGACAAAATGCCCGGTTATATCGAGGAGATTGAAAATATTCCCCATGCCGATGCGTCGGATAAAGAGATCAAAGAGCTGTTATCCAAGCTTCGGGTATTTAAAGAAAAGGAATTTGCCGACCTTCTGCACCAGTGCCATAACGTGATCCGCAACCGGGAAAAGAAAGATCCGGCCGCCGCGTTTGATGAAATAGCCAAAATTCTGTTTGTAAAGGTCTGGGTGGCACGGGAACTGAATAAAAAACGTAAACGAAAAAATCTGTTCAACGTTGATTATCTGGAGGAGCAGCTGGGCGATAATCCTTTGGACTGGTTGTTTCAACAGACCAAACAGGCCTATTCCACGGACAAGATCTTTGAGGATGACGAACACATCAACCTGAAACCTGCCACCGGAACGGAAATTGTTCGTCTGCTGGAAAAATACAATCTGTCCGACACCAGTGAAGATATCAAAGGGGTCGCGTTTGAGCGTTTTCTCGGACGCACCTTCCGGGGTGAGATCGGACAGTTTTTCACGCCGCGCTCAATCGTTGAATTCATGGTTCACATGATCAACCCCAAAGAGGGGGATATTGTCTGTGATCCTGCCAGCGGTTCCGGCGGCTTTCTTATTCGTGTTTTTGAAATGGTTCGGGAACAGATTCTGGCCGATGCAGACAGACAGTATAACGCGTTCAAGGAAAAACTGATCAAAGACAAAACACTGAGCGAAGAGGAGAAAGCTCTCCAATTACGCAAAAAATTTGATGAGATCCAAAGAACCATCGACCAGCGCAACGAAGGCTCGCGCATGTGGAAACTCTCCAACCGCCGCATCTATGGCACCGACGCCAATGACCGCATGGCCCGCACCAGCAAGATGAACATGATCATGCATGGAGACGGCCACGGCGGTGTGCATCACCATGACGGCTTTCTGAATGTAAACGGGATTTTTGAGGGGCGGTTCGATATTATTCTCACTAATCCGCCCTTCGGCGCCAATGTGGAGCCCAGTGACAAGATTGCCGAGAGCGAGATTTCCGTATCACCGGTAGCCGCCAAACGTTATAAAGATTCGTATGGGGAATTATACGAGGAAGCCCAGGCAAGAGTAAAGGCTGCCATGAATAAATCCATTGCTTCTCTCTTTACCTTGCCGAAGCAAACGCGCAAGAAGGGAGAAATTGTGTATGGAAAAATTAAAACCGAAATCCTTTTTATCGAACGGTGCCTGGATTTGCTCAAACCCGGCGGACGCATGGGCATTGTGCTGCCGGAAGGAATTTACAACAACCCCTCCCTGGCCCATGTTCGCGAATTTACGGAAAACCGGGCCTTTTTAAAAGCGGTGGTCAGCCTGCCCCAGGAAACTTTTGTCAGCTCCGGGGCCAGTGTCAAATGTTCTCTGCTTTTTCTGCAAAAGCACACGGAAGAACAGAAACAAAAGTTCGATGAGACCTATGCGCAAGCCAAAACGGAAATAGACGACAAATACGCCGATGAGATCGACGCAGAGACCAAACGCCTGGAAACCGGCATTGCCAAAGCCAAGGCGGAAAAGGATACCGAAGGACGCAAGAAGCTGCAAAAAGGGCTGAAAGCCTATCTCAAGGTGACGGGCGAGAAAAAGACAGCAGAATCCCGCCAGTTGCTCAAAAAGCGTTTCGACTACCCCATCTTTATGTACGAGGCTCAAAAGGTCGGCATCACCGCCACGGGTGAGGAAGATGGGAATGAACTTTATCCCCAGCCCAACCAGCCGAAGGGTGAAAAAAAGACCTGTCTGGAGTGGTATCGGGAGTTTCTGGCCGATCCTGAGGCTTTTGCCGAGGCTGGGGGGGAATAATGACAGAAAACGCAATGATTCTGCCAAAAGCATTTGCAGTTCGATTTTCTCAAGTCAAACGATGGGATCCCAATAGCTTTCATGACATTGAGTGGCACTGGCCCGCTTCAGCAATGGCTGCGATAGGTTCAGTACTAAAACCGAGAAAAGAGAAAGTCGACCGTAGCGCTAATAGGTTCAATGATCTAATGCCTGTAACGATTCACTTTGACGGTTCAATTGACCCGCGTAAAGTCAGTGAAGACAAAGAATACACCATGGAGCTTTTTTGGGCGCGGCCTGGCGATATTGTCGTTTCTAAAATCGACCTAAAGAATGGCGCGGTTGCAATTATTCCAGACGAATGGGACAAGGTGGTTGTCACTAACCACTTTGCTATTTATGAGCCAGATATGAGCCAGATTATTCCGCAATATTTTCATATGTTAATTCAGGCTCAATTTTTTAAAGAACATCTCTGGCGAAATAAAGTCGGGGCTGAAGGACGAAAGGAAGTTAAGTTAGATTTCTTTGAGTTTTTAAAAATTCCAATTCCACCACTTCCAGTTCAACAGAAAGTCGTGGAGTATTGGGAGAAGGCACAAAAGGAAGTTGAAAATGGGTTAAAAGCACAGAACGAACTGATCCATATACTCAATGATTACATGATTCAGCAAACCCGCAAGTATAAATTATTACAACAATCAAAGCTATTCAGCGCCAGTTTTTCCCACACGCCGCAATGGGATGTCAAGGCGGGACGGGCAGCGGTATTTAAAGAGGCAAATCCCTCTTTTGTCCGTCTTGGCGATTATACGGAAGAATGCGCGGAAATGGTAAAACCGTGGGAGTATCCAGACAAACTGTGGCCGATTTACGGTGTTAACAACAAGGATGGTGTTTTCCTAAGCACAAAACAGGAAACAGCCAGGTTTAATGCAGCATACAAGCGTATTAAAAAAGACTGGTTTTTCCACAACCCGACCAGAGCGAATGTCGGGTCGTTGGGCATTGTTCCGGAGGTTCCTGATGATGCCATCACAAGTCCGGAATATCAGGTATGGAAATTAACAGGCGGCTTTGAGCCTGAATTCATGGATATACTTTTGCAAACCCAGTATTTCCTGACGCTCGTCAGCTTCAATCGCGTCGGTGGGGTCAAACAGCGGATGTATTACGCCAATCTGGCAGAAATCCGTCTTCCTATGGTCAGCCCAGATACTCAGAAAGAATATATTAAGCGCAAGGCGGCAATTAAGGCAAACCTTAAAGGGGCTGCCACTCACCTTATCGAAGTAAAAAAACAGGTTGAAAAACTCATCCTCGGAATCCTTTCAGTGGAGGACCTCTGATATGCCGCGCGGTCGTCGGCACATCCAGTTTGAAGGGTATTTTGCCGAAAACGCGCCGGGTATTTTCCGTTATGTTCAGATATCCCGGTCCGCCGCAATCCCGGAAAGATTGACACCGGAAAACAAAGCGATCCTGGAGGATGCGGGCGCAGTATTGGAGAGTGAGACCTCATGACGGCATTTAATCCAAAATTCACCATTACCAACCGCATGACCGCCGCCATCACCCGGATTGAACGCGCGCGCGGCTTTCTGGAGGCGGCCCGATTATCCGATGACTGGGTGCGGGATATGGGAAACAAAGCCCTTATCAAAGAGGCCCACCATACCACTCATATTGAAGGCGCCCGATTAACACTGGATCAGGCTCAACGCCTGTGGAACGGTGACGCGGTCCCTGAAGCCGACCCGGATGACACCAGGGAGCTGCTGAATTACCGCTCGGCATTTGAATTCGTTTCCGATTGTCTGGACAGCGGCGATCCGATTACAGAAGGCTTAATCCGGGAAATACACCGCAAACTGGTGGAAGGCGTGCGAGGCGGCAAAGCGGATCCCGGCAACTATCGACGGATTCAAAACTATGTCGCCAATTCATCCACCGGCGAAGTGATTTACACGCCGCCTTCAGCGGTGGATGTTCCGATCTTGATGTCGGATATGGTCAAGTGGCTCAACGCTGACCTTGAAATACATCCGGCGCTGATCAGCGGCATCGCCCAGTTCCAGCTGGTCCATATTCATCCATTCCTTGATGGTAACGGACGCGCCTCACGTCTGCTGTCAACGCTTTGCCTTTACAAGGCAGGGTACGACTTCAAACGGCTGTTCACCATCAGCGAATACTATGACCGAGATCGACCGACTTTTTACAAATCCATCCAGAGCGCGCGCGACAATGGTATAGACATGACCGGCTGGCTCGACTACTTCATCACGGGCCTGGAAACCCAGATGATCGAAGTGAAAGAGCGTGGCGAACAGATCATCCGCCGCGACGCGCTGGCACAAAAGCACAGCCTGAATCAGCGGCAGGCAAAGGCGCTGGATTTATTAATGAAGAGAACTTCCGCGCATATTTCTGAAATTGAAGAAATCTGTCTGGGCGTCACCCGGCGAACATTACAAAGGGATATGAATGGATTGATGGATCTCAAACTTGTTCGCATCACAGGTTCAGCCCGTCAGTCAAACTATGAATTCATTAAATAGAATTGCGACATATCATGCCGGAGTATCGCGACAAATTGCGACATGGATCGCGACATTCACCATTTTAATCAATTAGAACGTCTGAAGGATTTCCAAATTCAGGTCTTTCAGGCGATTTTTTGGGGCGGGGCGATGAATTAAGCGGGCTTGACGCAAAACACCGCCAGGTTGCCGCCCCCCAGTATCCTCTCTTTTTCAACCCTTAAACCGGCTTTCCTGATCAGCGGGGGCAGCGCGCCCCTGGCCATGAAATCCCGGTAATTTCTGAAATGCTCCCGGCCCGCCGTGGTCTCAAAAAACGAAATCACGGTTTTATATATCCAGCCGCCGGGAAATTCAATGGGGCCGGGATGAAAATCCACCAAAAGCGCCCGGCCGGCCGGTTTCAGGGTTCTGGCCATTTCGCGGATCACGGGGAGGCGGACCGACGCGGGCATTTCGTGCAGGGTCAGCATGGCCAGCGAGATGTCGAAAAATCCGTCCGGGTGAGGCGTCCGGGACGCGTCTCCTATGCGGATGTCGGCCTGGTCCCCCAGTTTTTTCCCGGCCGCCTCAGCCATGGCCGGGGACAGATCCATCCCGAATGCCTCGCATCCGGCCCTTTGATACAGCGCCAGATTGGCCCCTGTGCCGCATCCCGGCTCAAAAACCCGCATGCCTTTTTCAGGCGGATGGGTTTTCAACACAATTTTCCGCAACGTCCGGTTGAACGGTCCCACAACGGTGTCGTAATATCTGACGATTTTTTTGTACGGGTCTTTTTTACAGGGCGATGGGGATTTTTCAGTCATTTTATGGCCTCCATGTGAAAAGGGCGATACCATGGCCTTCGTCCGTTGTCGTAAAAAACAAGGGGAATCTCGAAATGGAAGGCGCCGCAGTTCGATTTCACCTTTGGAAACCGAAGTCGGAAATGATTGCGGAGGAAACGGCTACAGCGCACGGCTACAGCGTCGGATGAACGCGGCCACCTCGGCCTTGTCTATCTCCCCGGAGGCGACGGACAACACGATTTCGGCAAAATCATCCTCCGGCGCTTCGAAGTCGTGGCCGTTGAGCAGTAGAAAAATCAGCGCGGCCACCGCGCCGACCCGCTTGTTGCCGTCGAGGAAGGGATGATTTTTAACCAGATGGAAAAGATAGGCGGCGGCTATTTCGTAAATATCGGTGTGAAGGAATTCACCGCCATAGGTGGCCGATGGCATGCCGATCGCCGATTTGAGCAACTCAATATCCCGGATTTCGGAGGCGCCTCCGTAACGGGCGATCTGATCGCGGTGGATATCCAGAACCTCGGTCAGATTCAGAAAACGCATGGCCACGCTACTCCGCAAGTTTTTTCAGCGCGTTGGGGTAGCGAGCGTTCACCTTATTAAGAGCGGCTTTAAACGTGTCGCCACGGTCGGTGTCTTTGATGGGATAAAGGATCAGCGCCCGGCCATCGGTGGTGACGTCGAAGGGGGTCTCGGCGTCGGCCCCCAGCCGTTCCAAAAAAGGCTTCTCAATCACCAGCGCCAGGCTGTCGCCATGTTTGGTCAGGGTTTTGATCATTTCTTCAGTCTCCACAGCCTTAAAGTTATCGAAACGCCAATACAAAATAAAACATAAGGACGATTTAGTCAAGAAGGATGAAGCGAATTTTCGAGACCCAGGCGCTTTCCTCCAGCGGCGGGACGAAAAAGGAGTTTCGCCTGATCCGTTTTCACTTGCGTTCCGGCGGTTTTTCGCATACCCTTTTTTTAAAAAAATTTTCAACTCAAAAAAACGCTGTGACGCATTTTTTTACGATGCTGTCAACCATTATTCTTTTGGGAGGGGACACATGAGCTGGGACAAGGGCGCTTTGCTTGAAAAATCAGGAAGTTACTGGCAGTCCTGCGCGCTTCACACCGGCGTCAAGCTGGATGTCTTTACCGTGATCGGTTCCGGTGATTTGTCGGCCGAAGAGGTGGCGGACCGGATCAACGGCGATCCGCGCGGGGTGTCGGCGTTGTTAAACGCGCTTTCGGCCATGGGTCTTCTGGACAAAGCCCGGGGGCTGTTTTCCAACACGGATTTTTCAAAAAATTTTCTGTCAAAAGATTCAGACGATTACACCGGCTTTATCATCATGCACCATCACCACCTGATGGAGTCCTGGACGAAAATGTCCGAGGCCGTGTTAAGCGGAAAACCCAACCGGTCAAGCGTGTCCGACACGGACAAAGACACCGAGCGGGAAAGTTTTTTGATGGGAATGTTCAACATCGCCTCCGCCACCGCCCCCATGTACGCCAAAGCGCTCGGTTTGGGCGATCGTGAGCGCCTGCTTGACCTGGGCGGCGGCCCTGGAACTTACGCCATCCATTTTTGTCTGAACAACCCCGGGTTAAAGGCCACGGTCTTTGACCTTCCCGCCACCCGGAAGTTCGCCGAAAAAACCATCGCCTCTTTCGGTCTTTCAGACAGGATTGGATTTAAAGAGGGCAGCTATCTGGATAAAAACATCCGCCTTGACCAGGACTATGACGCGGCGTGGCTTTCCCACATTCTGCACGGGGAAGGGCCCCGGGAGGCGGCGTCCATTGTCGCCAGGGCCGCCGACGCCCTTAAAACCGGCGGAAAGATTCTGATCCATGAATTCATACTCAACGACGCCATGGACGGGCCTTTGTTTCCGGCGCTGTTCGCGTTAAACATGCTGGCCGGCACGGACAAAGGCCAGTCGTATTCAGAGGCCCAGCTTCGAGACATGCTTGAAAAATCCGGGATCGCCAATATTCAAAGGCTGGATCTCCGCTCCCCCAATGACGCCGGGATTCTGGCGGGTGAAAAGTCCTGATTCATGAATATTTTTGTGCTGGACACGGATATTGAAAAATGCGCCGAATTCCATTGTGATCAGCATGTGGTGAAGATGACATTGGAAAGCGTCCAAATTCTCTGCTCGGCTTTAAGCAAAAAAAATTTTGAGACGCCATACAGGCCCACCCATCAAAAGCATCCCTGTGTGCTGTGGGCGGAGGAATCTTACGACAATTTTGAATGGCTCAGCAAACTTGCGTATGCGTTAAATGATGAATATAGATACAGATACAGGCGGTCTCACGATCACAAATCGATTGACGCGCTGAGAAGTGTTTCGGATATGGAGTATGAGAGAAAAGGCCTGACCCCGTTCGCCCAGGCCATGCCGGAGCAATACAGAGTCCCGGGATATCCCGTCAAAGCCTATCGCCGATTTTATCTGGGTGAAAAAATGGGGTTTGCGAAGTGGACCCGAAGGGGTATTCCGTATTGGGTGAAAGAGACTTCGGATCGCGGAATGGGATTAAAACCTGACCCATAACGTCTAAAATGGGGATAGTCAAATCAAGTTTTATTGTCACTGTAGGAAAGCCGGTCAACCGGCTCCCCCCGCACAGATCCGTACGTGAGGAACTACCTCATGCGGCTCCTGCCTCGGGTATGAACGCTGAAACCTCTTATCCGGAAAAAAATGCGCAATTCATCTGGCGTCCTTATCCTGTTGAGCTTTTCTGCGCGCGCCACAAAGAGCGATCGACGCAGCTCCCCGCCCCTGTGTGCGGACTGCGGCGGCTTTCATGGTGTTCCCCTTGGTCAACTCCCTTCCCTCCGCCTGCTCCGCTGAGGTTTTACCCCCATTGTTCGCCGGCTTCTCAGGCGCTATGTTGTTGTCTGACTTCCGTCAACCGTTCACGCCGGCAGTACGGAATTTCTCCTTCACCGGCCGTCCTCTAACTCGAAACTTTAAGGACTTGGGTCGCCCAGATTCTGAACTGGGTGGCTTTGAATGAATTCACCCGGTAGCCGACCGATATGATGGCGTCGAGATTGTAATACTCCAACTTTCGTTTTACCTGTCGCGCGCCCTCATTTTGAACTGTTTCCAAAATGGAAACAGTTGCCGGCTTCTCCAGCTCTCCTTCGCTATATATATGGTCCAAATGTTTTGACGCCAACCCCGAAAAGCTCCGCCATCCGTTTTTGAGTCAGCCAGACATTCTCACGATGAAAAATAATCTCAACTTTGACATCGCCATTGGGAGTCGTATAGAGAAGGAATTCGGTCAATTCGTCTTTCAGGGCAAGTTGTTTGTTCATAAAATTTCCCACTACCCGGCGCATTGGGCGGCGGCGATGGCGGCCTGGCCCAGGGAAAGTCCCCCGTCGTTGCACGGCGCCAGGGAATGGCAAAAGACTTCAAACCCTCTTTTTTCCAGCTCGCCCTTCATTCCCGAAAGCAAAACGCGGTTTTGGAACACCCCGCCGCTTAAGGCCGCCTGGTCGATGCCGGTCTCCTTTTTCACGATCTGGCACAGATCGCAAAACGCCTGAATCAGGGTGGCGTGGAATTTGGCGCTGATTTGAGACGGCGACGCGCCTTTTTCCATGTCCGCGACCACGGCCCGGATGATGGGGGCCGTGGGCAGGGTTTTTTCTTTTTCGCCGATCCATTGGCAGGGGTAAACGCCCCGGGGCTTTTCTCCGGCGGCCGCCATTTCCAGCTCCATGGCGGCCTGGCCCTCGAAGGTGGAGATGTGGCGGATGCCGATGATGGAGGCGACGCCGTCAAACAGGCGCCCGGCGCTGGAGGTCGGGGGCGAGTGGATGTTTCCGTTGATCATCTGTTGAATGACGCGGATTTTTTTCTCCCCGGCGTGGCGGATGAGCGGCAGGCTCAAGCGGCTCATGGAGTCCCCGAACGCCTCGTGGAGATAGGACAGCGCCATTCGCCAGGGCTCCCGGGCCGCGGCGTCGCCCCCGGGCATGGCGTTGTATTCGATTTTTCCGGAGCGCTCAAAACCCGTCAAATCCGCCACAAGCGCCTCGCCCCCCCATATGGCGCCGTCGGACCCCAGGCCCGCGCCGTCCAGGGCGATCCCGATGACTTTGGAATCGATCTGGTTTTCGGCCATGCATGAGGCGATGTGGGCATGGTGATGCTGAACCCGGACCAGCCGGGCCCCCCGCTCCTCCAGGGTCTTCGCGTATCGGGAGCTGGAATAGTCCGGGTGAAGGTCGCACGCCGCGATTTCCCAGTGGATGTCGAAAATCCGTTTCATGTGGTCAATGGTCATGCGGAAAAAATCGTCCGCCCACCGGTTTTCCAAATCCCCGATGTGCTGGCTTAAAAAGGCGTTTTGGCCCTTGGCCAGGCACACCGTGTTTTTCATATGGGCGCCGCAGGCCAGGGTCGGGGGAACGCTTTTTTTCAGGAATATGGGCGCCGGGGCATAGCCCCTTGAGCGCCGGATGAGGCGTGTGGCGCCCGCCGAGTGTCTCACGATGGAGTCGTCGCTTCTTAAGTAAATGTCCCGGTTGTGGATCAGGAAATAATCCGCGATGTTCCCCAGGGTGGAAAAGGCTGTTTCGTTGTCGATGACGATGGGCTCTTCGCTGATGTTTCCGCTGGTCATCACCAGGGCCTTGAACCCCCATTGAAAAAGCAGGTAATGAAGGGGCGCGCAGGGCAGCATGACCCCGAGAGAGTCGTTTTTCGGCGAAACCGCTTCGGAAAGGGAGGTGGGGATTTTTTTCCGCAAAATCACGATGGGCCGCTGGAGGGAGTTCAGCCGCTTTTTTTCAGCGTCGCTCACATGGGCGTATGCCTCAATGGCCGCCATGTCCGGGGACATGAGGGCGAAGGGTTTTTCCTCCCGGCCCTTTTTTTCTCTCAGGCGTTTGACCGCCGCGTCGTTTTCCGGGTCCGCCGCCAGATGAAAACCCCCGAGGCCCTTGATGGCCAGGATATGGCCCTCCTTTAACAGCCGGGCGGTTTTTTCAATGGGATCGGGGCCGGGGATTTTTTCCCGTGAGGCGTTGTAAAGCGCCACATGGGGCCCGCATTCCGGGCAGGCGTTGGGCTGGGCGTGGAAGCGCCTGTTTGCCGGGTCTTCATACTCGCGGCGGCAGGCGTCGCACATGTCAAAGCCCTTCATGGAGGTGTGGGGGCGGTCATAGGGGATGTCGTCGATGATGGTGTAGCGGGGGCCGCAGTTGACGCAGTTTAAGAAAGGGTACAGATACCGGCGGTCTTCGGGGTCGAAAAGCTCGGAAAGGCAGTCTTCGCACACGGACACATCCGGCGATATGAGGGTGGAGATCGAGTCGCGGCCCCGGCTTTTGACGATGGAAAACGTCTCATAGCCTTTTGGCGGCGCGTTTGAGACGGCCATGTGGGTGATCCGGGACAGGGGAGGGGGATTTTTTTCAATGCGCCGGCAAAACAGATCCACATCGTCGGCCGGCCCCTCAATGTGAATGAACACCCCGGCGGAGGTGTTGGCCACCTCGCCTTTCAGGCCGAAGCGGCCCGCCAGCTGATGGATAAACGGGCGAAAGCCCACTCCCTGGACAATGCCGTTCACGGCCAGGGTTTTGGATGCGACAGGCTTGGACATGAGCGCTTTTACGAACCCTATTCTTGGGACTCAACCGCCTGGGCCGCCTCCTTAAGAATGCTCAAGGATTCATGGGCGGTTTTTTCATCTATTTTATGCAGGGCGAATCCGGCGTGAACGATGACATAATCCCCCACCTGGGCGTCCTCCAGAAGCAGGAGGCTGGCGGTTCGGGTCACGCCGTCCACATCGATGGTTCCCATCTTGTCCTGGATTTTGATAATTTTGGACGGTATGGCAAGGCACATGGTTTGTTTCCTTTTCTTCCTGGTTTGTGTTTTATCTTCGATACGTCGGCAAAGCCATATTCCCGCCATTGAGCGTCACATGGGCGGTTTTTCCGGACTTCACATGAACCGGGACCTGCCAGGCCACTTTTCGGGTCCTGATCATGGAGGGGAAGGCGATGACGATGTGGTAATCCCCCGGCGCCACGCGCTCAAATAAAAACGTTCCGTCGGCCCGGGACTCGGCGTCGCCGGCCATGAAATCTTTCATGGCCCTTTTCTCAAGGAGATTTTTGTAAAAATCCACATGCAGGCTGATGATGGCGTCAATGGCCTCGGGCTTTTTTTTGTCGGCCAGGCTCTCGTGAGGCCCGGTCGGGATTTTTTCCCGGGTCAAAAAAATTTTCAGAAACATCCCGGGACGGACAGTCCCGGACTCGTCTTTCAGCTCCACGCGGCCCTGGATGGCGCCTTCCCCGGCCGCGGCCGGCCGGGCCGCCGCCACAGTCAAAAGGCAGAGAAAAAGGGCGAGCGCGCTGATGGCTTTCATATGCGTCCCTCCTTTCGCAAGGCTTCGCCGGTTATTCATTCACATTCAAATAACATAAAACCGATTAAAAAAACAGGGTGAAAACAAATTCGGGTCGTTAAAACCCCCAGGTAATGGAAAGCCCGGGCCCCCTCATGTCCTTGGGGGGCAAAAGATGGATTTTGAGATTTTTTTTCAGCCGATGGATCCACGCCTCTTCCCGGCGCCGGTTGTGTTTATGGGCGCCGGCCGCCGCGCTGAAAATATTTCCGGAGTAAAAGCCGACCCCCGCAAGGGCCGTGAGCGTCCCCGCGGCGTTGAGACCGTTTTCAAACATCTCCCAGGAGGCCCAGGCCAGGGCCGCGTTTAAAAAAAACGCCACCGCCGCGTCGTGATAACGGCCCAGGTAGAGCTGCCCCAGGCCGGGAACCACGGACAGAAGCCCGGCCGTCAGTGGGCTCCTGGCCGGGCCGGGGCCCTGTTCAAGCGTTTGGGACAGGGATTCGAGGCGGAGCCGCCCCCTGTTTTCCGGGCGGATTCGCCCAAAGCTTTCCCGGGCCTTTTTCCACGACCGGGATTCGATCCGAAGCCATCCCTCCCGGTAACGCGCCTCATCCTGAATATCCGGGGACCGGGCGATCTTCGCCAGGTTGGAAAGGGTCAGCGCGGCGGCCCCGTATCGGCCCACGGCCTCCAGGGATCGGCTTTTGTCCAGGTGGGACCGAATCGTCCACTCATCCGGCCCGTCGACGTCCGCTCCACCCGCGTGATAATCATCAATGATTCCGTCAAAGCCCCGAATGGCCTCATCCGGGCGGTCCGACAAAAGCCGGGACAGGGCGATGAGATACCCGGCCTCTTTGACGCGCGGGTCTTTGGGGAAAAAGTGGGCAAACCGTTTGTATTCGGCGGCGGCCTGGGGGTAATCGGAGTTTTCAAAGCAGGTTTGGGCGAATTCGAACTGGGCGTCGGCGTCGATCCAAAGGCCCTCCCGGGCATGGGAGATTGAAAACGCCAGCGCCATGACGGCGGCTGAAAAAAGGATGGCGGCGGCGCGTCTCATGTCCGGGTCACCCGTATCACCTCTTCGATGGTGGTGATTCCCGCCAGCATTTTTTGGACGGCGCTTTCCCGCAGCGTGGTCATGCGGTTTTCAACCGCCTCTTTTTTAATCAGGTTGGAGTCGAAATCTTTGAGTATCAGGCTTTTGACGGAGTCGGTCAGGAGCATGATTTCAAATATGCCGATTCGGCCTTTGTAGCCGGTGTGGAAGCAGTTTTCGCATCCGCCGGGATCGGCCTGGTAGATGACGTGTCCGGCGGCGGACCGGACCCCGACCATCCGCAGCAGGGATTCGTCCGGCGTGTGGGGCTGTTTGCAGTGGTCGCACAGGATACGGACCAGCCTCTGGGCGATGACGGCCACCACGGAGGAGGAGATCAGAAACGGCTCCACTCCGATGTCCACCAGGCGCGTGATGGCCCCGGCCGAATCGTTGGTGTGAAGGGTGGAAAAGACCAGGTGGCCGGTCAAAGCCGACTGAACGGCGATTTCAGCGGTTTCCCGGTCCCGGATCTCCCCCACGAGGATCACATCCGGGTCCTGCCTGACAATGGATCTCAGACCCCGGGCAAAGGTCAGGTCGATTTTAGGGTTGACCTGGATCTGGCTGATCCCGTTGATCTGGTATTCCACCGGGTCTTCGATGGTGATGATGTTGATGTCCTGGCGGTTCATGGATGACAAAACGGCGTAAAGGGTGGTGGTTTTTCCGCTTCCCGTGGGGCCGGTGACCAGAACGATGCCGTTGGGAGACCGGATGATTTTTTGAAGGGTCTTAAAATCGTCCGGATCCAGCCCCAGCTCGGGAAGGCCCACCAGGGACGCGGATTTGACCAGAAGTCTCATGACCACACGCTCGCCGAAAGAGGTGGGGATGATGGAGACCCGAACGTCAATGTCCGTGTCCCCGATTTTGACCTCCATGCGGCCGTCCTGGGGGAGCCTTTTTTCCGCGATGTTGAGCTTGGCCATAACCTTGATCCGGGAAATGAGCGCCGGCTGAATCCATTTGGGCGGGGACAGAAGATCGTAGAGGATGCCGTCCACCCGGCGGCGGACCTTGAGCTTGTCCTGGCCGGGCTCGATATGGATATCGCTGGCCCGGGCCTTCACGGCCTGGGAGATGATGTGGTTGACCAGCTTGATGATGGGCGCGTCGCCGGCGTCGTCCAGGATGTCCCGGGTTTCCTGGATTTTGCTCAGTATGGCGTCCCCGTCCTCCTCCATGTCCTGAACCAGGCGCTCGGCCGAATCCCGGGACAGGTCATAGGCCATGTTGATGGTGGAGACAATGGCCTCCCGGGTGGACAAAACCAGGGTGTATGACCCGACGCCGAGGGTCCGGGCCATGTCTTCCAGGGCCTGGAAACAGGCGGGATTCCGGACGGCGATGACATACTCCCCGACTTCCCACGGCGGCGGGTCCCCGGGGTTTTGGAGCGCCCATTCCGGAAGGGCCTCTCCCAAAGGAACCATCAGGTGTTTTTTTAAAAACTGGATTTGCAGGGATTTGGCAAAATCGTCTCCCGGGTTGGGCCCGGGCAGACGGTCCATGAAGGGCAGTCCGTGGACGGCGCTTAAGGTTTCAAGGAGATCGGTTTCGGATATGACGCGTTCGCCCACCAGAAAGGCGCCGATGTCCCCGCCTTTTCCGGAATGGCGCTCCAGCGCCTCTTCCATGTCCGGGTCTGAAAGGCCCAGGCGTTTCTTTAAAATGTCGGTGAGATGGTATCCCATGATGAGCGGCCGCCGTGTTCCGGGTTTTCGTTATCTTCGTTTCTTGTCTTTCGACTTATACATCTTGATGGACTTTTCCTTCATTTCGTCCATGTATTCCTTTTTATCCCTGTATATCTTCCCGGCTTCCCCGGCCCGGGCGATGACATGGGGGGTTAAAAACACAAACAGGTTGCTTTTGTTGTCGCTTTTGGAAAAATTTTTGAAAAGCATGCCCAGAAGCGGCAGGTCCCCCAGGCAGGGCACCGACGTTTCCATGGCGTCGATCTGCTCGTCTATGAGGCCGCCGATGACCACGGTTTTTCCGTCTTTGACAATGACCGAGGTCTCGATGGCGCGTTTCAGGGTGGTGGGTCGATAGTCGGTGGCGCTCACCCCTTTAACCTTGGTCAGCTCATGGCTGAACTTGAGCCGGACCGCCCGGTCCTTGCTGATCTGGGGGGTGATCTTCAGGGTGATGCCCACATCCTTGTATTCGTAAGAGCTTGTGGTGATCCCGCTGTCCGTATTGGACTCGGTCGCGAAAGGCACACTTTCGCCCACCGTGATTTTGGCCTCTTCATTGTTCATGACCAGGATCTGGGGAGTGGAGAGAATATTGACGCTGGTGTCCTGCTGGAAGGCGCTGATCATCGCCCCGATGTTGGGAAATGTCAGGCCTCCGAGGGTGATGGTATCCGCAAGCAGCCCCAGGGCAAAACCCGGGGATGTGGCCGCCAAAGGGTCTTTGCTCCCAAAACCGGCCTTATATCCCAATTTTCGGTTTTCCGACAGAATATCTTCAGGCAGCAGGCCGACTCCCGACCAGTCCACACCAATTTCAGAGCCCATGTCCGCCCGGACCTCCATGATGAGGCATTCGATGTACACCATGGTCCGGGGGGCGTCGAGTTTCCGGATCACCTTTTCAAGAACCATATAATCGGATTTGTCGGCGGTGATGACAATGCTGTTGGTGGCCTTGTCCGAGGAGATGCCCACCGCCCCTGCGATGGCCGGGGCGCTCTTGCCGAGCTTGGAGGAGCGGCCCTTTTGGCTGGACACGTTTTTAAGGGCCTTTTCCATGTCTTCGGCCAGCGCGTTTTCCAGGGTGTACACATGGATTTTTCCCTTGCCCCGGGGGGTCTCCACATCCAGGATGGAGATGAGCTGTTTGATTCTTTTCGCGTCTTCGTTCCCGGCCATGACGATGATGGAGTTGGTGCGCTCATCGGGGATAAACCGGACCGTTTTAGCCCGCGCCCCTTTCTGGCCGGGCCGGATTCCCGGGAAAACAGAGCCCAGGGTCTTGGCGAAATTGCGGACGTCGGCGTATTCCACGGGAATGATGGCCAGCTCCCGGCCGATGTTCATGACATCCACCGCGTCCAGTATTTTCAGCAGCCGTTTGATGTTGGAGGCCACGTCGGTGATGATGAGCATGTTGGCCGGCCCATAGGCCAGCAGCACGCTGTTTTTGGACACCAGGGGGGTGAGAAGCCGTTTGACCTCATCCGGCGCGGCGTACTTCAGCGGGATGATCTGGGTGATCACCCGGTCTTCGGGCCGCCCCGATTCTTTTCTCAGGCGCGTCTCGATGTTTTTGGACCGGGCCGAGGGCATGGGGACGATCTTGGTGACCTCCCCGGCCTCCACGGCCGTGAACCCGTGGACCTCCAGGACCGACTCGAACACCCGCCACGCCTCCTCGACGGAGATTTCCTTTGGCGAGATAATGGTCACGTTTCCCTTGACGGAACGGTCCACGATGAAATTTTTTCCCGAGGCCCGGCTGATGAACCGGATAAAGACATTGATGTCCACATCCTCAAAGTTGATGCTCACGGTTTTTTCAGACCGGTCTGCCTCCGCGCCCGGCGCGGCCGGTCCCGGGGGCTGGGCCGCCGGACGCGTCGCGCCCGGGCCGGCCGCCGCCCAAAAGCAGATAAGTATCCAAAAGAAAAAGATGGCGCGATGTCTCATTTTTTCATGTCCTGAATGATGTGGCGGGGCCGATGGCCCCCCCTTGTTTATTTGAATGAATAATCAATAATATGTTTTCTTCCCCTTCGGATGATATCCACCGATATGGAGCGGTCGTTTTTAAGGCCCTGGTACAGCCGCATGGCGTCCCCGGCGCTTTGAATCCGTTTCCCGTTCACCCCGGTCAGGATGTCTCCGCCGGCCAGCCCCATTTTCCGGAATATGGAGGAGGGCCTGACCCGGCTGAGAGCCATGCCGGCCGGGCGGCCGTTTTCAAGATGGGGCCGGACGCGTATGTCCTTCATCAGGCCGCTGATATCCGTGAGGGATTTCTCAATGACGGATCGGCGCAGGGTGATTCGGCGCTTGATGGGGGGGCGCTGTTTTTTGGCTCGTCCTCTTTTTTTCCGGGTCCCGGCCGAGGCGGCCGCGATTTTTTGCGCGCCTTTTTTTTCCATCTCCAGGATCTCTTCGCGGCCGTCCACGCTCAGCACGATTCTTTCCCACAATATCATCTTGATCACGGCGTTTTCCACCGAATCGCCGATCCTGTACAGGCGCTGCTTTCTCCTGGAGGATTTGGCGATCACCGCCGCGGAGTTTTCGGGCCCCCCCACGATGGTGCCCAGAAGCTTTAAGTCGAGCCGGGTTTTTTCAAGGCTTTCGATGTCGATTTTTTGGATCGGGGCCGGATTTTTTTTGTCCGTGTCAAACAGGTTTCGGGCCGCGATGGTTTTATAGTGGGAAAAACTTTTTTCCCTCCGGGGCTTTTTGACGGGCTTTGGCGCGGGGTCCGGAAGGGCCTGGATCCGGGGCAGCCGGGATTCCATTCCCTTGTAAACGGCGGCCACGCCAAAATAGGCCGAGGCCGCCAGAAGAATTATATTCGCCGCGATAAAGTATTTTTTCATGACAAGATCAAACCCATTGATAAACCCGTAAAAAATGGATCAGACGGCGTCGTAAAACCCATTTATTCCGCCAAAGAAAACCGGGGATTCGCCAAAGTCCCCCGAACCCGGAATCTCACGCCGCCATCCCCGAACAGACCGCCGGCCAGAAGACCGGCCAGGCCGCCGTCTTCTTTCCACGCGTCTTTGATCCGGAAAACCCCGTTTAAACGCAGGGCGCTGGTCCGGATATCCCGGCCATACAGGACCGAGCCCGATATCTCAATCTCCGCCTGGTTCCCCTTCATGACGCATTTGGCGATGGTCGCGCCGTCTGTTTTCAAAACCGCCTCGGCTTCTATGGCGCTGAAGGCCGCGCGCTCAATCCCGAAAACCGCCTGGGGAAAGTTGATCCGGACATCTGTGAGGAAAAGGGCCGCGCGGCCGGGATCCCCCGGCTTTTTCCGGAACGAGAGCCGTCCGTTCAAGGGGTGGAGGCCCGGATTCCAGGACATGCGCCGGACCGCGGCGTGCCGGGCCGCGTTCACGCCTGAAAACCGGCAGTCCAGGCGCGTCTCCTTCCCGGGGCCGTTTTCCTGAAACGAGATCTCCCCGAACAGGCCCCCGTCATACAGGGCGCCCGTGAAATCAAACCGCCGCCGGCTCCCCATGAGGGAGAAAATCCGGGCCGTCACCTTGAGATGGTCAAAATAAATCAGCTCCCCCCCGTCCAGATAAAGGCCGGCCTGTTTGAGGCGTATGCCGGCGGGAAGGGCCGGGGCGATTTTTTCAACGCGGGTCTCGACGCCCGGCGCGATTTTTTCGGCCCGGGAGGCGATGGCGTCCCTGATGAGATCGGCGGGAAACAGCCAGTAAACGAACGCCAGGGCCGCCGCGGCGAAACAAAGGGCGTAGGCGGCCGCTTTTTTCCACGCGCTTTTAAATTTCAAGGGTTTCCGCCTGTAAAACAACGTCGATGGCTCCTTTGGTTTTCCCGGTTTTCGTGACGGCGATTTTTTTGATGTGAATCAGGTTCCTTGATGTCTCGACCCCGTAAAGGTAGCGGACCAGCTGTTTCATATTGATTCCCGACATCTTCATTTCCACGATTGAAATTTTATACCGGCTGTTTTTTCTCTCCAGCCGGTTGGGCTTCATGTACACAATGGCGCTTTTCAGCCCGGTTTTGCCGGCCAGGGCGTCCAGAAAGGAAAAGAGCGTGAACCCCCGGGGCCTTTTGTTCAGCTTCATTTTCGCGTCCAGGGCCTTGCGGTCGATTTCCCGGTATCGCGCCTCTAAAAGGCGCGTTTCCAGAACCCGCTTTTTTTTAAGCGCGATCTGCCTTTCAAGATAAATGCTTTGGCTCACCGCGGGAATCACGGCGAACTGAAGCGCCGCGATCAGGACCAAAACGCCGCCCGCCGCCCATATCATGCGGATTTCCCGCCCGCTGAGCTTGAGCTTCGGCTTCAGAGAGATCATGGCCTCCCCCTGTCTTTGACGGCCAGGTCCGCTTTGAGCTTAAAAAGGACCCGTTTGCTTATTTTATCGGTTTTCGCCGATTGAATGGTCACGTTTCGAACCATGGCGATTTTCTCCAGACGGCTTTTGATCTCATCCACCGCGTTGAACGTGTCGGTGTTCCCGACGATCTGGAAGTCTTTTCCCCGGGAGGAGAATTTGGACAGCCTCACGTCGACGCCGGGGGGGATGAGCCGGCTGATCTCGTTGAGCATGTCCACCACCCGGAGGCGGTTTTCATTCTCGTAGGCGTCCAGGTTTTCCTTTTTTTTGTCCTCAATTCTTTTTTGAATGGCGGCCGCGGGATCCTCCACATGGCCCGCCCGGGGGAAGAGGCCCTTGAAAATGTCCGCCATCTGGCGGTCCAGATGGGCGATGGTTTTCCGGTCGGCGTGAACGCCCATGAAAAAGTGAAAGAGGACGGTCGCCGCGAAGACCATGGCGAAAATCCCGGTGGCGATGATCTGTTTTTTGTGCGTGGCCCAGTTTCGCCGCATTTGAAACCGGCCCTTGCGGAAATTGATGTCCCGCAGGCTTTTTTCCGGGCAAAGCGCCATGCAAAGGGCCGTGTCCATAAGATCGGGGCGCCAGTCCGGCGCGGCATTTTTCGAAAAGGAGATGTTTTCGTCCAGCACGATGTGGGTTCTTTTCACCGGAAGCTTCAGAAAAGACTCCATCTGACGCTCCAGGTCCGGCCCCTCGCCGGCGGACGGGTCGATTCCCGGGCCGGTGATGAACACGCCGTCCATGGGGCAGGGGCGCGTGAAAAGGTCTTCCATCAAAAACAGGGTCCGGCGTATGCCGTCGCAAAGATTTTTCGCAAGCGCCTCCCCGGGGCCGGAAAGGGGAATGGTCCGGATAAAGGCCGGGCGGCTTTCCAGCGCCGCGGAAAGAGCCGCCGTTTGGGAGCGGATGTCGGCCACGATGAAATTTTCGGGATTTTGATCTGATTCCGCCAGACGCCGGGTCAAAGGATAGGCGCCGGGAATCAGGAATTTGGGCTCGATTCGGCGCTCTTTCAAAATCGCCAGAAACAATTCCAGCGCCTTGTTTTCAATAAAGGCCGTCAGGAGCCGGATCTCCTTTTTTCCGTCTCCGGCGGACCCGGCGGACGCAAACCCGATGGAAATGTCATGGACGGAGAACGGGACCAGGGGCTCCAGCTCAAAGGGCAGGATCTTTGCGATTTTGCCGGGGTCGGAAAAGGGAATCGTGATGTTTCGATACGAAATCATGTCCGCCGGGAAAGAGGCGACGCAAAGACAATCCTTGTCGTAAACAGCGTCAAGGGTTTTTTCAACCGCCTCGGCCATGTCGTCATGAAACTCTCCCCGGCCCGAAAAGGGGGTCCGGTCATGCGCTTCGATGACTTTTCCCTTGACGCTTTCCAGCGTCCGGACCGCCGACACGGCGTCTCGTCCAACGTCCAGGGATAGGGTTTTTTTTCTCATGGCGGTCTGTTTTGCCCCGATGGTTTGATTTTTTTATTCCACGTCGCCCCCGGGCCGAAAAAAGACAAGGCCGCGAAATGCGGCCGTCCGGGGGGACGATGGCGCAACTATCTTTGATATATTATTTAAAGGAAAGATTCAAGATTTTGCAGGAAGTTTTTTTCTTTTTCCCGCCTTCCCGTTTGACGATGGCCTCAGCCGTCAGGGTCCGGCCCCGAAGAGTGGCGACGGATTCCACCCGGAACAGATCGCTGGAGGTTTTGATGAGTTTCTTTTCAGCGGCGGAAAGGCTTTCCCATCCCGGGCCCGAGTGGTGCCAGTCCCGCTCCCTGATGTCCACATCCGGGGCGCCGGAAACGCCCTCTTCGCCCGTCTCGCCCCCCGGCGGCCGGGTCTGGCAGTTTTCCTCCGCCTTTTCCCGCGCGGAGTGAATCCACTGGGCGAACTCCCGGTTTTCGGGCAGGAACATGGCCAGAAGAACGGGAAGCCGGGCGGTGTTGATGTTGATCTTCCCGTCGTATTTAAATTTGCTTCGGCCCGCGGGCGTCGCGCCCCGGATGGTGACGTAATCCGGGATGTGGGCGTTTTCGTCAAATCCCCACTCGTCCTCCGCCTCATCCGGATCGCCGAAGGCGTTTTCATCGGGGCCGTTTGTTGTGTCTTTCTCCCCTTTTTCCCCTGTTATTTTCCGGGGGTTTCTTTCCGGGGGGGGAACGGAAAAAAAATCGTATCCCCTGACTTTTGTCAGCTCTTCATCAAATGCGAAGGGGCCGTTTCGGCATTCATAGGGGGGATCCAAGTCCCGGTAAAACTCCGATTCGGCGCCGTAGGCCGATATGGCGGTTCCGGACACCGCGTCGTCATCCCCGGAGTCCAGCCAGTCGATCATGGAGTGCGCAAAGGTGAGGATGGCGTCTTTTTTTTTAAAATCGTCGGACTTTTCAAAGGAGTCCAGAGACGATTCCCGGTAATCGATCTGGCTGCTTAAAAAACGTTTCCAGATATTCATCTGGACCTGGGACGGGGACCGGCCCTTTGGAAAATTCACCAGGGCGTTGGCCTGTATCCGGGCGCTTTCGTCAAAGATCCGAACGGCCAGCTCTCCCTTTTGAAAGGGCAGGGTTTGCAAAATCGCCTCCACTCGGGTTTCGTCGGCCCAGATGTCGCACCGCGTGTCGGTGTCGCCCTCCATGCCGTCTTCGATCAGCAGGGCCATGGCGATGTGGGCCCCGGATTCGGCCATGTTCGAAAGAATGGCCGAATCCCGGTTCCATATGACGGTTTCCGCCATCCTGCCGGCCCTTTGGCTCAAGGCCAGCGCCAGGATGAGAAGGACGGAGATGACCGACAGCGTCAAAATCATGGCGATTCCCCGGTTGTTTCCCGTCATGGTCGGCTCCCCCTTTTTTCCCTGAAAACCGGAAGGGCGGCGCAGGCCGTCATCCGGACCTTTTTTTGGTCATCGCCCAGCTCAAGCTCAATGGAGATGGCCCGGGGAGAGCCGTATTGGTTTTCCGGGGAGTCGGAGTCCCAGCTCTCCCGCGCGTCGTCCCCGTCATGGTAGCGGAACCGGACCGAGAGGACTTTTTCGCAAAGGACCGGATCATGGGGGTTTTTTTCAAAGGGCTCAAAGGGCTCCAGGCGGTCGGAGCGCCTCAGAACACGGCCGCCGTTTCGGCCCTTGTCCACATAGTACACGATCCTGGCGATTCCCGGGACCGGGTTTCCGTCAACGGGAAGATGGGCCAGGGAGGCGAATCGAAGCCGGGAAAACCCATCCCCGTCCTCGTCCCCCTCCAGCCGATAGGGGTCGGGGTCGTCGCCCTCGTGTCCCCGGGGCGGGGAGTAAAAGGGGGGGATGGACACACGGGCCGCCCGGATGTCTTGCGTCATGCGGTTCAGGCACCTGTTCGCCATTTCAGTGAGCCGGATATTCCGATTCAGAATCCGGGAGCTGGAGGAAATCGTGTTGAAAGAGGTCAATGTCGCGGTGGCCAGGATGGCGAATATGGACACGGCCATGACGATTTCAATGAGGGTGAACCCCTTTTCGGCTCTATTTTTGATTGTTTTTTTCATCCCAAAACAGGTAGGCCCGGGTCGTGTAAACGGATTTTCCCGGCCCGGACACGCGGATGTCGATTTTTTTAAATCCCTCAAGCCGTTTGACGAGGGCCTCGGTCAGCAGGGAGTTTTCCGCCAGGTCCGCCGGAAGATTTTCCATCATCTCCCGGGCGGCGTCGGAAATCTCCACGCGCCATTGATACCCGCCGAAATCGTCCTCGAAATTCCCGGACGAGTCCGTCAGCTCATCCAGGGGTTTGAGGCGCCACTCGCACAGTTTGCCTTCGGCCAGAAGCGGCGCCGCGGAATAAAACGAGGCGTTTTGGGCGATGGACAGGCTCTGGAGATGGAGTTTAAAAATCGCCGTGAGGGCGATGGCGGCCACCGCCATGGCCACAATGGTCTCAATGAGGGTGAATCCCTTTGGGCGCCCGGGCGCGCTTTTTCCAAAAAATTTTCCGGGGCGGGGCTGTTTTTTATTCAAATTCCACATATCGGCGATACACCTGGATGTCCGGCATAAAGGGCTCGATGAGAAGGGAAAGGTCCTTGCCCGACTCATCCCGGAGGTGGATCAATACCATGTCCGAATGCCCCTGGGGGTAAAAATGGATGGGGGCCGGGTCGGTTGAGATGGCTCCTTTTTCCGGGCGCTCCACATCCATGGCCCGGACGCCCCCGGAAAAGGCGCGGGCGGCGTCTCGGGCCTCAAGCGCCTCTTTTTCGGTCATGCCCTCCCGGGTTTCCCAGAGGGTCTGGTCGGACACGCTGATATTGAGCATATGCCGCTTCCCGGTTTTCACGGCCCGGTCCCCGGCCGCGTGGGCCATGGCCATGACGAGCCGGGCGTTTTTTTTGGCGTCGTCCATGAAAACCGCCCGGCGAAACCCCGGGATGGCCACCGTGAGAAATATCCCCATGAGCGCCAGGGCCGCCAGCAGCTCCATCAGGGTGAACCCCGGGGTCCCTTTCAGGCGGGGCCTCGCGCGGTCTTTGAGGCTCACTCGATGTCCCAGCTGTTGATGTCCGCGTTTTTCCCCTCTCCGCCCGGGGCGCCATCCGGGCCGTATGACACGATTTCATACTCCCGATTTTCCACGCCCGGGGACCTGTACACAAACTCGTTCCCCCAGGGGTCTTTCGGGACTTTGTTTTTTTCCAGGTACGACACGGCGGTTTCCGATTCCGACCCGCCGGCGCCGGTCAGGGCCCGCAGGCCCGGGTCTGTGGACGGGTAGGCGCCGTTGTCCAGCCGGTAGAGCTTCAGGGCCGTTTCAAGGCCGGCGATCTGTATTTTGGCCTTGGTTCGCCGGGCCTGCTCCGGCCGTCCCATGAGCTTGGGCGCCACAAAGGCGGCCAGAAGGCCCAGGATGATGACCACCACCATGATTTCGATGAGGGTGAATCCGGCCTCGCGTGTGTGCCGGGCGTTTTTTTCCGCAAGGTTTTCTTTTTTTTCTTTCGGCTGTTTGTGAGGCGTATGGGCGTTGATCGCGCGCATGGTCAATGGGTCCTCCAACGGTTTTTGAGCTGTTTTTTTAAAGGGCGTTTTTTCACATGGCGAACTGGTTCATCTCGATGATGGGAAGCGCGATGGAAATCACGATGAAACCGATGATGAGAGCCATAAAAAGGATCATCAAAGGCTCCAGCATCGAGGTCATGCCCGTGATGGCGCTCTCCACATCCTTTTCATAAATATCCGCCACTTTTTCAAGCATGTTTTCAAGGTCCCCGCTTTGCTCCCCCACCTGGATCATCTGGACGGACAAAACAGGAAAAATGTGTTGTTCAGACATGGATTCGGCCAGCCCCCGACCCTTTCCCACCTCCTGGGCCACATTCTCCAGCGCGTCGGCGAAAAGCGTGTTGCCCGCGATGTTTTTGACGATGTCCAGGGCCTTGAGCATGGGCACACCGTTGTCCAGGAGGGAGCCCAGGGTCCTGGAAAACCGCGAGGCGGCCAGTTTTTTAGTCAGCGCCCCGGCCACGGGAAAAGACAGCTTCATCTGGTCAAAGACATGCCTTCCCTTCGGGGTCTTGATGAAAAGATGGGCGCCGTAGGCGGCGGCGGCCAGAAGCGCCAGCGCCAGCCACCAGAATCCTTTGATGAAATCGCTCGCGCCGATGAGAATCACGGTGGGGGCGGGAAGGGCCTGGTTCATGTCTTCAAATATCGACGTGATTTTGGGAACCACGTATCCCATGAGCGCGAAAAGGGCCAGGGAGCCCGCTCCGACCATAAAGATCGGGTAATACAGCGCCCCTTTGATGCGAGAAGACAGGGCGTCTTGTCTTTCCGTGAGGTCCGCCAGGCGCTCCAGCACGATTTCCAGGGTGCCCGCCGTCTCCGCCGAGCGGATCATATTGATATAAAGGGACGAAAAAACCCCGGGATACCGGGACAGGGCCTGGGCGAAGCCCCCGCCCTCCACAATGGCGTCTTTGACCTGGGCCAGTATTTTTTTAAACGCCGCGGACTTGGTCTGGGGAATCAGGGTGTCCAGGGCGGACACCAGGGGCAGGCCGGCCCACAGCAGGGTGGAAAGCTGGCGGGTCATGACCGAGATGTCCGAAGGTTTAACCCGGGACAGGCGGCCCGCCAGAGTGAATCGTTTGATCCGGGCTTTTTTTTTCGACGGGGCGCCGGACAGCTCTTTCAAGGATATGGGATAGATGCCTGAATCCCGAAGCTTCCGTTTGGCCGCCGCCGCGCCCTCGGCGTCGATGATCCCGGCGTCTTTTTTTCCTTTGGCGTTTAAGGCGCTGTATTCAAATACGGGCATGGGATTTGTGTCCGGCATCGTAAAAAAAATGTGTCGCAGCGCTTATTTTTAATTGAGGCATACTACATGTATTGCCTCAATTAAAAATAACCCCTACGCCTTGTATATCGAATTTTTACGATGCCGTCGTCCAGATGGTTGCGCGTTTATCAAAAATATTTTCGGCAAAATCGCCGGTGTTTTGTTTCCTTTTTTTGATGGTAACGCATCTTTTTTTTATTGTAAACAGTTATCTTTGGGTGATTTGTGTGATTAATTTCCTGTTTTCTGGAAGCATACGGCGAAAAAACCGTCCATGTCATGCGGACTCGGGGAGGTCTTTAAAAACCCGGACGCGCTCAAAAGCGCCCGGGCCTTTTCAGGCAGGCCCGGCGGGTCCGTGTCCACCGTGAATCCGGGGTTTTCGGCCAGAAACGCCTCCACGATTTCCTCGTTTTCCTCGGGCTCCATGCTGCACGCCGCGTACGCCAGGCGCCCCCCGGGTTTGACCCGGCCCGAGAGATTTTTCAAAAACAGACGCTGGCGTATGGCCGATTTTTTGATTTTGTCCGGAGAGGCGCTCCATTTGGCGTCCGGGTTTCGCCTCAGCACTCCCAGCCCCGAGCACGGGGCGTCCGCAAGGATCGCGTCAAAGGCTCCCATGCCCTGGATTTTTCGCGACAGGTCCCGACGGACGGTCCGGACCGGACCCGCGCCCAGCCGCTTCATTTCCACGGTCAGTTTCGCCAGTTTTTTTTCGCTTTTGTCCATGGCCCAAAGGGCGCCCTGGTTTCGCGTCAGCTGGGACAGGTGTCCGGTTTTGCCCCCGAGCCCGGCGCAGGCGTCCAGAATGATCCGGCCGGGGTCCGGGCTCAGCATGTATGACACCAGCTGGGCCGCCTCGTCCTGAACCTGGAACCACCCGTTTTGAAACTCGGGGGATTTGAAAAGATCCCGGCCGGCGCCCCGGACCGTCACCCCGTCCGGGGAAAACCGGGTTTTTTCCCCAAAAAACCCCCGGGATTCCAGGGCGCGGATGAGGGCGTCCCGGTCCGTGGCCAGGGTGTTGACCCGAAGGGTCAGGGGGGGGATTTGATTCATGGCGTCACAAAGCGCGGCGGTTTTTTGGGGGCCCATGCGATCCAGCCAGCGTCGGATGAGCCATTTGGGAAAAGACTTTCGCGCCGCCAGCGCCCCGGCCGGATCTGTTTGAAAATCCGGAAAAATGTCTTCGTCCGCCCCGGCCCTGGCCGCGTTTCTTAAAACGGCGTTCACAAATTTGGCCACCCAGGGCCCGGAAAAGGTTTTCACCAGATCCACGGACGTGTTCACGGCGGCGGACACGGGGGTTTTGTCCATGCGTTGGACCTGGAAAAGCCCCATGCGCAGCGCGTTTAAAACCCTGGGGTCTATTTTTTCAAGGGGAATGTTTGACAAACAGACCAGCGCGGCGTCAAGCCGGCCCCGCCACCTCGTGGTCCCCAGGACCAGGGCGTTTAAAAGGGCCCGGTCTTTTTTTCCCAAAGGCGTCCGGGCGTCGGCCTCCTCCATGAGATCGTCCAGGGTTTTCCGGCCGGAGTCCAGCCGGTTGAGGATGGACAGGGCGATTTTCCGGGGGTCTCGGCGCGGGGTCATGGTTTTTCGCGTCCACGCATCACTCAAAGGCCCACCCGGGAGAGGGTTTCCAGCCCTTGAGAAAATCTTTGGCCAAAAGCCGCTTTCCCGATTCCGGCTGGAGCTCCAGAATGGAAAGGGCGCCCTGGCCGGTCTTGACGCAAAGGGAATCGGGCGAATCCGTGGAAATAGCGCCCGGGGAAATGAAAATGGCGCCCGGCGGACCCGGCAGGCGCCGCTCAAGGGCGGCGGCTTTGAAAAATTTAAACCGTTTGCCCCGGCAAAAGGAAAAGGCCCCGGGCCAGGGTGTCACGCCCTGAATGAAGGACTCCAGGTCCCGGGCGGGTTTTTCCCAGTCCACGCGGCCGTCTTTTTTCTTCAGCAAAGGCGCCCGGGTGGCCCGGGAATGGTCCTGGGGCCGGGGAACGGCCGTTTTCTTTTTCATCGCGTCAAGGGTCTGGACCAGGAGATCCGCGCCGATCCGGGCCAGGCGGTCATGGAGGGTCGCGGAGTCGTCGTCCGGGCCGATGGGGGTTTTGACGGAAAAAAGGATGTCGCCCGCGTCCATCTCCCGGCTCATGAGCATGGTGGAGACCCCGGTCTCTTTCTCCCCATTGATCAGCGCCCACTGGATCGGGGCCGGGCCCCGGTATCGGGGAAGGAGGGAGGGGTGGACGTTGACGGCGCCCAGGGCCGGGATTTTGAGCGCGTCTTCGGGAAGCAGCTCCCCGTAGGCCACCACCGCCAGAAAATCGGGGTCGGCGTTTTGGAGCGCGTCCACAAAGGCCGGGTCTTTGGCGGACTCCGGCTGGATGAGCGAAAGCCCCATTTCAAGGGCCGCCTCCTTCACCGGCGATCCGGAGCGTTTGCGTCCCCGGCCTTTTTTTCGGTCGGGCCGGGTGACGGCGAGAACCACGTCATGGCCGCTTTTTACCAGGGCGCGCAGGGACGGAACGGCGAAATCAGGCGAGCCCATAAACACGACCCGGGATTTTTTTTCTTTCGATTCGTTTGTCATGCGCGCGCGCGGGCCTTTTTTTTCAGGCGTTTTTTATAAAAAGAGCGTTTCAAAGCGCTGATCCGGTCGATGAAAAGCAGGCCGCTTAAATGATCCGTCTCATGCTGGAGGATGACGGCGAGCATGCCGTCGGCCTTGATCCGGACGGGCCGGCCCCGCCGGTCCAGGCCGTCCACCGTTACCTGTCCGCTTCGGGACACATCGCATTTAAAGCCCGGAACGCTTAAACAGCCCTCTTTTTTGGACGTAAGGCTTCCGGACCGGGAAACGATGACCGGGTTGACCAGGGCCTCGAAAGACTGGGAGATATTCCCCTCCTCATCAGGCCGGGTGTACACAATGATCTGTTTGTCCTGTCCCACCTGGTTGGCCGCCAGCCCCACCCCCGGGGCCGCGAACATGGTCTCCGCCATGCGGTCGATGAGTTTGCGCGCGGAGGCGTCCACCCGGTCCAACGGTTTGGCCGGCTCCGCAAGAAAGGGGTCCGGGTATGTGAGAATGTCAAGCAGGGCCATTTTCGCTCTCCTTTTTTGAGGCAAGGGCTTTTAATATGCCGGTTCCCGTGATGGCGGCGGAAATCATGCCGGCCGCGATGACCGGGAAAACCTGAACCGCGTGGTTGGCCAGGGTAAAACCGGCGGCCTGGGTTTTAGAAACCCCGAAAAGAGACAGGGCGAACACGCCCCCGGCCTCCCATATGCCCCAGAAGCCCGGAACCGAGGGCAGGGCGATGAAAAAACAGATGATGATCAAAGAGGCCGCCATCTCCGGAAAAGTCAGATCAATGCCCGGGCTTCCCAGGGACATGACGTAAAACGACAGGGCGGAAAAGAGCCACACCCCAAACGTATGGGCCAGGCAGATGGAGATTTTTTTAAACGACCGGATCATCGCAAACCCGGCCCCCAGGTTCTCCAGAACGCCGGGTCCCGGACGGTTTCGTTTTTTGTTTAAAGTCGGGAAGACCCGGTCCAGGGGCCTTTTCAAAAAACGGATCAAGGCCTCTCCCATTTCACGGGTCCTTCTGATTATAATAAGCGCCATTCCGAGAAAAATCAACGCCGTGAGTTTCATCATTCCGAACGCGATGTCTTTTAAAAGGTCCGGGGTCAGGTGATAGGGGCCGAAGGGGATGTCCAGGCCGGGGTCCATGTCCACCGCGAAAAAAAGCAGGGCCAGGCTGAGGCATAAAAATCCCATGTCGAACAGCCGCTCCAGCGCCACGGAGGCCACGGTGGTGGAAAGGGGAATTTTTTCGTTTTTCAGCAAAATGAGGGGGCGGGCCGCCTCGCCCATCCGGGCCGGCAGAAGGCAGTTTAAGCCAAAGGCGATCATGGTGGGGTGGAAGGCCCGCCAGAAGCCCAGGGGCCGGGCCGATTCCAGGATGGCCCGCCACCGGACGACCCGCATGACAAAAGCGGCGGCCAGAAAAAAAATGGACGGCGCGATCCAGATATAGTCGATGGCGCCCATGTAGGCGAACAGATCGTCAAAGGGCACGTTTTGAAACGCCAGGAAAAAAGCGCCCGCCGACACGGCGGCGCCCAGGATCAATGAGACGATGATTTTGGTTTTCATCACTGATCCGAAGCGGCCGACAAAATCTCCCGGGCCCGGGCCGCGTCTTTTTCAATCTGCTCCGAAAGCGCGGGAATGTCGGGGAATTTTTTTTCGTCCCGAATTTTTTCCACAAACGAGACGCTGATTTCCCGCCCGTATATGTCCTGGTCGAAATCCAGGATATGGATTTCCACCGTGAAGATATGGTCGTCAAAGGTGGGGCTGACCCCCACATTGGCCGCGCCCTGGAAACGGACCCCGTCCAGATCCACAAAAACGGCGTACACCCCGGCGCTGGGGCACAGAAGCTCTTTTAAGGAGATGTTGGCCGTGGGAAAGCCCACCAGCCGGCCGCCCCGGTTCCGGCCCCGCCTCACCGTTCCCTCCGCCTGGTAATGCCGGCCCAGAAGCCCGGCGGCATCCGCCACTTTTCCCCGGGAGATCAGGGCGCGTATTTTCGTGCTGCTGATTTTTCCGCCTTCTTCGCCCGGAATGGGCAGCCAGTCCACCGTGTCCACCTCAAATCCGAATTTTTCGGAGTACTCCCGCAGAAGCCGGATGTCGCCCTCCCTGTTTTTTCCAAAGGAATAGTCCCGGCCCACCACCACGGCCCGGGCGCCGATTTTTTTCGCCAGGATATCCCGGGCGAACGCCTCGGCGGTCAGGGACGCGAACTCCCGGGTGAACGGCGCGCAGATCATCACATCCAGGCCCGCTTCGCGGATCAGGTTTTTTTTCCGCTCATAGGAGGTGATCAGCGGGGGCTTTTTTTTACCCGTGATAATCCGCGAGGGATGGGGCTCAAAGGTCATGACGATGGAGGTTCCGTCCATAAGGGCGGCCTTTTTCATCACTTTTTCAAACAGGGTCTGATGCCCCCTGTGAACCCCGTCAAAATTGCCGATGGTCACGACCCCGTTTTGAAAGGGACGCTCAATGGATTCAATGTCTTCAAAAACCCGCATGCTTTTTTAAAAATCCTTCATTATAGTCTTGACAAGAACCGCAAATCAGAATATGTAATTCACTTATCAGATTAAATCAATCTTTTAGTTGCGGTTTTCCATGTTTTTTTTAAAAAGCGGGCGCCGCGACTCTTTTCAGGGCCGAAGTGGCGGAATTGGCAGACGCGCTAGGTTCAGGGTCTAGTGGGGGTATCTCCGTGGGAGTTCGAGTCTCCCCTTCGGCACCATTCTTAATTCAATCGTCCGTCATCATTCAATTCTTTGGGCGGATACTTCCGTCTTTTTTCCATGGAAACAGGGACCGGTGAAAAAAAGCGCCTGACACGGCGCCCTTGATTTTTTCAAAAAGATGGGGGGATGTGGACTGGAACAGCGGATTCATCCACGTCCAGAGAAGTTGCAGAAGGACCGCCCATATCCGGCAGTCCACCAAAACCGCAACCTTCAGAAAGTGTCCATTAAAACCATACCACCTCAAATTTCCATATCAACAATTAAGCGGTCGGGAGATGCTTTCCAAGTATAAAGTGTCGGGACAAAAATCCTGACCGCCTTGCCATCGAATGCTTCCAAGCATCGGCTTTACCGAATTAAACGCTCTTAAATCCTTTAATTCCCTGAAAATGCCTTTATCTAAGTAAGGCCTGACATCGAATATTTTGTTTTCCCCGTTATCAAATGTCAGGTTGATTGTGTAATCAGGGTTAGGCGAGACTTTTCTGACTCTTGGATTCACGACAATTCCCTTATTTTAATGGATCTATTTTAAATATGTCCTGACCGTTTACGGCAAGCTCCCAGTTTGCCATCAGTTCGTCTTTATGTATTTCAATCCACGCCTGAACAAGCTTCATTTTATTTCTCTTTAATTCTCCGTCAATGATTTTTCCTTCGGGAATTGAAAAAAACGCCTTCCTGTTCCTGATATTTGACATGGATATGAGGCATATGGTGTTTTTTGTTATCGAAAAAATACATGGAAATTATAATTCCATAAAACATCGATATTATGGCCATGTCTTATTCTCCGGCGCCGTTGTGGTCATTATGTCCGTTTCCCGATTGCTCAGGCCGCGCTTGCGTCATATTATGCTGGATGGTTACCCGGGTCACCTTTTAAACTGAAGCGTGGACACAATAAATTTCGTGTCCAGCGCCGAATTCTTTCCCCGCATCACTTCGTTCCCGGCACATGGCGACGTTGGGTTTCGTTCCTCAAGCCAACTACGCCGCTAATGGCGTTGGGCGTTGCAAAGCATGATTTGCCTGTGTGTTTTATGTCACAGCTACGATGGCGATTTCGTCCGAATCCGGGGTCAGGGGTTTGCCGGCGACATCTGAATACAACGCGTCGACTCTGAAACCGTTTTCTTCAAATTCTTTTTTCAGTGAATCTTCGCTGAAATATTGGAGCCAGTTGTAAACCACGCGTTTCCGGTTTGCCTCGATCAGGGTGTATTTATCCAGAGCCACTTTCTCGTTTTCGTATTTGAACGTGTTGACAAAGCCGTAATAATCGTCAGGCGACCAGAACCCGTTTAACTGATTGAACTCATAAGTCGCGGATTCTTCTCTCCGGTTAAAGCTGTTCAGGGAATACACATCGAGCAGGAGGGCGCCTTCCGGTTTCAGCAGTGAGCGGAATTTTGAAAGCATGGTTTTTCTCTGTCCGGGGCTCAGCGCGCAGAAATCACACATGATCATGATGATGAGATCGAAACGGTCCGTTGTGTCGAAATCAAGATAGTTCATCCGCGCATAACGGATTTCAAGGTTTTTCCGGTCAGCCGTCTGTTTTGCGTAACGGATTGAATTTTCTGAGAAGTCTATGCCGGTGACTTTGGCCCCCCGTTCCGCCAGTCTTTCCGCGTAAAGACCCGGCCCGCAGCCGAAGTCCGCGATTTCGGCGCCTTCACTCAACTGGAATCGGGAGGCCATCCACCGCGCGGAAGAGTCGATGAAATTTTTGTTCCGGGACGACATATCCACGGATTCGTTCAGGTGATATTCGAGCATCCGCTTTGATGTGTGCGGGTCTGTCCACAGATCATCCGCTGTGTAACATTCAAAAGGCGCGGGGCGGGAATTGATTTCTTTGAGTTCCTTAAACATAATGAATCCTGTCCTGTCGGCCGGAGGCAAATTTTTATGACTATTCAAACCCCGCCATCATCAGCTCATATAAGCCGAAAACGTGTCGTTGGAGGCGCTGGCGCGCTGGACGGTCACCCGGATCATATCCTGGGGTTTTAAGGACACGCCCCCGTACGAGGGGATGGCGCATTCCATCATGTATTCGGGCAAAAGGACCTGGTATTTGTCGCGCCTTTTGTGCAGAACCAGCGCCTCCAGCTTTTCCCCGGTCTTTTTTTCCAGGCGCTTCAAAAGCCAGTATCGCTTCCGTTTAAACTGGAGCGTGGACACCTGGCTCATGGGGATTTCCAGCATGTGGATGAGGGTTTGGATTTCTTTTTCCGAATAGGGCGCCTCCAGGCCGAAGACGGAGCGGATTTGCCTTTGGGTGGCCAGGTCATAGTATTTTCGGATGGGCGAGGTGGCGGTGACATAGGCGTCCAGGCCCAGGCCGGAATGGCGCGAGGGCTTTTCGCTTAAGGAAAAGCGGGAGAGCCGCTTTCGCTGCATCCAGTTTTTAAAAAGGCTTTCGTCCTCCCCCTGGTAGAGCCGCTCTTTGGGGCCGGGCTGGGACCGGAACACGGCGGGGAGGTCGTGGTCTTTGAGGAATCCGGCCATGAGCCGGTTGGCCATGATCATGATTTCAGACACGAGCATCCGCGATGGGCTTTCCCGGTCCTCCCGGATGATTTCAATTTCATCGCCGGGAAGAAGACGGACATAAAGGTCCGGCAGGTTGATCTGGACCGCGCCGTCGGCCAGGCGTTTTTCCCGGAAGGTTTTGGCGATCTCCCACATTTGGGCTGTCTCCGGCCGGACGCCTTCGTCCGCCTGGTCGTAGGTGAGCTGATGTCTCACCGCCACCACGCTGGGGAAAATCTCATGGCCGATGATCTCATGGGATCTGTTGAGGGTGGCCATGATGGTGATGGCCGGGCGGGGGAGGTCTTTTTTGAGGCTGCACACGTTTTCCGAAAGGGTTTTGGGGAGCATGGAGATGGTCTGGTCCGGCATGTAGATGGAGCTGCCCCGGGACAGCGCCTCTGTGTCGATGGCGTCGCCTTTTTGGATGAAATGCCCGACATCGGAGATGTGAACGCCCAGGCGAATATGGTCCCCGGTTTTTTCCAGGCTCAGCGCGTCGTCAAAGTCCCGGGTGGTGTCGCCGTCAATGGTCATGACGGACAGCCCGGTCAGGTCCTGCCTGCCGGCGTTTGAAAAGGCCCCGGCCTTGGCGGTCCGGGAGGCGAGCGCGTCGGTTTCCGGAGGGAATGAGTCCGAGACGCCGAATCGATGCGTGTCCAGGTTTTCATTTTTGTCCCAGACGCCTGTTTTCACCAGGATGTCAAACACGCGGGTTTCATTTTTCAGCCCGGTTTTTTTCATGATGGCGGCCACATCGGCGGCGCGGTCGCTTTCTTTGCCGAACAGGCAAAAGGATTTGAGCGCCTCGGCCAGACGTTCGGGGAGGCCGTCGGCGGGGGTTTGCCCGTTTTGGATGTCCCGGAGCCGCCGGGCGCTTTCATCAATGAATTTTTCCCGCCGGGCGGCCTTTTCCTCTTCCGAGGCCCGGCGCCGGATCTCCTCTTTGGAATAGGGCAAAAAGCGGTGGGCGTTGAATTTAAAATGGCGCCGTTCAGAAAAAAAGGCCCGGACGACGGCGGACTCATGGTCCGGGGAGGGATGGTCCGGAAAACACAGGCCGGTCATGGTTTTAAGATCGACCCATTCCCCTTCTTCGTTTAATACCTCCCACAATTCCGGGATGTTGATTGTCTCGGCCAGGGCGTTTCGTTTTGCGGCGATCTCTTTGAGCGCGGCCGCGGTTTTGTCCCTTCCGGAAAGGGGATCGGGGACGGCGCCGCCGATGTGGGACAGGCGGCCCATGGAGATTTTGATTTCCCGATTTCCCTCGGTGAGCGCCTTGACCCGTTTGTCTTTGGCCTTAAGGACCGCCGCGCATGTGATTTTTTGTTTGTCGATAAATTCGAACGTGTCTCCGGGTTTCATAACTTTTTCAAATATCAGCCGCCGGAGTTAAAGTCAACGCCGGTGTGGGCGATATTAAAATATATATCTTGCAAAAAGCCGGGAAATATCTTATAGAATTAAAATTTTTTATCGTTTGAAAAAATGCTGGAAAGCGGCGGATCGGATTTTGGGAGACGCCGTCATGGTTTTTCATATTAATCAATCATAAGGACAGGAGGGCTAAACAAATGGCTTTTAATGCGGTTGACATGGCTGACTGGCAGATTTCGGAAGAGGCCGAAAAGAACATGCCGATGCCGGACGAGTGGCGGGAAAAGCTCCAGCTGGAGAAGGATGAGATGCTTCCCATGGGAAGGCTGGCGAAGCTCGATTTCTTAAAGATCATGGATCGCCTCCAGAACAAGCCGGACGGGAAATACATTGAAGTCACGGCGATCACCCCGACTCCTTTGGGAGAGGGCAAAAGCACCACTTCCTGCGGCCTTATGGAGGGTCTGGGCAAACGCGGGAAAAATGTGGGCGGCGCCTTGAGGCAGCCTTCGGGCGGCCCGACCATGAATGTGAAGGGAACCGCCGCCGGCGGAGGAAATTCCCTGCTGATTCCCATGACCGAGTTTTCCCTGGGGCTCACCGGCGATATCAATGATATCATGAACGCCCACAACCTGGCCATGGTGGCCATGACCTCCCGTATGCAGCATGAGCGCAACTACAACGACGAGCAGCTGGCCAGACTCACCGGCATGCGTCGTCTGGACATGGATCCCACAAAGGTCGAGCTGGGCTGGATCATGGACTTTTGCGCCCAGTCTCTCCGGAACATCATCATCGGCATCGGCGGACGCTACGACGGCTACACCATGCAGTCCAAATTCGGAATCGCCGTGGGAAGCGAGTGCATGGCCATTCTGGCGGTGATCAAAGACCTGGCGGATCTGAGAAAACGCCTGGACGAGATCACGGTGGCCTTTGACAAGAGCGGAAAACCCGTCACCACCGGCGACCTGGAAGTGGGCGGCGCCATGACGGCCTTTATGCGCAACACCATCAACCCCACCCTGATGTGCACGGCGGAATACAACCCCTGTATGGTTCACGCCGGGCCTTTCGCGAATATCGCCGTGGGCCAGTCCTCCATCATCGCGGACCGCATCGGGCTCAAACTTTTTGATTACCATGTCACGGAAAGCGGGTTCGCGGCCGATATCGGCTTTGAAAAATTCTGGAATGTCAAGTGCCGTTTCAGCGGTTTGAAACCCCACGTTTCCGTTCTCACCACCACCATTCGCGCCCTTAAAATGCACGGCGGAGGACCCAAGGTTGTGGCCGGCATCGCCATGCCCGAGGAGTACACCAAGGAGAACCTGGAGCTGGTGGAAAAGGGCTGCGAGAACATGGTCCACCACATCAAAACCATCCGGAAAGCCGGCATCAACCCGGTGGTCTGCGTCAACCGTTTCTACACGGACACGGACGCCGAGGTGGCTGTGGTCAAACGCATCGCCGAAGCCGCCGGAGCCCGCTGCGCGGAATCCAAGCACTGGGAGCTGGGCGGCGACGGGGCGCTGGAATTCGCCGACGCCGTCATCGACGCCTGTGATGAAGAGAATGATTTCAAATTCCTGTATCCCCTGGAGATGAAACTGCGGGACCGCGTTGAGACCATCGCCAAAGAGGTTTACGGAGCGGACGGCGTTTCCTGGAGCCCCGAGGCCGAAAACAAGGCCAAGATGCTGGAAAATGATCCCAAGTACGCCGATTTTGCCACCATGATGGTGAAATCTCACTTGAGCCTGACCCACGATCCCACACTCAAGGGCGTGCCCAAGGGCTGGACCCTTCCCATCCGGGACGTCCTGATTTACTCGGGCGCCAAGTTCCTGTGCCCATGCGCGGGAGCCATCAGCCTGATGCCTGGAACCGGCTCGAACCCGGCCTTCAGGCGCATTGATGTGGACACGGACACCGGAAAGGTCAGCGGCCTGTTCTAAATCGGTGGTCTGATTCCATCATGTGTTAAAAAAAAGCCCGGAGTTGTCATTGACTCCGGGCTTTTTTTTGACTTTATCTTGACGCATCGTAAAAAATCGTTTCTCAACAAAGGCGGTGAAAAAGACCCATGCGCGTTCTTCTGATCAACCCCAGCTACCCCATTTCGGAAACCCCCTCTCCCCCCCTTGGGCCGGCTTTTCTGGCCGCGGCCCTGGAAGAGGCAGGGGTGGAGGTCAAACTACTTGACTTTGTGGTGTTTCCCTATGACAAACCGTCCCTGGAAGCCGAGCTGGCCGATTTCGCGCCGGACATGGCGGGGCTGACTTCCGTGACCATGAACTTTGAAAACGCCGCCGCTGTTTTGAAGGATATCAAGGCCATTGACCCGGACATCAAGACCGTCATGGGCGGACCCCATGTCACGTTTCTTGCCCGCCAGGTTCTTGACGAAAACCCGGCCCTGGATTTTGTGGCGGTCGGGGAAGGGGAAAAGACCCTTGTGGAGCTGTCTGAGGCCGTGGATTCGGGGCGTATCCCAAGGGATGTGCCCGGGCTTTTTTATCGGGACGGCGCCGGGATACGGGATTCGGGAAAACGGGAATTCGCCGATCTCAATTCCCTGCCCATGCCGGCGCGCCACCTTCTTCCCCTGGGCCGCTACCGGGCGCTGGGCATGCCGGTGAGCATGACCACCAGCCGGGGCTGCCCCTTTCAATGCATTTTCTGCGCGGGGCGAAAAATGGTGGGGGCGAAATTCCGCCGCCGGGACCCGGTTCGGGTGGTGGATGAGCTGGAGTATCTGGACTCCCTGGATTTTCACCAGATCAATATCGCCGATGATCTTTTCACGGCCAACAAATCCCACTGCCTGGCCATATGCCGCGAGATCACGCGCCGAAACCTGGCGCCCAGGTGGACCTCCTTCGCCCGGGTGGACACCGTGTCCCCGGAAATCCTGGACGCCATGAAGTCGGCCGGGTGCTCGGCGGTGAGCTTCGGGGTGGAATCGGCCAACCGGGACATACTGGCGGCCATTCGAAAAAAAATCTCCATCCCCCAGGTGGAGGCGGCCATTGAGATGTGCCGCGAGGCCGGGGTGATTCCCCATGTCTCTTTCGTGCTGGGTCTGCCCGGCGAAACCCCCGGGACTTTGAAAGAAACCCTGGATTTCGGGGAAAAAATCAAAAAAATGGGGGCTTCCCACGGCTTTCACGTCCTGGCGCCGTTCCCGGGAACCGAGGCGCGCGAGGAGGCCGGCCGCCGCTATGACATTGAGATTCTCACCAGCGACTGGTCCCGGTACGACGCCAACCGGGCCGTGACCCGCACCCCTTTGGTCGGCCCTGAAACGCTCAATGAGATCATTGTCGAGTGGGAGGAAAAATTTGACGAGTGGCTGGGCAAAATCAAAAAAAGGCGCGATTCCGGCGAGGCGGACGAAGAGGAGGCCTGGCCCCTGTCCCGGCTGGAGCACACCGTGGTCATCTATGACATGATGATGAAGCGCGTTTTGGAAAAGAATGGGACGTGGGCCGAAGAAAACGGGGGTTTTTCAGAGAAAACGGCCCTTGAAAAACTTGAGGAAAGAATCCGGCCCTTCCTGGACGCGGACCCGGATCAGTTGAGACGAACCCTGACGTTTTCCCTGGAGAAAAATTATCTTCGATTTTCCCGGGAAAACGGGCGGGTCCGGTGCCGCTGGGTGGATTATTTGTGAGTGGACCAAAAGGAAGGGCAAGGTTTTTAACGGGCCGCGTGAAGCGTTGTTTTTTTCACACGGCCTTTTTGATTGGTTCGCCCGCTCTCACACCACCTTGTTCAGGGGATACTCGATGATGCCTTCGGCGCCGGCGTCGAGAAGTTGGGGAATGATGTCGCGCATGGCGCTGGTTTTCAAAACGGTTTCCACGGAAAACCACTTGGACTGGTACAGGGAGGACACGGTGGGGGCGTTCAGGCTGGGGATGAGCTTCACGATTTTTTCCAGTTTGTCGTCCGGCACGTTCATTTTGAGCCCCACCAGTTTTTCCCCCAAAAGCGCGCCGCTTAAAAGAAGGCCGATCTGCTCGGCTTTTTTCTTTTTAAAAGGGTTTTCAAACGACTCGTGGTTCACGATGAGCTGGGTGTTGGTCTCCAGAAGCTGGTGGATGATCCTGAGACCGTGGGCCTTTAAGGTGCTGCCGGTTTCCGTGACCTCCACGATGGCGTCGGCCAGACCGGACACCACCTTGGCCTCTGTCGCGCCCCAGGAAAATTCCACTTCCACTTCTATGTTTTTGGCGCTGAAATATTTTTTGGTGAATTCCACCAGCTCGGTGGCGATCTTCTTGCCGTTTAAGTCCTCCAGTTTCCGGATATCGGAATCAAAGGGAACCGCCAGAATCCACTTGGCCGGGCCGGAGCTGATTTTTGAGTAGATCAGATCGGCGAGCACACGGACATTGGAATTGTTTTCGGCGATCCAGTCCTTTCCGGTGAGGCCGGCGTCCAATGTGCCGTTTTCCACATACCGGGGCATTTCCTGGGCCCGGCAAATGGCGCACTGGATTTCCGAATCGTTGATGCTGGGGAAATAGCTTCTGCCGTTGACATCAATGTTCCATCCGGAGCGTTTAAAAAGGGCGATGGTGGCGTTTTGCAGACTGCCCTTGGGGATGCCCAGTTTTAATTTTTCTTTCATTTTCCATACACCTCTTCAGGGTTAAACAGTGGTTTTCCTGTGATGGTCACAGAGCCGTCCGGCTCTATTTTTTGATAAAAGCATGACCGCCGCCCGGTGTGGCAGGCGGCTCCGCCCAACTGATCGACCTTCAGCAGGATGGTGTCATTGTCGCAATCCACTCGAATTTCTTTGACGATCTGGAGGTTTCCCGAGGTTTTGCCCTTGGTCCACAGTTCCTGGCGGCTTCTGCTGAAATAGGTGGCCCGGCCGGTTTTAAGCGTCTCGGCCCATGAGGCCTCGCTCATGTAGGCCAGCATCAGGACATCCCCGGACTCATGGTCCTGGGCGATGGCCGGAATCAGGCCCCCTGTTTTTTTGAAATCGAGCTGGATCATCATCTCTCTCTTTTTTTTAAGCGGCTGGACTAAAAAAGGGGCGCATCCTTGACGGATGCGCCCCTGGAATCATGCGAAAAAAAGCGCGGGATATCAAAAACCGTTACGCGGCCACTTCTTCCTTGACCGTCACCGCGATTTTGTAAAGGATCGTCAGCACCAGCGCGCCCACTCCGTAAACCCCCAGGGTGACCATGATTTCGGGAAAGGAAGGGGCGTATTCATGGACATGGTGCAGCGGGGAGGGGACAAACCCGCCCGAGATCATTCCCAGTCCCTTGTCGATCCATGTGCCGATGAACAGGATCACGCATGTGAAGGCCAGCACACTTTCGTTCCGGCGGGTGGCCGGGATGACGAGCAGAATAATGGAGACGCCCATCAGCGCCACGGAAGTCCACATCCAGGGAACCAACGAGCCGTGGCCGTGGAGCCCGGCGTACAGGTATTTGAGATGGTCCATGTGCTCGGGAATGTTGCTGTAAAAGGCCACGAACACCTCGCACAGAAGGAAAAAGACGTTCAGGCAGATGGCGTAGGTCACGATTTTGGCCAGGGACTGAATCTGCTGTTTGCCTGGATCAAAATTTGTGGTTTTGCGAATAAACAGGCACAGAAGGATCAAAAGCGCCGGTCCTGCGGCGAAGGCCGAGGCCAGGAATCGCGGGGCCAGGATGGCGGTGAGCCAGAATCCCCGTCCCGGCAGACCGCAGTACAGAAAGGCGGTGACGGTGTGGATACTGACGGCCCATGGAATTGATAAATATATCAAAGGTTTGAGCCAACTCTGGTAGTGAATCCCGTTGCGCTCCGACTCCAGAACGTTCCATCCGATGATCAGGTTCAGGAACAGGTAGCCGTTTAAGACGATGGTGTCCCAGAAAAGGACGGAGTTGGGAGTGGGATGCAGGATCACATTTAAAATCCGCATGGGTTGGCCCAGGTCCACAAAAATGAAAAGCACACACATGGTCACAGCGGCGATGGCCAGAAATTCTCCCAGGATGACCACTTTTCCAAACGCTTTGTAATCATGCAGGTAATACGGCAGGACGACCATCACGCCTCCCGCCGCCACGCCGACCAGGAAGGTGAAATTGGCGATGTAAAATCCCCATGACACATCCCGGCTCATGCCGGTGATTCCCAGTCCGAATTCAAGCTGCCAGATATAGAAAGCAAGTCCCGCGCCGATAAGGCCCAGCAAAAAAATCATCCATATCCAATATGTCCTGCTTCCCCGCAAGGCTAATTCAAGCATAACCACCTCTTTGATCGCCGGCCATGGGTTTTGCGGCGCAAACCCCGTCAGAGGCCGACGGCTTTTTAGTAAAAATCACTTAAATAAAATGACACAATTCGCTACACAATATAGTACACTGCCGGCTCGGTGCCCAGGCCCTGTTTTCTCCGGATGGTGTAATGGCTTCTCAAAAGCTCCCGGACGTCGGATTCGGGGTCATCCAGGTCGCCGAAGGCCAGGGCGCCGTTGGAGGCGTCCACGCAGGCGGGCATTTTTCCCACCGCCAGGCGCTCGGCGCAGAAATTGCATTTTTCAACCACGCCCTTCATGCGGGTGGGAAACTTTTTGTTGTAATGCTCCTCGCTGACGAACGGCCGGGGGTCCCTGAAATTGAAGCTCCTGGAACCGTAGGGGCACGCCGCCATGCAGAAGCGGCATCCGATGCAGCGGTGAAAGTCCATGAGCACAATCCCATCCTCCCGCCGGAAGGTGGCCCCGGTGGGGCAGGCCCGAACGCAGGGGGGATTGTCGCAGTGGTTGCAAAGGACCGGGAAAGGAAGATGGGCGATTCGATCATTGACAAACTCGCCGTGCTTCCCGGGAAAGGCGTGCTTGTACTCTTCTCCCCATATCCATTTGATCTCGTGGTTTTTGTTTTCTATTTTTGGAATATTGTGAATTTTGTCGCATGCCTCGATGATCGGCTCGATATCGTCGGAAGATTCAAACTTCCGGGTGTCGATGACCATGGCCCATCGTTTGGCGGACAGGGCGTTTTGCCCCTTTTGAAGCGTGAACGGGGCTTTCTGGCCCCCGCCGCCCGCCGCAAAGGCGTTCCAGACCGGAGTGGCTCCCATGCCCAGGGCGGAAATTCCGGCTATCTTCAAAAAGTGTCTTCTGAGGCTATCCATCACTTTTTCTCCTTCGGGTTGTCGATGTGGCAATCCCAGCAATACGGCTTCACCGACGCGTAGTTGTGGCATCGGTCGCAAAACTCCGCTTTGTTCGAGTGACAGTCCAGGCAGGTGTTGGAAAGGCTCATTTCAAACTCCTGGCCTTTGCTGTTGATGTATTTCCGGGTCGCGTCCCTGACCACAGTGTCTCTCCATACGTCCAGAAGCTGCATATGCTCAGACTTCATATACGCTTTGTCCCGGACGCATTCCTTCGCGGCCTTGGCTTTTTCGGTATACACGACCTCGGGCGTGGGCGCGGCCTTTCCATGGTTATACCAGAAGGGAAAGATCGCGATCAAAACAAAAATCGCCAAGCCGATCATGATCACATTTTTATCGCCAGTCTGAATTTTATTCGGCATATTATTCCTCCGTTCCAGACAATGGTTCGCCACGCAAGTCGGTGGTTCTTTCGGTTTCACCGGGCATGACCAGGGCGTTGGCGACCAGTTCCGTCAAACCGGTGACCTCCACCTCCGGCGCCCAGTATTCCATTAATGCGGGAAGCGCCGCCCGGTCGATGGCGCAGACGCAGGCGAGCATGTTGACTCCATGTGTGTCCCGGACAAACTGAACCGCGTTGGCCCTGGGAAGTCCTCCCGTAAGACGAAGCTCCATGTTTTCGCCGGCGTTGAGCCCGGCCCCGCTTCCGCAGCAGAATGTCTGCTCCCGGATGGTGTTGGCCGGCATTTCATAAAAATGATTGCAGACATTTTTGATGACATGCCGGGGTTCGTCCAAAAGCCCCATGCCTCTCGCGGGGTTGCAGGAATCATGGAAGGTGACTTTGAGCTTGTCGTTTCTCGATTTGTCCAGCTCCAGCTTGTCATGCTGGATCAGGTCGGAAAGAAATTCGGCGATGTGAACCATCTTGGTGGACTTCGCGTTTTCGAATTTGGTCCCGGTGATGGGGTTGACCGGCTCCTCCAGGAAGTCGGCGGGGCCGTTCATGGTGTCCATGTACTGGTTGATGACCCGCCACATGTGGCCGCATTCGCCCCCGAGAATCCATTTGACTCCGAGCCGCTTGGCCTCGGCGTACATTTTCGCGTTGAGCCGCTTCATGGTTTCGTGGGAGGTGAAAAATCCGAAGTTTCCGCCTTCCGAAGCGTAGGTGCTCCAGGTGATGTCGAATCCGTATCTCTCCCTTAAATAATGGAAGAGCATCAGGTATCCCATGGCCGTGTAGGTGCCCGGATCGGCGAACACGTCTCCCGAGGGCGTGATGAACAGGATGTCCGCGCCTTTTCGGTTGAAGCTCGGGTCCACAGTGACGCCGGTGAGGTCCTCAATGTCCTCCACGAAGAAATCGATCATGTCTTTGAAGGCGTGGGGCTGGATCCCGAGGTGGTTTCCCGTGCGGTAGCAGTTGGCCACCGGGGTGGCGATCCAGTCGATGTTGAGTCCGATGAGGTTCAAAAGCTCCCGGCCCATGATGGTGATTTCGGCCGTGTCGATGCCGTAAGGGCAGAAGACCGAGCAGCGCCGGCACTCCGAGCATTGGAACAGGTAGTACCACCACTCTTTCAAAACGTCCAGGGTCATGGGCCGGGCGCCGCCGATTTTCCCAAGTATTTTACCGACTTTGGTGAAATCGTTCCGGTAGATGGAGCGAAGCAGCTCGGCTCTGACCACCGGCATGTTTTTGGGATCCCCGGTCCCGATGAAAAAATGGCATTTGTCGGCGCACGCGCCGCATCTGACGCATATATCCATAAAGACTTTAAAGGAGCGGAATTTTTCAAGGCGCTCCCTGAATCCTTCGGATATAATCTCCTGCCAGTTTTCGGGAAGCTTCCAGTCCTCTTCCGTGGGGTCCCATTTTCTGGCGTTGGGAAGACCCAGGTACTTCACGCTTTTGGGGTTGGAGGCGTAGCAGTACATCCCCTTTCTTATATGGGTCGGGGTGTCCATCCATCCCGTCGCGGGGGGGCGGTGGTCTATCCCTGAAAACAGTTCATCTGGTTTTCCAAGATCGTCTGACATTCGTTACTCCTTTTCTTCCGTCTGAGGCGCCTCAGCGGTTGTTGTTTTTTCCACCGGAAGTCCGGCCCCGATCATTTTTTCCCTGAAATCGTCCTCGTACTCTTCATAGGTGTGCACATGGACGGGGTAATTCCAAGGATTCACATGCCGCCTGGCCCGGGTGTCGGCGGTGAGATTTCGCGTGGGGCTTAAAAACACGCCTCCCAGGTGCATCAGTTTGCTGAAGGGAAAATAGATCAGAAGAACGCTTACAAAAAACAGGTGAACGAAGAACACGCCGCCGATTCCCTCGGGAATCACCGGGTGGAAGGTCACCAGGCCCATGGCGAGCTGTTTCGCGGCCACCACGTCGATTTTTGTGAAATAACGCATCATGATTCCCGATATGGCGATTCCCAGGATAATGAAAAGGGGAAAATAATCGGCCGCCAGGGAAATATAGCGGACATGGGGCAAAACGATCCGGCGGACCAGAAGGAACAGCGCGCCGGCCAGAAGGAGGACGCCGGAGATCAGAATTCCGGGGAGGCCGATCTGCAAAAATCCGTCCAGCTTTTCCAGGAAGGCCACCGGCGCCGGAACCGGCTCTAAGAAAAAACGCATATGCCGGGCGAGCACGGTGAAAAAAGACCAGTGAAAGGCCAGCGCCCCCAGCCAGAGCCAGATTTCCAGCTTGTAGGAAATTTTGGACCCGTCCTTCACAATTCCCGCCCGGGTGTTTCGGAACAATGATCTGAAAAACAGGATTTCCATGATCATTCGCAAAACAACCGCGCCTTTGGAGGAGGGATTGTCGATTTTGTTCTGTTTGATCCAGGGCAGCGATTTCTGCTGTCCGCATGTCGTGGGAATGCGGAAGGGAACCGGGGACCGCGCCCAGTTCATGACGCGCCAGATCACGCCCGCCAGGAAAATGACGATGGCCAGGTAGGGGATCACGATGCCGAACAGCGCCTGCAACCCGGCTTCGCTCCCCGCGTAGGACACCAGGAACAGCGCGATAGCCGCCAGGAGGGACCACATGTATTTTACATTCATTTAACTCAGCCTCATTTGATATTATATGGTTTTAATATGATAAAATCCAAACGATTCCGAAAAAAAACGAAACATGCCCGGGGTCAGGCCCCGGCCGCCGGATCGTCGCCGAATTTTTCGAATTCCTCCGGGGATGGCTCAGCCACCAGTCCGGCGCGCTCGAACACTGTGAATGTACGGTTCCGGACCTCCAGCGCTTTTAAATGGTATACCTTTTCCCGTTTTTCCATGTAAAGGTCAAAGGCGATGAAGCCGACCGAGTCGATCCTGGATTCGAAATCCAGCAGATCCGCGAGCACGGCGCTTTTTTTTGAGTCGGGGAACAGGTCCCGGATGATTTTTTTTAGCCCATGGACGAAAAAAACGGCCTGGGATGGGGTGAAATTCTGGAGGGCGCGGATTTTGATCAGGGGGTCCAGGATGGACTCCAGCTTTTCCCGGTCGGTTTCGCCGGTCAGCGCGTCAAACAGAGCGGACAGAGTTCGGGAGGCGGTTCGGCCGACGGGATTGGCGAAGGGGTCTTTTTGCCTTTTTAAAAAAGCGGCGGTGTCCGGGGGATAGGAGTCAACCGTCTGGTTGAACCATTTTTTGATGATTTTGTCTCGCTGCTCTTCGATCGTTTTTTTAAATAAAGCGTCCATTAAATAAAGCGTCCACCCAAGCGGGGGCCGCCCCTTTGCATGCTGGATCGGTGTTCGTAACCTGTTGATTTTAATGCGCGACTGATGCCCGCGTCAGCGTTCGGGGCCTCCTGTCGAATTTCAGGATAATCCTATACCGTACTATCTTTTTTCTGTCAAGAATAAACTCGGATTCTTTTTTTCAGGCCCCGCGCGGTTTCTTTAGCGCCGGCCCCGCCGCCGGGGCCCTATTCATGGCCTTCGCGTTTCACCAGTTCGTGGTGCCAGCAGGCGAATTCATACATTCCGCGAAAGCGGTCGTCCCCGCTCATCATCCCCAGGCAGATGTCCATGGCTCCCTGGCCGTAGGCGTTGCTGTAATCGTCGAAGGTTCTGGACTGGAGAAATTCCCGGATCAGGGTCCGGCTGGTTCGCCGGGTCTTGTCCTTCCGAATGTCAATGGGGTCTTTGGGCGCCAGAAAAGGGTCCCACTCCTCGTATCCCCTTTTCAGAATATGTTTCCGGCGCTTCTCGGACATGCTGTCGAAAATCGCCTGTTTTTTTTCCTCTTCCTCCCGGAGCATCTCCGGGGTTTTGCCGGGACCGTCAGTCATTTTTTTTCCTCCCCGCCGTTTTTCCCCCGGCCGCCGAGTCACCGTCTTTTTCGCCGGTTTTCTTTTCAGGGGCGATCCCGAGATATTCGTCGTTGTAGTCAGTCAGAAGGGCCATGGACAATGGAAGCAGAAGCTCGGCTATTTTGGAATGCCTGGACTGGACGCTTCCGGCGTATTCTTCGGAAATCCTGTAAAGGGCCCGGTGGATGGCGTCCAGATTGGCGGTGGGGTACTTTTCATTTTCCAGAAAACCGGACATGCCGCAGGTGTGGCCCCGGCCGCCGATGGAGGTGGGGATGCCGTACAGCCGGCATGTGATGGGGCGGCTCTCATACAGGTCGCACATGTCGTCGTCATTTAAAAGGGGACACCGGACCCGCTCCAGGGACATCTCCGCCATGATCTCGAATTCGTCTTTTCCCTTGTCCAGGTCCTGGCTCGCCTTTCGCTTGATTCGATACACGTCCCGGTCCGCCCGGTTGGCTTTTTTCAGTATTTTTTCCTTTTTTTCAGTGTCTGTCAGCGCGTCAAAACGATCCTTGATATACATGGCCTCAATGAGGCTGAGATCGAAAAGTGCGTGGCAGCAGTCCGAGCACTTCACCGCGCATCTCACCTTGTCGCCATGCAGCGCCTCCACTTCTGAAAAGGCTTTGTCCACTTGTTTCACCAGTTTTTCATACTCTGAAAAACCGGCCTCCGCGTTTTTGATCATGATTCGGTTCCTTAAATTGGGTTTGTTTTGCAGGGGCGGCCCCCTGTGGCCGCCCCTTTTGTGTTTTTCGTTTATAGGGTTTGTTGGCGTCGTAAAAAATCCGATCTACGGCGTTGCAGCGCTTATTTTGAATTGAGGCATACTACATGTATTGCCTCAATTCAAAATAACCACTACGCCTTGTATATCGAATTTTTAACTTAGCCATCCCAAACTTTTTTACGAGTTTATCAGGGTTTGTTGGGTTAAAGATTTATGGCCGCCCTCATGTTTTTTGTTCGCCGGTCTGTCAGGTTCCAGCCGCGCGGATGTTTCACGTGAAACAATTTTTATTTCCCCACGCAAAATGTCTGAAAAATTTTGTCCAGAACATCCTCCCCGGTTTCGGCTCCCGTCACCTGATCCACGCTTTGAAGGGCGTCGCCCAGCTCAATGGCCGCCAGCTCCGGGGCGTCGTCTCCCCGGCGGATCAGGTCCAGGGCGCTTCCGGCATGGGCCAGGGCCCGCTCCAGGGCCGTGGTCTGCCTCAGGTTCGGGACGATGTCCCGCCCGGGGTCAAACGCCTCCGGGCGCCCGGCCCGCTTAAAAATAACGTTTTTCAGCTCCTCCAGGCCGCGGCCCGTCAAAGCGGAGATCTCCGCGGTTTCCAGACCCTCCGGGATTCCGCCCAGGTCCACGTCTTTTCCCTTCGTCAGGTCTGTTTTATTGATCGTCAGGATGGGATCGCGGGCCTTGAGCATGTCATAAACCGTCCGGTCATCTTCGTTGATTCCCAGCGCCCCGTCAACCATAAAAAGAACAATGTCCGATTCCTTGACGCGCTCAAGGGTTTTTTGGATGCCCCGGCGTTCCACAGGGTCCGGCGACTCCCTGAGCCCGGCGGAGTCGATGAGGGTGGCGAAAAGCCCCTGAATGGCCGCCGGCTCGGAGATATAGTCCCGGGTGGCCCCCGGCTCCGGGGACACAATGGCCCGCTCGTATCCCAGGAGCGCGTTGAGCAGGGTGGATTTTCCCACGTTGGGCTTTCCGGCGATGACGATTTTGACGCCTTCCCGGATCGCGCCGAGCCGGCGGTGGTTTTCGATGAGGCCCTCCAGTTTTTGAATCACACGGCGCTCAAATTCCGATATCATGGCTTTGGGGAAACCCGGATCGCCGGCGTCCTCGGAAAAATCGATGGACGCCTCGATTTGGGCCAGGGCCGTCACCAGAGAGTCCCGGATTTCCCCCGCGCTTCGTCCCATCCCGCCTTTCAGATGGGCCGCGGCGGCCCGAAGGGCGGTGGATGACCGGGATTGGATGATGTCGATGACGGCCTCGGCCTGGGTGAGGTCCATGCGGCCATTTAAAAAAGCCCGCCGGGTAAATTCCCCGGGCTCCGCCGGCCGGGCGCCTTTTGCCAGGATCAGGGCCAGGATTTCCCGAACGGCCGCCGGACCGGAATGGGAGTGAATTTCCGTCACATCCTCCCCGGTGTAAGAACCGGGCGCCCGCATGGCGCAGACCAGGGCCTCGTCCAGAACATGGGCGTCGGCGGGGTCCTGGATGAACCCGTGGCGAAGGCGGTGGGAGACAAATCCCGGTTCAGGGGCTTTCCCGGCGGATCTGGACGGCCGAAAAATCGCGCCGGCGATCTCCAGGGCCTTTGGGCCTGAAATCCGGATGATGGCGATCCCTCCCGGTCCCGGGGGGGTGGACACGGCCGCGATGGTGTCGGAATTCGAGCAGGACGGTCTCATGGGCTGACTCTTGCGCACAAAAAGGTTGATGTGGAAAAACAGATCATGGTATTCATACTATATGAATGACGCCGTCCGGAAAGACCCGAATGTTTCACGTGAAACATTTGCCCGGAGTCCGGCAAACCCAAAAATCAGTCAAACGAAAGAGAGGGCGGCCACAATGGGCCGCCCCTGCCAAACAAACCCAATAAACGCAATGAACTCTACAAACTCGTTTCGCCTTTTTCCTGTGGGCCTGGTTTTAAAAACCGAATCCGACGTTCGAATACGGATTTATCCGGAATACGCCGGGGCCATGCCGGGCCTTGAGCAGTTTTCCCATATCCTGGCGCTGTGGTGGTTTCATGAAAATGACAACGCCCGGGAGCGGGGGACTTTGCGGGTCCATCCCCGGGGGGACAAAAAAAATCCCCTCACCGGTGTGTTCGCCACCCGGTCCCCGGCGCGGCCCAATCTCATCGCCGTCACTCCATGCCGAATCGAAAGGATCGAGGAGGCGGACATCATCGTGGACGACATCGACGCCTTTCATCACACCCCGGTCATTGATGTCAAACCGTATTTTCCCCTTCGGGACCCGGACGCCGTGATTCGGACCCCGGAATGGGCCAAATAGACGGCCGGGTCGGTCACGCGTCGGAGGAGGAAACCCGTCGTCGCAGTCGTTTTTGCGCGCTGTTTCGACGTTTGTCCTCCAGGCGCCGGACCCGGGAGGCGTTCGGGGGCTTTGATTTCACGCGGCGTCTGGGTTTTTGGGCCGCTTTTCGGATCAGTCGGGACAGCCGTTCAATGGCGTCCTCGCGGTTTCGCTCCCGGCTTCGAAAACGCCGGGCGTCAATGACGATGACCCGGTCCTTGCTCATCCGGGACCCGGCCAGGCGCGCCAGGCGATCTTGGACCGGCCCGGGCAGTCCCGGGGAACGGCCGGCGTCGAAGCGGAGCTGGACCGCTGTGGAAACCTTGTTGACGTTTTGCCCCCCGGGCCCCGAGGCCCGGACAAAGGAAAAGATCAGCTCTTTTTCGTTTAAAAAAATGCCCGGGGCGATTTCAATCATGGCGCTCTTTTCGTAAATTCAGATGACATGGCACAAACAGTTAAAAATGGTTAATACTCAAGATAAGGTAAAACAAAAAACCCCGGTCGTCAACCGGCAATCCGTCAAAGGATCCGGTTCCAGGTCCGATTTGAAAATCGAGCCCGGTGAGATCCATTTATGGCTGGCCTTTCCCGATGAAATGGACCCCCGGCTGGTTTCGGCCTGCGAGGCGCTTTTGTCGGAAAACGAGCGGGCGCGAATGGAACGGTTCCGGTTCGAAAAAGACCGGCGCCTGTGTCTGGCGGCCCGAGCCCTGGCCCGGATGGCGCTGGCCGGATACGCCGGCCGGGACCCCCGGGAGATCCGTTTTCAGGAAAACCGGTGGGGAAAACCCCGGATCGCCGGGCCCAAACCCATGCCGCCCCTTCGCTTCAACCTGTCCCACACCGACGGCCTTGTCCTTTTCGGCGCGACACTGGAGAACGAGATCGGGGTGGATGTGGAGCGGCTGGACAGGGAAAATATGGACATGAAGGCCATCGCCCGAAGATTTTTTTCTCCCCCCGAAGCCGCGCATGTGGCCCGGTCGCCCCGGGAGAGACGGGCCGAAGTGTTTTTTCGGCTCTGGACCTTAAAGGAGGCATTTATCAAGGCCCGGGGCCGGGGCCTGTCCATCCCATTGGATTCATTTTATTTTAACATACTGAAAAAAAAAGAAATACAAGTTTGTTTCCCGGACTGCGGCCAGGATTCCGAGGAGTGGCTCTTTTTCACCGAAAGGCCCGCGAAAGGCCACATGGCGGGAGTCGCTGTTCAAAAAAAGGGGGGCCCGGCTCCCGCTCTTCAAATCAAAAAGGCCCTGCCCGGGGCATTTTATCCTTGAATCTTTTTGATTATTTTCCTAAGTAAGAGCCATGTCATCACCGAGAGAAATCCTTCGCCGGACCGATATCCGGGCAAAAAAAAGCCTGGGCCAGCATTTTCTGTCAGACCCGGGTCTGGCGGAAAAAATCGCGGCCGCCCTGGACATTGAGCCGGACGACATTGTTCTGGAGATCGGTCCGGGGCTGGGGGCGCTCACATTTTGCCTGGCCCGGAAGGCGGCCGGGGTGTGGGCCGTGGAAAAGGATCGGCGGATGATGGGGATATTGAAGGCCGAGCTTGGGGCCGGGGGCGTGGACAATGTCCGTCTGGTGGAGGGAGATTTCCTGAAATTTGACATTTCCGGCCTGTCCGCGGCCGAGGGCCGTTCCTTAAAGGTGGCGGGCAACCTTCCCTACAACATTTCATCCCAGGTCCTGGCGAGACTGGCGGAATCCCGCCAGGTCATCTCCGGCGCGGTTTTGATGTTCCAGAAGGAGCTGGCCCGGCGCGTCATGGCAAAGCCCGGAACCAAAGATTACGGAAGGCTTTCGGTGGCCCTGGCCTACTGCGCGGATATCCGGAGGGTGGCCCGGGCCGGATCAAAGTCGTTTTTTCCCCGGCCCAAAGTGGATTCCGAGGTTTTAAGGGTGGATTTCAAAACTCCGGATTTCCCGGCCCGGGATGAGATTTTTTTTAAAAGCGTGGTCAAGGCGGCGTTTTCCAGCCGGAGGAAGACCCTGAAAAACGCCCTGGCCGGAAGCCATCTTTCCATCGAAGCGGCCGGGGCGATTCAAGCCCTTGGGCGGGCGGGAGTGGACCCCGTCCGCCGGGCCGAGACATTGAGCGTGGAGGAGTTTGTCCGGCTGGCCGACGTTCTGAACGACGCGGCCGAATATCCGGCGCCCCGGACAGGAGAGCGGACCCAAAAAGAGGCGAGCCAATCGCCCCGGAAAAACAGGAGAAGACATGGAGACAGATGATTCAAGACCCATGACCAATGAGGAATGGGAGCGCCGGCGGCTTTGTCCGGACGGCGGCTGCATCGGGGTCATCGGCCCCGACAACCGGTGCCGGGAGTGCGGCGCGGTTTCGGATGAGCCCCCCCCGGCCGGAATCGCGGCCGGCGCGGAAAAAGACGACGCCCCCAAAGAGCCCGTTGAAAAAAACAGGGACGGGGAGACGGAGGCCGGGGCCGCTTCCGATCCGGAAAAAGGCCTGGAAGCGCCGGAAGATTTGGACTGGGAAAACAGATGCCTTTGTCCGGACGGCCACTGCATCGGGGTCATCGGCCCGGACGGCCGGTGCCGGGAATGCGGAAAAGAAGAGGGGGACGCGACTGTTTGAATTCCCATTCGGTCTGGGCCGAGATTGATCTTGACGCCATCGCGTCCAATGTCGCCGAACTCAAACGCCTGGTGGGTCCCCGGACCCGGCTCATGGCCGTGGCCAAGGCCGACGGATACGGCCACGGCGCCGGGGAGACCGCCCGGACCGCCCTTGAGAACGGCGCTGATTTCATCGGCGTGGCGCGCCTGGAGGAAGGCGCGGCGCTTCGAAAGGCGGGGATTTCGGCCCCGATCCTGATTTTCGGGCGAACGGACCCGTCGCTGGCCCGGGACCTGGCCCGTCATGGTCTTGTCCAGACCGTGTTTTCCCGATCCGGCGCCCGGGCGCTTTCAGGGGCGGCGGCCCGGCTGGGTCTGCGGATTCCGGCCCACATCAAAGTGGACACCGGCATGGGCCGACTGGGCCTTTTGCCCGATTTTGAAGAAAACGCCGTCTCCCCGGAAAGTCCGGCGGGCGTTGAATGGAAAGGGGCGCTGGGGGACATCCGGTCCATGGCCGCCCTTGAGGGGCTTTCCATCCGGGGCATATACACCCACTTCGCCTCGGCCGATCAAAAAGACCCGGGCCCGGCCCTGGACCAGCTTCACGCGTTTTCCCGGCTCCTGGACCAAACGGCCCGGGCCGAAATCCCCACAGGTCTTCGCCACGCCGCCAACAGCGCGGCCATCATCCGCTTTCCCCGCGCCCATCTGGACATGGCGCGGGCCGGCGTCGCCATGTACGGCCTTTTGCCTTCCCCGGACATGGACCCCGGCCAAATCCGGCTCAAGCCGGCCATGTCTTTGAAGGCCCGGGTGATTCACGTTAAAAAAGTCCCGGCGGGATTCGCCGCAAGCTACGGCGGAACCTGGCGCCCCCCCGTCCCCACCACCCTCGCCACAGTGAGCGCGGGCTACGCCGACGGCGTCAGCCGGCGGCTGTCCAACCGGGGCCACATGCTGGTTCGGGGAAAGCGGGCCCCCATCGCCGGACGGGTGTGCATGGACCAGACCCTTCTGGACGCGGGCCATATCCCCGGGATCCGGGTCGGGGACGAGGCCGTGATTTTCGGCCGCCAGGGAGAGGAGGAGATCGGCGCCGGCGAGGCGGCATCCGCGGCCGGGACCATCCATTATGAGATCGTGTCCACGGTCACGGCGCGGGTCCCCAGGGTGTATGTCAGAGGCAAAAAAACCGGGACCGGGCCAAAGATCGGGAATAGACTTGACAAAATGATCAGCGGCGACTATTAAAGGGCATTTAATTTGCGAGTTTACCGAGCGAAACGCAAAGGCTTTTGACATTATTTTAATCATCATTTAAAAAAGGAGATGTTGAAAATGGCAAAACTGATTCCCCCCCATGGAGGAAAAGGCTTGACCTGTTGTCTTCTCGAAGGCGGCGATCTGGCGGCTGAGAAGAAAAAAGCCGAAGGACTTAAAAAAATCACCATTTCGCCCCGCGAGGAAGGCGATCTGATCATGATGGGCATCGGCGGCTTCAGCCCCCTCACCGGTTTCATGACCCGGGCCGACTGGAAAGGCGTGTGTGAAAATTTCCTTACGGCGGACGGAACCTTCTGGCCCATCCCCGTGACCCTGTCCGCCGACACGGCGGACGCCGACGCCATCAGCGAAGGCGATGAAATCGCCCTGGTCGCCGGAAGCGGAGAGATCATGGCCACCATGAAAGTCACCGAGAAATACGCCATGACCGAGGCGGACAAAAAGTTCGAGTGCGAAAAATGCTACATGGGCGAGGGAACCCCCACCGCCGATGAGTTCTGGAAAATCGCCAAAGACGACCATCCCGGCGTTCAGATGGTCATGGGCCAGAAAGACGTGAACCTGGCCGGACCGGTCAAGGTGCTCACCGAAGGGGAATATCCCGAGAAATACGCCGGCGTTTATATGAGGCCCGCCGAATCCCGCAAGATTTTTGAGGACAGAGGATGGAGCGACGTGGCGGCCCTGCAGCTCAGAAACCCCATGCACCGGTCCCATGAGTACCTGTGCAAAATCGCCGTGGAAGTCTGCGACGGCGTGTACATCCACTCCCTGGTTGGAAATCTGAAACCGGGCGACATTCCGGCGGATGTTCGGGTCAAATGCATCGACGCGCTGGTGAAAAACTACTTTGTGGAAGACAACGTGGTTCAGGGCGGCTATCCCCTGGACATGCGCTACGCCGGACCCCGGGAAGGCCTGCTTCACGCCACCTTCCGTCAGAACTACGGCTGCTCCAAAATGATCATCGGACGGGATCACGCGGGCGTGGGCGACTTCTACGGCATGTTTGAGGCCCAGACCATTTTCGATAAAATTCCCACTCCGGCCGAAGAGGGCAAAGCCCTGCTGTGCGCGCCTCTGAAGATCGACTGGACCTTCTACTGCTACAAGTGCGACGGAATGGCGTCTTTGAGAACATGCCCCCACGACAAGGAGGACCGGGTGCTTCTGTCCGGAACCATGCTCCGAAAGGGCCTGTCCGAAGGCACCGAGATCCCGGATCACTTCGGGCGCGACGAGGTTCTGGAAATCCTGCGCGAGTACTACGCCGGACTCACGGAAAAAGTGGAGATCAAAACCCACGCGGCGGCCACAGGCGCCTGATGGCCCCATGACCCGGCGAAAGACAGGGCCGCTCCCTGTCTTTTCCTGAAAACAAAAAACGGCCCGCCATGTTTTCACGCATGGCGGGCCGTTTTTGTTTTCAGCCCGACGTTTTAATATCCCCGTTTCCCCAAGGATTGACAACCCCCGCCCGCGCTGGTATGATCGTGATCATCCAATCCCGATTCCAACCCGAGACAAGGAGAAAAGACCATGCCGTTAAAATCCAGGGCCGTTTTCCTGATGATCGCCGTTTCCGTTTTGCTTTCATCCGCAGGCTGCGCGGAGATTTATGGAACCAGGCAAACCCGATACGCCAGCAGCGTGGTGGAATACCTCTACCCGGGAAAACAGATCGTCTCCGTCCCCTCCATCCCCCGGCTGTCCCTGCCCCTGCGGGTCGGGATCGCCTTTGTTCCGGAATCAAAGACCCAGGCCGGGGCAAACCGGCTGGGCGAAAGGGACAAAATGGAGCTGATGGATCGAATCGCGAAAGAATTCAAATCCCTGCCGTTTGTCAAAGAGATTCAGATGATTCCCGCCCCTTATCTGTCGTCCGGCGGCGGATTTGAAAATCTGGACCAGATCCGAAACATGCACGGCATCGACCTGATCGCCCTTCTCTCCTACGATCAGATTCAGCACACGGACGAGGGATTTCTGTCCCTGGCCTACTGGACCCTGGTGGGCGCGTACATCATCAAAGGTGAAAAAAACGACACCAGCACCATGATGGACGCGGCGGTGTACGACATCGCCAGCCGAAAAATGCTCTTCCGGGCTCCCGGGCTGAGTCGGGTGAAGGCGTCCTCCACTCTGATCAATTTGAGGGAGCGCCTGCGGGCGGATTCCCTCAAAGGTTTTCAGATGGCCGCCGACCATCTCACCGCCAACCTCAAGGCCGAGCTGGCGCGTTTTAAAAACAAAGTCAAAGAAATGCCCGACTCCTATTCCATCACCCGCGAGCCGGGCTACACCGGCGGGGGAAGCCTGGGGGGCGGGCATGTTCTGGCCCTGCTGCTGCTCGGAGGCGCGGCCCTGTGGACAGGCCGAAGGAAATAATCGCCTGGGGGCGCGCCCCCATTCTGCTCGTGGCGGGTCTGGCTGTCATGGCGCATGTCTTCCCGGAGCTTTCAGACCGGCTTGTGTATGACCGGCGGGCGGTTTTGGCCGGAGAATTCTGGCGAATTCTGACCGCGCCCCTGGCGCATTTTTCAGCCGGCCATCTTTTCTGGAATCTCCTGGCGCTCGTCGCCGCCGGCCTCGCCATCCATCAGGCGGGCTTCAAAGGCTTTGGGCCGGCTTTTGTTTTCGCCGCCGCGACGCCCGGCGTGGTTTTCCTGGCGGTGTGTCCGGAAATGGAGCGCTATGGAGGGCTTTCGGGGCCGGCCACCGCGGCGGCGGCGTTTTTTTGTCTGAAACACATCCTTGAAACCGAAAAAAACCAGGCCATGTGGCTGATCATTCTTCTGCTGATGGCCGCGAAAATCGTCGCGGAGGCGGCCGTGGACGCTCCAATCTTTGCCCGGGGCGGCGAAACGCCCTTTCGGCCGCTTCCTTCCGCGCATATTCTTGGATCCCTGGGGGCTTTGGGGGCGGTTTGGCGATCCCGCCTCAAACCGCCGTTTTCCGGAGCCCCGGGCGCCTGTTTGAACAGGGGGCAAAATGATTAACGGGGTGATTATGGGAGGGGGATTCGGGGCTCTTTGCCTTTCCTTACCCCTCACATGAGCCATTGGGGAAAAGATTTCAGCATGCTGGAGAAACAGGGAAACGGCTAAAACGAGCCCCATGAGGCGACGATGTTTAAATTTATTCACGCGGCCGACATTCATCTGGACAGCCCCCTGAGGGGCCTGTCCCGCCACGAGTCGGCCCCGGCGGACGCCATTCGGAGCGCCTGCCGAAGGGCGTTTGAAAACTTAACGGACCTCGCGCTCAAGGAGGAGGCCGCCTTTGTTCTGCTGGCCGGGGACCTTTATGACGGCGACTGGAAGGACTGCGGGGCCGGCATATTTCTCAGCCGGCAGATGGGGCGGCTGGGCCGGAAAGGCATTCCGGTTTTCGCGGTGGCGGGCAACCATGACGCCGCCAACCGGATGACCCGGGCCCTGGATCTGCCCGCCAACATGAAAATGCTCTCTTCGAAAAAGACGGAAACCGTCCGGCTGGATCAATGCGGAACGCTCATTCACGGGCGAAGCTTCGCCGCGCGGCGCGTGGACGAAAATTTGGCGGCCGGTTTCGGCCGGGGGGAAAAGGGATATTTCAACATCGGGCTTCTGCACACCAGCCTCGACGGCCGGGAAGGCCACGGGGTGTACGCCCCCTGCTCAGTGGACGACCTTCGCTCAAAAGGGTTCCAGTACTGGGCCCTGGGCCATGTTCATAAACCGGAGATCGTGTCCCGGGACCCGTGGATCGTCTTTCCCGGATGCGTCCAGGGGCGCCACATTCGGGAGGAGGGCCCCCGGGGATGCGCCCTGGTGACGGTTCGGGACGGCGCCGTGGCCCGGGTGGAGCAGGCGGACCTGGATGTGTTTCGATGGACCCGGACCCGGGTGGATATTTCCGGAGCCGGGGACATGGGCGAGGTTTTGGACCGGGCCCGGAAGGCCATTGAAAAGGATATGGAGTCCGCAAACGGGCGCCCGGCCGCCATGCGAATCCATTTTCACGGCGCGGCCCCGGCGGTGGACGAGACCCTGGCCTACCCGGAGCGCTTTGAGGGGCGGATCAAGGCCCTTGGCGCGGAGATCGGGGGCGGGGATTTGTGGATCGAGCGCGTTGAAAACAAAGCCTCGGGCAAACCGGCGCTGGATTCGGATATGTCCCGCGACTCCGCGCTGGGCCGTCTTTTGGGGGAGATACTGGACGCGCCCGCCGGGCCCGGGGAAATCAGGGGCCTGGATGAGACGGTGGCCGCCCTTCGAAAAAAAATTCCGCCGGAGGCATTCGGCCCGGACTCCGTCCTGGACCTGGACGAGCCCCGGACCCTTGAGCGCCTGATCGGCGAGGCCGGGCGAATGCTCATCGGCCGCCTTCTGTCACAGGGGGACGGCCCATGAGAATCGACCGGCTGGACCTCATGGCCTATGGCCCTTTCACCGGCAAATCCCTGGACCTTTCGGATGGAAATTTCGGACTGCACCTGATTTACGGAGACAACGAGGCGGGCAAAAGCGTGTCCCTGCGGGCCCTTTCCGCCTGGCTTTTCGGGGTCCCGGCGAGAACCCGGGACAACTTTCTGCACAACAACCCCCAACTTCGCGTCGGGGGAAAACTGAGGCTTTCGGACGGAAGGACGCTGGAGTTCGTCCGCAGAAAGGGAAACAAGGGCGCGGTTTTGGAATGGGGCGGGGACCGGGCGCTGGACGATTCCGTCCTGGACCCGTTTTTGCCCGGGGGCATTGACGCGGCTCTTTTCTCCCGGCTCTGGGGAATCGACCACGCCGAACTGTCGGCCGGCGGCCGAGAGCTTCTGGCGCAGTCCGGGGATCTCGGCCAGGCCCTTTTCAGCGCGGCGCTGGGCTCCGCGAGCCTTCGCGGTATTCTGGCCGATCTTAAAAACGGCGCCGAGGCGCTTTTCAAACCCCTGGGAAAAAAAACGCCCGTGAACCAGGCCATCGCCCGGTTCAAACAGGCCCGGAAAAAAATCCGGGACGCCGCCCTTTCGGCCGAGCGGTGGGAGAGGCTGAAAAAAGACCTGGCCGCCGCGTCGGCCGACATTGCCCGGACGGAAAAGGCCATTGATGAAAAAAGCAAAGAAAAAAGCCGTCTGGACCGCCTGGGCCGGGTGAGAGGGGCTTTGGCCGAGCGCCGGGCCGCGCTGGCCCGGCTCCGGGAATTGGGGGACGGCCCCCTTTTGCCGGAAGATTTTGATGAAAAACGAAAAACGGCCGCCCGTGATCTTCAGATGGCCCGGGAGGCCGGAGAAAGGGCCCGGGCCGCGCTTTCGCGTCTGGAGGAGGAGTCCGCCTCCCTTCATGTCCGGGACGGGATTTTGGAAAACGAGGACTCCATCCTGGCCCTTTACCGGGGACTGGGCGCCGTTGAAAAAAATCTCCGTGACCGTCCGGGACAGGACGCCAAACGCCGCCTTTTGCGGGGCGAGGCCGAAACCCTGCTCAAGGCCGCGCGGCCCGATGTCTCCCTGGACGCCGCCGACGCCTTAAGGCCCCTTCTCAACAGCAAAAAATGGATTTCGGGGCTGGCGCGAAAACGCGCCCTTCTGGATCAGAAAGAGGACCAGGCCCGAAGGGCCCTGAAAGATGTCGAGAGCCTGCGGGAATCCATTAAAAAAGAGCTTGCGGGGCGCTCCCGGCGGAATTTGGACCTGACCGAATTAAAAACAGCCGTTAAGTCGGCGCGCAGGGCGGGCGACGCGGATCAACGGCTGGCGGATTTAGAAAAACGGGCCTTTGATGAAAAAGCGGCATGCGAAAACGAGTTTGAGCGGCTTGGAAGATTTCCCGGAACGGCCAAATCCCTGTTGAAGGCGTCTATGCCCATGCCTGAGACACTGGACGATTTTGAGAGCAAAATCGATGAGTGGTCTGAAAAAATAAAAGAGTATGGCCGAAAAAAACAAGAGATTGAGGAGGAGAGAAAGCGCTCGGAGCAGGATCTCAGGGCTCTTCTGATGACAAGCGACCTCCCCGCCATCGCGGACCTGGAGGAGGCGCGAAGACGCCGAAGCGCCCTATGGAAACTCATCAAACAAACGCACATCGAAAAAATCGATCTGGAACCCGATCTTGAAAAAGAGGCGGCCGCCTTGGCCTCCGGATCAGACCTCGCGATCCGGTATGAACAAAAAGTCAAGGCCGCGGATCATGTGTCGGATCAACTTCGCCTGGCGGCGGACCAGGTGGCGAAAAGGGCGGACCTGGAAACGAAGATCGACGCCCTTCAGCGGCGGCTGAGCGATATCGGCAAAAAAATCCGAAAAGCCGAAGAAACCCTTGAAATATTTGAAAAAAAATGGATCAATGTTTGGGGGCCACTGGGTGTTGCCCCGGGGACTCCCCGGGAAATGAAGCAATGGCTTCTCAAGGTGGAAAAGCTCCTCGCCCGCCTCCAGTCCGCGGACGCCGTTTCCCGGGACCGGCAAAACCTCGCCGGGGAGGTCGGGAGACTCAAGGACGCCATTTCCCTTCAGACCGCCAGGTTCGGGATATTCACAGATCCGGAGAAAATGGGTCTTGAGGGCATGATTCTCGTCTGCGAGCGGCGGCTGGAAACAGAAGAGGCGGCGCTTGAGAAAAGGCGGGGGCTGGAGCGCTCTTTGAAAGAGGCCCGGGGCCGGCTGGAAAAAACCCGGGACTCTCTTGAGGCCCTCTCAACGGCCCGGTCCGCCTGGCAGAGGGAGTGGACCCAGGCTGTGGAAGGGCTGGGGCTGGGAGAAAACGCTCACCCGGAGCGCGCCATGGAGACATTGGAGCGTCTGGCGGCCTTTTTTGCAAAATACGACAAGTCCGAGGAGCTTCGCAGGCGAATTTACGGAATGGACCAGGTGACGAAAGAGTTTGAGCGCCGGGTCTTTGATTTCGCTGAAAGCGTGGGGTTCCGCGTCCGGGAACGGGATGCCGGGGCCTTGGCGTCCCGGCTCAACCGGGAGCTGACCGAGGCGAGGGAGACGCGGGCGAGCCTGGAAAAAAACGAGGCCCGGCGCCGGGAGATCAAAGAAGAAATCGAAAACGCCGACATCACCATTCGAAACGCCGGGCAGGCGCTCGCCTCTTTGAGGGATCGGGCCGGGGTGGCCGACGACCGGGACCTGGCCCCGGCCGGGGAACGATCGCGCCGTCGGCGCCTCCTGACAGGGGAAATCCACGCGCTGGAGCGGGAGCTGTCCCGAAACGGGGACGGCCTGGGCGTCGAGGCGCTGGATCAGGAGGCCCGGGAAAGCGACATGGACGCCATTGAGGGAGACTTGGAAAGCGTTTCCTCAGACCTGGCCGAACTCAGGGAAAAACGGGACGCCCTGCGGGACCGGCGCCGGACCCTTCAAAACGAAATCCAGGCCAAAGACGGCGCCGCCGCGGCCGCCGACGCCTCGGAGGAGGCCCAGGGCCACCTGGCCGACATGGCCCAGGGCGCCGAGCGATACCTCCGCCTGCGAATCGCGGCCCTGATCCTTGAAAGCCGGCTTGAGAGCTATCGAAAAAAAAATCAGGCCCCTGTTCTGACCCGGGCGGGCGCCCTTTTTTCCAGACTCACCCTGGGCGCTTACGCGGGTCTTCGCGATGAGCTGGACGATGGGGGAAAACCTGTTCTTCTGGGCGTTCGCCCCGACAACCGGGAAACCCCTGTGGACGGGATGAGCGACGGCGCCAGGGATCAGCTCTACCTGGCGCTTCGCCTGGCGGCCCTGGAACAGCGTTTGGAAAAAGAAGAGCCCATTCCCTTTGTGGCGGACGACATTCTCATCGCCTTTGACGACCGCCGATCAAAGAAGTGCCTGGAGGTTCTTTCGGAGCTGGCCCTTCGGACCCAGGTTCTGCTTTTCACCCATCACAGGCGCGTCATTGAGGCCGCGGGGGAAATCGCCGGAGACACTGGGCCGGAATCGGGGATTTATATCCATGAGCTGGTCTGACGGCCGGCGCCCTTTCACGGGCGCCCCGGGTCTTCCCCGCCCGGGCTGTCCAGGTTGAACAGCTTTCTGGCCATGTCCAGGCGTGTGGACATGGCCTTTTTCCGGCGGCATCCGTGGTTTTTTTTCAAGTACAGGGTGGGGTCATGGAGAAATTTGTTGGCCAGAGACTCGGTCATTTTTCGGATGGCGTTCCGGTCATGTTCGGAGAGGTTTGAAAGAGAGCGAAAGGTTTTTTGCAACTCGGCCTCGGCGATGGCGCTCATTTTGTTCCGGATGGCCACAATGGTGGGGGCCGCGTCCAGGCTTTCGCGCCAGCGCATGAAGCGGATGACCGCCTCGTCTATGATCCGTTCCCCTTTCTCCGCCTCGGCTTTCCGGTCTTCAATATTGTCGTCCACCACTCCCTTTAAATCGTCGATGTCATAGACATACACATTGTGAAGCCGGTTGATGTCCGGATCAATGTCCCGGGGGACGGCGATGTCGATGAAAAAAAGGGGCCGGTTTTTCCGGGCCTTCATGACTCCCTTGATGTCGGATTTTTGGACCACAAATTCCGGGGATCCGGTGGAGCTGATGATGATATCCGCCCGTTCGACGCATGGCAGGATCTCCTCAAACCGCGCCGCCTCTCCCCCGAAGGTCGAGGCCAGGTCCACCCCGCGCTCAAAGGTCCGGTTGGCCACCTGTATTTTCCCCACCCGGTCCCGGATGAGGCGCTCCACCGCAAGCTCGGCCATTTCCCCGGCCCCGATCAGAAGGACCCTCCGGCCCTCGAGGTCCCCGAAAATTTTTCGCGCCAGCTCCACGGCGGCGTGGCTGATGGAAACGGCGTGGTCCCCGATGCCGGTCTCGGTCCGCACCCGCTTGGCCACGAAAAAGGCCCGGTGGAGCAGCCGGTTGAGCATAACGCCCGAGGTTTTTTTTCGGGTGGCGGCGTTGTAGGAGGACTTGATCTGTCCCAGGATCTGGGGCTCGCCGATGACCATGGAATCCAGGCTGGAGGCCACCCGGAACATATGGCGGACGGCCTCTTCTTCTTTTTTAATGTACAGGGCGTCTTGAAAAGCGGACATGTCCACGCCCTTGAAACCGGAGATGAATTCGGCTGCGGCGGCGGCCGCGGCGTCGGCGTTTCGGGCGGCCATGAGGATCTCCACCCGATTGCAGGTGGAGATCAGCGCCGCCTCGCTCGCCTCCTCAAGACCGGCCAGACGCTCCAGCGCGGCGGGGATTTCCTCCCCGGAAAAAGAAAGCCGTTCCCGGATGTCCACCCGGGCGGTCTGATGGTTGAGCCCTGTCAGCACAATGTCAAGCATATTGAATATCAGTCAAACTCCGAAAAAACAGGAATATCGCGTTTATGGTTTGATTCGGGTGAATTCTCCGTGATGGCCCTCCATGAAAAAATTCACCCCGAAAAATGTGAACAGCATCATCAGACAGCCGATGATGGCCAGGATCGCGGCCCGGCGGCCCCGCCAGCCGGACGTGAGGCGGCCGTGGAGCAGGGCCGCGTACAGCAGCCATGTGATCCCGGACCAGACCTCTTTGGGGTCCCATCTCCAGAACGCCCCCCATATAATTTTTGCGTACACAAACCCGGTCACAAGGCCGATGGAAAGCAGGACGAATCCGCCCGCCAGGCATGAATACACAGTGGCGTCGATGAGTTCCAGGGAGGGAAGGCGCCGGAAAAAAAAACGGTGGCTCTTTTTTTTGATGGCCCGCTCCTGCAAAAGGTATAAAATTCCCGCCCCGCACGCCAGGGCCAGGGCCGCCTCCCCGATGAAAATGGCCATGATGTGGAAGAGGAGCCACACGCTGGCGAATATGTGCTTGGACTGGGCCGGCTCCCGGGGCAGAAGGGAGGCGGCGGCCATCAGAACGGCGGTCAAGGGCGCCGCGTAAATGCCCAGAACTTTAAGGTTATGCCGCCAGCGAAGCGCCAGGAACACGGCGGCCACCGACCAGGCGGCCACCGCCAGGGTCTCGGAGAGGTTTCGGACCGGCGCGTGACCGGCCTGGACAAACCCGCCCCCCAAAGCCAGGCAGTGGCATAAAAATCCGGCTCCGAAGAAAAAAAAACCCGCTCGCTGAAAGCCTTCGGCCTTCATGAAAAAATAAAGCGCGTAGGTCGCGGCGGCGGCCATGTAAAAAAAACCCGCTGTGAGGGTCGCTGTCTCAATCATAACAATCATAGAATATCTCAATTATGACAGCATCGTAAAAAATCCGATCTATCGAACTTTTTACGACGCTGTCCCGTGATTTTTTTATGAGTTTATTAATTATAAAATTATCAAAGGCGTGTTTAATCGGTTGCCTTCCCTGGGGAGGCGCCCCCCGGGCGCCGCTCAAGGGCTTTTTTGATCAGGGCCTTTTTTTCCTTTTTCAGCCGCCGGGAGACGCTGACCTTGTATATGTGGGGATTGATCAGCCTCTTGTATGTGGCGTCCAGGGATTCCAGCTCGTCCGCGGCCGTTTTTTGGATATCCGGAAGAGGCGTCGGGGGCCCGACCCTTTCCCCCTTTGAGACGATGGGGTTCAAAAGTTTTTTCGCCTCCGCGTAACCCTGGAGATTGAATTCGAAAAAATCCACGCTGGGATGGCAGAAGCGAATCGGCTTTCGGCTTTTTATTTTTTTCAAAAGACCGGGCTCCTCTCCGGCCAGGCAGATGAGGTCACCCAGCGCGTGGCCGTGGGGATCATAGAACCGGTGCGCCTCTTTAACGCCCGGGTTGGACATTTTCTCAGGGTTGTTGGTGATTTTCATGCGCGGGACCCAGCCCTTTGGACCCTGTTTGGCCGAAAGCTTGTACACCCCGGTGAGGGAGGGGTCCTGGTCGCCGGTGATCAGCTTGGTGCCCACCCCCCACGCGTCGATGGCCGCGTTTTCCCGGACCAGATGCTTGATGATCCATTCGTCCACCTCGTTGGAGGCGAAAATCACGGCCTCTTTCAGATCATTTTTATCCAGAATTTTTCTCGACTCCTTGCTCAGATACTCCAGGTCGCCGCTGTCCAGCCGTATGCCGAAATTTTTTTTCCCTTTTTTTTTAAGCCTTCCAAGGACCCGCGCCGCGTTGGGGGTCCCGGAATTCAGGGTGTCGTAGGTGTCCGCCAGAAGCACGCACGAGTCCGGGTATATCTCGGCGTATTTTTCAAAGGCCTCCAGCTCTGTTTCAAAACTCATGACCCAGCTGTGGGCCATGGTCCCGGCCACGGGGATGCCCAGTTTTCTGCCGGCCTCCATGTTCGAGGTGGCGAAGGCCCCGCCGATGTAAGCGGCCCGGGTTCCGGATATGGCGCCGTCCACGCCGTGGGCCCGCCTCAGGCCAAACTCCACGACCCGACCGCCGTTGGCCGCCAGGACGATCCGGGCGCTCTTGGTGGCGATGAGCGACTGAAAATTGATATAGTTCAAAAGCATTCCCTCAATGAGCTGGGTCTCCATGAGGGTTCCGTGGATTCGGATCAGGGGCTCGTTGGGGAAAACCGCGGTTCCTTCCCGCATGGCGTAAATGTCGCCTTTGAAACGAAAGCCTTTCAAAAAGTCCAGAAACGTCTTTTTGAAAACGCCCAAAGACTCCAGGTAGGCCATGTCCTGGGGAGAAAAGCGGATATTTAAAATTTCATCCACCACCTCCTCCAGTCCGGCGAAGATGGTGAAGCCCCCTCCGAAGGGCTGGCGCCTGAAAAACATGTCGAACACCACGTTTTGGTCCATGCGATTCAGAAAGTATCCCTGCGCCATGGAAAAGGAATACATGTCCGCGAAAAGCGGCCGCCCTTTTTTTGTTTTTTCAGCGCTCATAAAATCCCCCATTTCTGAAATACTTATAGAAAAGACCGTGTCCATGTCAAGGACTGAGTGGAGGAGAGCGGATAAAAAACCAATCCGGAAAAGCCGTGACACAAAAAAACACCGGGCCCTGCGATGATTTCTTGACTAAAGAATCACGGTATATTATATTGGCGCCGTAAAATGACTCACTTCAGACAACCATCCTAAAACGGACTGTTATTTTTTTGTTCATCAACCGAGCTGGAGACTGTCGTCAATTTTTTATTTTCCGAATTTTATCAGGAGGTGTTCGTATGAAGAAAGGTTTTTTTGTCACAATGCTTGTCGGAATAGTCGGCGCGCTTTCTGTGGGTTGCGCGTCATTTAATCCGCCTGCGGGCATGTTTGATCCCTACACGTTCAAAGACGGCAAATACCTGTCCGATGTGGAGAATCTGTATGTGATCATGGACGCCACTTCTTCCATGTCCCAGAGATACGGGAGTTACTCCAAACTGGAAATCGCCAGGGATTTTCTCACGGCCTTTAATCAGTCGCTGCCGAATCTTGAGATGAAGTCCGCGCTCAGAGTCCAGGGGCCCGAGGTGTGGGGCTATCTGGGGTGGCGGTATTACAATGTCAACCGCTACTACAACAGAAGCAAGGATGACACATACCTCAGGACCGACATCGGCGATTACTCAAAATTTTCGTTCCAGTCGGCCATTAACGATGTGATGGGCATGGCGCGGTATGACGGCGAAGAGTCGGACTCCTCCATGGCCGCGGCCATCGCGGCGGCTTCAGACGACTTGGCCGACACAAAGGGGAAAACGGCGCTTATGGTGGTGACCGACTCCTCGGGCATCAATGCGGAAGCCGCCAAGGCGGCCCAGAACCTGGTGAAACGATATGGCGACCGAATATGCGTGTACCCGGTTTTTGTGGAAGATGTTCAAAACGACAACGCCTTGATCCAGAAATTTCTGTCCATCAGCGGATGCGGTTTCCCCGCCACCACCCGGGCGCTTCAGTCGGAAATGGAAATGGCCCGGTATGTGGACAAAATATTCTTCGTTGACGAAGACGGGGACGGGGTGAGTCACACCGCCGACAAATGCCCCAACACCCCCTCCGGCGCCAAAGTCGGCTCCAACGGCTGCTGGCTCCTTTCCACCGCCCTGTTCGACACCGGCAGATCCGTGATCAAAGAATCCGCCTACGCCGAGCTGAATGATGTGGCCAAAGTCCTGGAAGACAATCCCCACGCCACTGTGGAGATCCAGGGCCACACGGACAACCAGGGCTCCCGCGGCTATAACGAGGATCTGTCTCAGAAACGGGCCGACGCGGTGATGGCGTATCTTGTGGACAAGGGCGTGGCTCTGGAAAGGCTTTGGGCCCGGGGCTTCGGCGCTTCGAATCCCGCGGATGGAAACGACACGGAAAAAGGCCGCTCCATTAACCGGAGGGTTGAGCTGAAGACCATCAAAAACATTTATGATCCGGTTTACCACAACATGTACCCGGGATATTATAAATACAGGCATTACAAGGGATATCAGGAGTACTACAGAGACATCAATGAGCGGGCCGCTCTTCTGAAAGGTAAGAAACAGGACGTGGAGCCTGATGCGGACGATGACGCTCACCTGTACTTCATGCACAAAGCCTATCAGCAGTTCCAGGGAAAGACCCGATAACGAGGCGGATTTTTCCTTTGAGAGCGAATTAAAAAAAGGCGTCCGGGAATGTGTCCGGGCGCCTTTTTTTGTCTGCGAATGGCGCGGCGGTTTTGTTGAAAGCCGCCGCGACGCGTTTTTTTACGATGCCGTCAAAATTTTTTACCGGGATTTGGAAACCCGAATATCCGAAGGGTTCGGGGGAAGCCAGCGGGTTCCCCCTTTGAAACCGTATGCCCGGTAAAAGTAATAGGTTTTCACCGGCTCTTTGTCCGACCTCCGGGGATAAAACACGGGCTTTCTGAAGATGTCCAGCTCCCCCGCCGGCTCCACCCTTTCAAACACCTGGCCCAGCCTGGCGAGATGATCGCCGGGCCGTTCGGTCACCCCCACAGCGTTCCGGCCCATGAGGTCGGCGTCGTTTTGCCAGTAGTCGTACACATTGGGCCGCTTCCACCTGTTGATGGAAACCGTCCGGGGCCGTCCCGGGACATAGAAAGCCAGCTCGCTGGCCATCTGGTAGGAGAGCCCGAAGACAAAGGCGTTTTCGGGGGCCGGCATGGTCTTTAAAATTTCATGGGCCCTCGCCCCGGCCTGGGGCCAGCCGGATATCTCCGTGGCCGTGCGGTCCAGTTTTCCCGGGACCGGCAATACCGGCCAGGCGGTGTGGAGAAGAATCAGCCCGGAAAACAGGCACGCTGTGGCAACGGCCCATTTCCATATCCTTTGGCGTCCGGGTCCCGGCTCCCCCGCCGGAGAGAAAGGCCGGGAGGCGCGGGAAAAAAACGCCGCGACCATGACCGAAGCGGAGAGATAGGCGGCCCCGGGCCAGTTTCCATACACCCGGGTATGGAGGCTTAAGAGCGTGAAAAACGCGAACATGGGAAACGATGTGAAGAATAGAAAAGACAGGGTCTCGTTTTTCATCATCTCCCTTTTCCAAAGAAACCGGCCCCACGCCGCCAGGACCAGGATAAAGACAAGGGGGGAAAGCAACGCCGCCTGGGAGGCGAAAAAGTCGCCGATATATCGCCAGTGAAGGGCCGGGGACTCGTTGGCCCCGCCGATGTAAGCCACGTGGCGCAGGGAGTTCCAGTCGTTTTGGGCGTTCCAGATGACCACGGGCGCAAACATCAAAAGGCCCAGCGCGACCCCGGCGTAAGGGCGGATTCCCGCCAGTCTTTTCCGGCGCGGGGATGACAAAAGCCCGTAAAGAAAGGCCGATGGGAGAAACAGGACCATGGTGTATTTGCTCAGCATCCCGAATCCGAACCAGAACCCGCAGGCCAGCCACTGGCGCCACTCGTCTTTTTCATACGCCGCCGCGCCGTGATAGACCGCGCCCGCCCAGGCCGCGGCCTGGAGGCCGTCGGGGGTGGCCAGAAGGCCGCCGACGTTGAACTCCGGAATGCCCTGGGTGAGCAGGGCCGTGTAAAAGGCGGCTTTTTTGCTGATCCATCGGCCGGAAATGGCCGCGAGGAACAGGGAGGCCGCCAGCATGGACAAAACGGAAGGGAGCCTCACCCCCATTTCAGAGTGGCCCAGAAGCAGGGTCCCGCACTTGATGGCCCAGGCCAGGAGAGGCGCCTGGTCATGGTATCCCATGGCCAGGTGGCGGCTCCACTGCCAGTAGTTGGCCTCGTCCGGGGCAAGGGGAAAGGTCTGGGAGTAAAAAAAACGGAAGACCGCGCAGCAAAGGATCCATATCACGGCCGCCCGGAAATATTTTTTGTCGTTGTCCTCAATCATGATAAATCCGTAAAAAGTCGTTTGGGCGGCGTCGCAAGAGACACAGGGGGCGGCGTTTTTTTATGAAGCCGGCCGACGCCGGGAGGCTTTGATAAATTCCCGGAACAGCGGATGGGGTTTTCGGGGGCGGGATTTGAATTCCGGGTGAAACTGGCACCCGAGAAACCAGGGATGGCCCTCGATCTCCACGATTTCAACCAGGTCTCCCCTGGGCGATTCCCCGCTGAACACCATGCCCTTTCCCTTAAGCCGATCCTTGAACGCGTTGTTGAATTCGTAACGGTGGCGATGCCGCTCGGAGATATTTTCCACCCCGTAGGCCCGGTGGGACAGGGAGCCCGGACGCAGCCGGCACGGGTAAGCGCCCAGCCGCATGGTTCCGCCCTTGTCCGAATCCCCGGTTCTTTTTTGAATTTCTCCCTCCTTGGGGTCATACCATTCTTTCATCAAAAAGATGACGGGATAGGGCGTTTGGGGGTCGAACTCCGAGCTGTGGGCCTCTTTGAGCCCCAGGACGTTTCGGGCGAACTCGATCACCGCCACATGCATACCCAGGCATATTCCAAAATAGGGGATTTCGTTTTCCCGGGCATAACGGGCCGCGAGTATTTTGCCCTCGATTCCCCTGGAGCCGAAGCCCCCCGGCACCAGCACTCCGTCGGCGTCCTGGAGAATGTCCCCGCAGTTTCCAGGGGTGAGGGCCTCGGAATCCACAAAGATCAGCTCCACGCGGCGGTTGTTTTCAAATCCTCCGTGCGTCAGGGCTTCGTTCAGGCTTTTGTACGATTCCGTAAAATTCGTGTATTTTCCCACCACGGCGATGGAAGTCGAGGGCTTGGGCGTCCTGAAATCGTCCGCGATTTTTTGCCATTCGTCCAGGTCCGGAGGCGGAGAGTCGTCAATGCCCAGTGTTTCGACAATTTTTTCGTCCAGCCCCTCTTTATGGAACACAAGAGGCACCTCATAGATGAAATCCACGTCCTTGGCGGTGATGACCGCGTCTTCACTCACATTGCAGAAAAGGGCGATTTTGGATTTGATATCCGGGGAAAGATACCGGTCTGTTCGGCAAAGAAGGATATCCGGCTGAATGCCGATGCCGCGAAGCTCTTTGACGCTGTGCTGGGTGGGTTTGGTTTTGACTTCCCCGGCCGTCTTGATGAAAGGGACCAGGGTCAGGTGGATGTAGAGCACATGGTTTTTCCCCACATCGGCTTTGAACTGGCGAATGGCTTCAATGAAGGGCAGGCTTTCGATGTCCCCGATGGTTCCGCCGATCTCCACAATCACCACGTCCACGCCGTCGGCGGCCGAGTGAATGCTTTTTTTAATTTCATCGGTGATATGGGGGATCACCTGGACCGTTCCTCCCAGGTACACCCCGCGCCTCTCTTTGGTGATGACGGAGTTGTATATTTTGCCGGTGGTGAAGTTGCTGTGCCGGCCCAACCGGGCATGGGTGAATCGTTCGTAATGCCCCAGGTCCAGGTCGGTCTCGGCCCCGTCATCCGTCACAAACACCTCTCCATGCTGGAAGGGGTTCATGGTGCCGGGGTCCACATTGATGTACGGGTCCAGTTTCTGGATGGTGACGGTCAGTCCCCGGCTTTCAAGAAGCGCCCCGATGGAGGCCGAGGCCAGCCCCTTGCCGAGGGATGACAAAACCCCCCCGGTCACAAAGATAAATTTGGTTTGTTTTTCCATTCCGACGCGGCGCCCCTCCTGGTTTGGACTGTCTGTCAAAAAGGCAGAAACTCGGCCTGGTCGCCAAGCTCTTCTTCGATCCTGATCAGCTGGTTGTATTTGGCCATGCGGTCCGTTCGGGACATGGAGCCGGTTTTAATCTGCCCGGCGTTGAGGCCCACCGCCAGATCCGCGATGAACGTGTCCTCGGTCTCGCCGGACCGGTGAGAGATCACCGTGGTGTATCCGGCCCTTGACGCCATTTTCACGGCGTCGAGGGTCTCGGTCACGGTTCCGATCTGGTTGAGTTTGACCAGGATGGAATTGGCCGCGCCCCTTTCGATCCCCTTGCTTAAAATCTCCGGATTCGTCACAAACAGGTCGTCTCCCACGATCTGAATGATCCCCCCCAGACGCTCGGTCATGGACTCCCATCCGGCCCAGTCTCCTTCGGCGAGGCCGTCCTCAATGGACAGAACCGGGTATCGGTCGATGAGCCCTTTGTAATAATCAATCATCTCCTCTGAAGACAGGGATCGGTTTTCAGATTTCAGGACGTATTTTCGGTCCTGGCAGAATTCGCTCGCCGCGGCGTCCATGGCGATGGCGATGTCTTTTCCCGGCTCGCAGCCCGCCATGCGGACGGCTTCCAGAATCAGCGAAATGGCCGCCTCGTTGCTTTCCAGATCAGGCGCGAATCCCCCTTCGTCGCCCACCGCCGTGTTCAGATTTTTCTTTGTCAGTATTTTTTTCAGGCTGTGAAAGGTCTCGGCCCCCATGCGAAGGGCGTCGGAAAACCGTTTGGCCCCGACCGGAACGATCATGAACTCCTGGATGTCCAGGTTGTTGCCGGCGTGGGCCCCGCCGTTGATCACATTCATCATGGGCATGGGAAGAAGGCGGGCGTTGATTCCCCCAAGGTATTTGTAAAGGGGCATGCCATATGCCGCGGCGGCGGCCCGCGCCACGGCCATGGAAACGCCCAGAATGGCGTTGGCGCCCAGAACGGACTTGTTGGGGGTTCCGTCCAGCTCCAGCATGGCCCCGTCTATTCCGGCCTGGTCGGCGGCGTCCATCCCCACCGCTATTTCGGCGATCCGGCCATTGACGTTTTCAACGGCCATCATCACTCCTTTTCCCAAAAAGCGCGGCGAGTCGGTGTCCCGAAGCTCCAGCGCTTCCCGGGTTCCGGTGGAGGCGCCGGAGGGAACCGACGCCCTTCCAAACGCTCCGCAGGAGGTTTCCACCTCCACTTCCACAGTGGGGTTTCCCCTGGAATCGAATATCTGTCTGGCTGTCACATCCGCTATGATTGTCATGAAATTCTCCGGTCAAACATTCTGGTTCATAAAGATGTTGCGGGGTTGACTTTTAAAACGCAAATGATACTCTGATTCATCTGTGATGTCAAGACACGCCCGGGTCAAAAATCTCATTTTTATTGTTTTTCGCCAAGGAGGCCCTATGAAAAATCGTTCCATGCACGGCCAGGCCCATTTGTTTGTGGCGGCCATTCGGATTCTTGAGCATCAAAGCAAAAAAACCCCGGCGCTGGACGACATATGCGCCATGCTGTCCATCTCACCGGAGCGGGGGCATTTCATCGCCCGCAAACTGGCGGATATGGAAATCATTAAAAAAATTTCCGGGGGCTATGAAAACCGTTTTGTCATCGACCGCCACCTGAATATTGAAGAGATCCCCCGGGATGATCCCCTGGACGACATGGACAAAGAAATCAAAAAGTTCATGGACGCCCGGCGCGGGCGCTCAAAAAAAATAGAAAAAATCAGGCTGGAAGGCGAAAAAAGAAAGAAGGCGCTTTTCGACGGCATCGGCGCCCGGATTAAAAAAGACATCAAAGAAAATTTAAACCCCGGGGGTTGACATGCGAGCGGTTATTTTTGCCAATGGCCCGCTTAAGGATTTCTCCGGCGTCCAAAGCCGCCTTTTGCCCGGGGATTATCTGATCGCCGCCGACGGCGGAATCCGCCACATGATCGCCCTGGGCGTCTCGCCGGCGGCGGTGATCGGAGACCTGGATTCGTTTCCCGAAGACGTCGCGGGCCAGGCATCCGGAGCGGAGATGATCCGGCATTCCCCACGCAAGGATGAAACCGACCTGGAGCTGGCCATACGGCTCGCCATGGAAAGAGGGGCCGAAAAGGCCCTGGTATTCGGGGCGCTGGGAAGGCGGTGGGACATGACCCTGGCCAACGCGCTGATCGGGGCCATTCCGGATTTTGACAACATGGATATTCGGCTCATTGACGGAAATCAGGAGATCCGGGTTCTTAAGGAAAACCGGACCCACCTGTTTTCCGGGAAAAAGGGAGAGATGATTTCTTTGATCCCCATATGCGGACACGTCCGGGGAATCACATCCACAGGGCTGGAATATCCCCTTGAAAACAGCGCCCTGGAATTCGGGAAAACCCGGGGCGTCAGCAATTCTTTTTCAGGGGAAAAGGCCTCCGTTCATTTCAGAACCGGCCTTCTTTTATGCGTCTCCGGGATCAGGCCATGAGCCCGGAGATGGTCGGCGCGTTCCATTTAAAACGCCCGGGCCCGATTTGGGGGGCGGGCCCGGGACGGGTTTTTACTGGTCATCCGCGGCTATTTTATCCCGGACAAAAATATAGGAGCTGTAACGGTTCTTATTCTCCACAGTCAGAACAGTGGCCCCCATGTCCAGGCTCACCTGCCATGCCGAGTTGGGGTTCTGGGCGGTGGTGGTGGAGGACCAGAGCTTGGTGGCGGACCCGATGTTTAAAAACGGGTATATGCCCAGAAGCTGAGTGGCTTCCCTGATCTCTTGACATGTGGTCCGCCCCGAGGGAGGGGTGTCGCCGGGCCGGTTGCTGACGCCGGATTGGCATTGGGCCAGGGGGAGTTTGTCCGGGCTGCCGTCCGGGTCCGGGTTGGTGTAATAGGCCGTGGTTGCGTCGTTTCCGCTGAAATCCACCAGGGTGAGAAGCTCCCGGATGTTGGGCACCCGCCAGTCGTCGGCGGCCGAGCCGTCCATTAAAGCCCCGCCGCATTCCCCCTGCGCCACGTACCGGGCCGCCTCCAGGGCGTGCTCCCATTTAATGTCTCCCGACACCCCGGTGTAGGAGGACAGCGCCCGGATACGGCAGTTGACCTGGCGGGTCCAGACCAGGCCCGTGAGGTCGTCAATGACGATTCCCCGGGTCAGAGTGTTGTCCCCGGTCCGCGTCTTGATGATAAAACGGGGCGAAGTCCCCGCCGGATACCTGGAGCCTTTCTGCAATTGCCCGTCCTGCCCGACATGAACGCCGTTCGGCCCTCCCAGGTCATTGCATTCCACCCTTACATGCTCGGCGCTGGCCGTGATATCCAGGGGGTCGGTTTTTTGAAAACATTCGTTGGCCCATCCGGTGGCCTGGACGCCGGTCATCGCCGTGCCCTTCAGTCTTCCCCAGGAGCCGGTTTTCAACCCCCAGAAATATTTCCCGGACGCCACGTCGCCCGGCTCCGCGGCGGCGGTATCCGGATTTTCCAGGACCGGGGCCGCTCCCATCACCTCATTGATGGTCTTGCCCCCGGTGGCAGGGCCATAGTCCTGGTCGTTGACGGTTTTTTGGGATCCCGGGGCCCCGTTGTCCAACCGGTTATAGATATCCTCAAGGCTGTATGTCGAATGGGCGCCCGGAGCCGCTGTGGGCTGCACATCCCCCGCGAACACGGGCGAAACGATAAAGAGCGCTCCCAGAATTCCTGTCATGGCTTTCACGATTTTGATGTTCATAACCTCTCCCCTTTTGCTGTTGAAATATGGCGCCGGCCCTTCTGGACCGCCCGGGCATGGCAAACGATGGGCCTGCGTTTTTTCAAAGGCCTGATATAAATGCTGTATTTAATTTAAATCCCGTCTTTTTTCAAGTTTTTTTTCAATCCCTGGTTTGATCATTCCCCGGGTTAAAATATCGGGGCGCCCGCAACCGGATCACTGGAACCGAATCCAGCCCACATTCTGGCCCCACGCGTCGCCCGCCAGATTCCCGTTTTCATCAATGGTGACCGCCGGGTAGCCCTGGGGGCTGAAATTGATCCAGCCGACGGCGTGGTTCCAGGCATAGCCGCTTAAATCCGAATTTCCCTGGGCGTCGGGCTCTGCCCGGTTCACTCCCCAGCAGGCGGCGTTGAAATTCTGATTGTCGTCATAATAGGGACGCTGATCCTCAGCCCGGGCCGAGCAGTTCGTGGACCCGAATTTGATCCACCCCACGGATTCCCCCCACGCGTATCCCAGAAGATGGGTGTCCAGGACCCTCACGCCGTCATAACCGACCGGGGCGAATTCGATGTTCCCGATAGGGGATTTTGCCACAGAGGCCAAAACCGGAATGCCCGGCGGCGGCGTCGAATCCCCCGCGAAAATTTCATCCTCGGGAAGAGAGGCGCCCTCGCATCCCGCCAATATCAATATAATCAAGGATATCATGACAAATATGCCGGGAAAATATTTTTTGTCTGCCATTTATAATCTCTCCTCATCAAGAAAGTTAATCATTTTAAAAATATCGCGCCCCCGTGTCTTTGGGCTTCATAACAGATTTTTATTTGTTTTAAAAGAAATAATTCATCCCCGGAATGCGGCGACGCCGTCGGAAACCGTGTCAAAATCCCTGGGAATGGCTCTTTTCAAGGGCTTTGGCCTGGTCCCTGAGTCGGGCGGCTGTTTCAAAATCCAGCGCTTTGGCGGCCGCGCGCATCTCCTTTTCCAGGTCCGACAAAATTTTTTCAACGTCGCCCGGAACGTCGCCGAAAGCGTCCCCTTCCGCCACGGCGCCGGCCTCTTCCCCGCCGGCCTCATGGTAATCGAAGATCGGGGAAATTTTCTTGGAGATCCCCATGGGGGTCACGCCGTGTTTCCGGTTGTGCTCCCTCTGGATGGCCCGGCGGCGTCCGGTTTCATCCATGGCGGTTCTCATGGAGCGGGTGACGGAGTCCGCGTATAAAATCACCCTGCCATTAACGTTCCGGGAGGCCCGTCCGCCGGTCTGGATCAACGAGCGGGCGTCCCGGAGAAAACCCTCCCGGTCCGCGTCCAGAACCGCCACCAGGGACACCTCGGGAATATCCAGGCCCTCCCGAAGCAGATTGATCCCGATGAGCGTGTCGAATTTTCCCATTCTTAAATCCCGGATGATATCCATCCGCTCCAGGGCGCCGATATCCGAGTGGAGATATCTTGTTCGGACGCCCAGCTCCGAGTAATATTCGCTGAGATCCTCCGCCATTTTCTTGGTCAGGGTGGCGGTCAGGGTCCGCTCGTTCCGCTCCGCCCTTTTTTGGATTTCCCCGAAAAGATCATCCACCTGGTTTTTCGCGGGCCGGACTTCCATCCGGGGATCCAAAAGCCCGGTGGGCCTTACGATGAGATCAACGACCGCGTCTTTCCCGTCCTCCATTTCATAGGGCCCGGGGGTGGCCGACACATAGACCACCCGGGGCGTTCGCTGTCGGGTCTCCTCAAATTTCAGGGGCCGGTTGTCCAGGGCCGACGGAAGACGAAAGCCGTGTCGGACCAGGGTCTTTTTCCTGGAGCGGTCCCCGGCGTGCATGCCCCTCAACTGGGGAACGGCGATGTGGCTCTCATCGATGAATGTCACGAAATCATCGGGAAAATAATCCAGCAACGTGGGCGGCGGCTCCCCCTCCTTCCGGCCCGTCAGGTGCCGGGAATAGTTTTCAATGCCGCTGCAATAACCGATCTCAAGCATCATCTCCAGGTCGAAACGCACCCTCTCCTCGACGCGCTGGGCCTCAATGAGCCTGTTTTCGACCCTGAATCGGTCGATTCTTTCTTTCAACTCCGCCACGATGGTCCTGACGGCCCGGTCCAGGGTCCCTTTGGGCGTCACATAATGGCTGGCCGGAAAAATGACCGCCTGGTCCATTTTTTGCGTCACCGTCCCCCTCAGGGGATCGATTTCGGAGACGCCCTCGATCTCATCCCCGAAAAATTCAATTCGGATGGCCCGGTCTTCCTCATAGGCCGGAAATATTTCCACGCGGTCTCCCCGGACCCGGAAGACCCCGCGATGGAAATCAATGTCGTTTCGCTCGTACTGCATGGACACAAGGTCCGCCATGAGACGCTCCCGGCTCATCTCTGAGGCGTTTTCAACGTTCACGCGCATGCCCAGGTAATCTTCCGGCGCGCCAATGCCGTAAATACACGAAACACTGGCCACCACCACCACGTCCCGTCGGGAAAGAACCGAGCGGGTGGCCGAATGGCGCATTTTGTCGATCATCTCATTGATGGACGAATCTTTCCATATGTAGGTGTCGGTGGCGGGAATGTAGGCTTCCGGCTGGTAGTAGTCATAATAGCTGACAAAATACTCCACCCTGTTTTCCGGAAAAAGGGTTTTGAACTCATGATACAGCTGGGCCGCGAGCGTTTTATTCGGCGCCATCACCAGGGCCGGTTTTTGAATTTTTTCAATGACGCCGGCCATGGTGAACGTTTTTCCCGAACCCGTCACCCCCAGAAGAACCTGGCTCTTTTTCCCGGCCTTTAAACCGGCGCTCAAGGCTTCTATGGCTTTGGGCTGATCTCCTTTCGGGCTGAAATCAGATACTATTTTAAAGGCGTTCATATTTTTTACACAACTTTTTACCTTTACACCATATGATTTTGTTTTGCAACTGATAAAAGATGATAAACTCGTAAAAAATGGATCAGACGGCATCGTAAAAATTCGATATACAAGGCGTAGTGGTTTTTTGAGAGTGAGGCCATACATGTAGTATGCCGAACGAACAAAAAAACGCTGCAACGCGGTAGATCGGATTTTTTACGATGTCGTCAAAAGATGAAAAATCCGTCAGCCCGATATTTCCCAGGCGGTCCCGTCTGGCCGGTCCTCAATGGCGACGCCCATCTTTTCCAGCTCATCCCGGATGCGGTCCGCCTCTTTCCAGTTTTTTTCCTTTCGCGCCAGGCTCCGGGCCCGGATCATTTCTTCCACCCGGGCGCTGTCCACGGCCTTTTCTTTCAAGACCCGGGCCTTCATGTCGGCGAAATACTGCGCCGGGGGGTCCGCCAGTATCCCCAACACGCCGCACATCCTCAGGATATCGTTTCTTTTGGAGGCGACGGCGCCCCTCATCCGGCCGGCGGCCCCGTCCATTTCCCGGTTCATGTCCCGGACCGTGTTGAAAAGAACGCCGATGCCCCGGGCTGTGTTGAAATCATCGTCCATGGCTTCGGCGAAATCCATCCAGGGGCGGCCGCCGTCTTTTTCGCCTTTCCCGGCGCCGGCGCCGGAGGGCGCGGCCGCCTGTTTTTCGGCGCGAAAAAGGGAGCGGCGGATTTTGTCCAGACCCGCGGCGGCCTCCTCCATGGCTTTTTCACTGAAATCAATGGGGCTTCGGTAATGGTTTGAAAGCAAAAAAAGCCGGACGCAGTCGGGATGCCAGGTTTCCAGGACATCCCGGATGACCGTGAAGTTTCCAAGGGACTTGGACATTTTTTCGCTGTTGATGTTCACAAAGCCGTTGTGAACCCAGTATTTGGCGAACGTTCCGCCGAAGGCCCCCTCGGACTGGGCCTTTTCGTTCTCGTGGTGGGGAAACACCAGGTCCATCCCCCCGCCGTGAATGTCAAAGGTTTTTCCCAGGATTTTTTTGCTCATGGCCGAGCACTCAATGTGCCATCCCGGTCTTCCGGGGCCCCAGGGGCTTTCCCAGCTGGGCTCCCCGGGCTTGGAGGACTTCCACAGCGCGAAATCAAAGGGGCTCTTTTTCCTTGCGTCCACATCCACCCGGGCCCCGGCCTCCATGTCCTCGAGCCTCCGGCCGGACAGCCTGCCGTATTCGGGAAAGGACTCCACATGGAAAAACACATCCCCCCCGGCCCGGTACGCCATGTTCCGGCCCATCAGGATGTCGATGATCTCGATGATAGAGTCGATATGCTCCGTGGCCCGGGGCTCAAAATCGGCCCGGATGACGTTCAAGGCGTCCATGTCCCGGTAAAACTCGTCGATGTAGCGGTTCGAGACCTCGGCAAAGTCCACGCCCATCTCCCGGGCCCGGTTGATGATCTTGTCGTCGATGTCGGTGAAGTTCCGGGTGTGGGTCACCTCAAAGCCCCTTTCCCTGAAGTGGCGGGCGATGACATCGAAAACCACCACGGACCGGGCGTGTCCGATGTGGCAGGAATCGTACACGGTGGGGCCGCAGACGTACATGCCCACCCGGCCCGGCTCCACGGGCTCGAAGACCTCTTTTTTTCGGGTCAGGGTGTTGTAAATGCGAATGGTCATTTTTTTATCCGTGTGTGTGAAATTTTTGCGGCGCTGTCTGTTTTTAAGGCGCCATTCGGGCGATTATTAAATGCCGGGCGAAAGGCGAGGCGCCGAAATCCTTCTTTTATTAAACCATCGCCTTTTTAACTTCAAGTTTTTTTTCGGGAAAAATCGTTTTTGGGCCCGGGAGGGTCAATCCTTGAGCCCTTCGGCGTACAGCTCAACAGGATGCGCGACCCGGATGGGGCTTCCGTCCGGGGCTTTTTTCCCGGAAAGCATGTCTGAAATCTGGATCATGCACGCGGGGCAGCCCGAGGCCGCCACGTGGCATTCGGCGGCCTCAATGTGTTCGGCCTTTTCGGCGCCGATCCGGGACGAGAGGCCGTAGTGGGACAGGTTAAATGAGCCCCCCATGCCGCAGCACTGGTCCGGCGCCGCCATTTCCCTGAACTCGTAGCCCGGGCAGGCCCTGAGCAGTTCCCGGGGCTCCCGGCGGACGCCCAGGGACTTGGCCAGGTGGCAGGGATCATGATAGGTGACGATTTTTTGGCCGGCGCTTTCCTTTTTCCGGATCCCCCCCCCCTGCCCGGCGGGGGCCTCCAGGCCCGCCACGTTCACCAGGAACTGGCTGATGTCCAGGGTTTTTTCCGAAAGCCGCTCCAGACGTTTTCGGAATTCGGGGTCCGTTTCCGGCCACATGGCCGGCCAGAGTTTTTGAATGGCAAAGGCGCATGTGGCGCACGCGGTGATCAGGAAGTCAAACTCCTGTTTTGAAAACAGGCGGACATGGTGGGCCACAAGGTCTGAGAAGACCCCGATCTCCCCGGCGGCCAGGGCCGGGATTCCGCAGCAGCCCTGATTTTTCGGGACCAGAACCGCCGCCTCGCGGCTCAAAAGCGCCTGAATGGCGGCGTGGCCCACGCGGGGGTATATTTTGTCGATGAGGCATCCGGTGAAAAAGACGGCCCGGGGGCCGGGATTGTCCGGATTTCGTGTTAAATCGGGAAGGCTGTCGCGCAAAGGCGTCCGGGCCGGGGGCGGAATCCGCCGGCCCTGGGAAGAAAGGGAGCGCGGAATTTTGAAAGAGACCGATCCGGTCTCAGGGTCCTCGCCGGTCAAAAAAACCCCTTGGAATTTCGCCGCCGCCGCCGTGATTTTGTCAAAAACCCCGGGCCGGGCCAGCATGGTTCTGAAAATGATTTTTTTGACAAAAGACAGGCGGCGATAGCCCGCGAGAATGGCCCGGGCCTTGAGAAATATGGCCAGGACATGGACCCCCCCGGCGCAGACGGCCTGGCAGGACCCGCACAGAAGGCACCGGTCCAGCCTTTCGTCCACGCCCCGGGAATCCCGGAACAGATGGCCCGCGAGCCCTTCCAGAAGGGCCAGTTTTCCCCGGGCCACGTCCGCCTCGCGGCGGGTCTGGCGAAAAAGGGGGCACGCGGACTGGCACACGCCGCATCTCATGCACGCCGACAGGTCCTTTTCAAGGCCGGCCATGAGGGCCGACAGCCCGGCCGGGCCTTTAAAAAACCGGGCGCCCCGGCGTTTTTTTTTCCATATTTGAATGGCCATGCCTGCCAAGTATCACATAAAGGTCAAAAAATAAAACCCAAAAATCTAAAAAAATCCTCAAAGCCCGCGTTTGACAAATACCGGGAAATGGCTTATCCTGAAAGGGAGACACATAAGGAGGTTTCGCCATGAAAAAAATCATCCTCGGGGCCGCCGTCGCGGCGGTCGTCTCCATCGCCCTTTTTCTTCTTTACCCGGCCCCCATTGATCCGGCCTTCTGGTCCCCCCCGAAGCCGAAAGAGATGACGGGCCCGCTTTCTCCCAACACGCTTTTGAGAAACGCCGCGCTTCTGGCCCGGGGCAAAGTCGATGGGCCGGAGGAAACGGCGGTGGACCGCCTGGGCCGCGTTTACGGCGGGACCCAGGACGGCAAAATCGTTCGGATTCTGACAGACGGGACCGTGGAGACCTTTGTCGAGACCGGCGGGCGTCCTTTGGGGATGCGATTCGACCGTCATGGAAGCCTGATTGTCTGCGACGCCTACAAGGGGCTTTTGTCCATCGACCCCAAAGGCGCCGTCCGGGTCCTTTCCACGTCGGCCGAAGGGGTTCCCTTTTTGTTCACGGACGCCCTGGACATCGCCCGGGACGGGACCATCTATTTCACGGACGCCAGCTTTAAACACAACCAGAGTCAGTACATGCTCGACCTCCTGGAGGCGAGGCCCCGGGGTCGTTTTTTGGCCTGGGACCCGGCCTCGGGCCAAACCCGGGTTCTTTTGCGGGACCTGTATTTCGCCAACGGGGTGGCGCTTTCCCCCGGGGAGGATTTTGTTCTGGTCAACGAGACCTACCGCTACCGCATTGTCCGTTACTGGCTCAAAGGGCCCCGGGCGGGAAAAAGCGATATCTTCATCGACAATCTTCCCGGCTTTCCGGACAACATTTCAGCCGGCGAGACCCAGGCGTTCTGGGTGGCCGTTTTCACAGTTCGAAACAAACTGGCGGACCGGCTCCACCGGTTTCCTTTTTTAAAGGCCCAGATGAGCAAACTGCCCCGGGCGCTGTGGCCCAGGCCAGAGCCCTATGGCCTGGTCCTGGCCCTGGATGAGAAAGGAAACATCGTCCGAAGCCTGCACGACCCCGGGGGAGACCGGCTCAAGGCCATCACCTCCGCCGTGGAGCATAACGGTTTTCTCTACCTGGGCAGCCTGCATAACGACCGTGTGGGGAAGTATCGGCTGCCTTAAAGTGATACCCAAAACACAGACAGGAATTTAAAATAAGAAAGGAATCATAACATGCATGTGACGTTTTACGGGGCGGCCCGGGAAGTCACAGGATCCATGCACCTGTTCTCCGCGGGCGGGGACCGGATTCTGTTTGACTGCGGCATTTTCCAGGGCCGCCGGAAAGAATGCGAGCATAAAAACAGGACGCTGCCCTTTGACCCGTCCATTCTCTCGGCCGTGGTCCTTTCCCACGCCCACATCGATCATTCGGGGCGGATCCCCATGCTGACCAAGGGGGGAAAATTCAGCGGGCGGGTGGTCTGCACCCGTCCCACTGTGGCGGCCTGCGAGTATCTTCTCCCGGACTCCGCCCACATTCAGGAATCGGACGCCGCCTACCTGAATTACAAAACCCTGCGAAAATCCCTTTCCGGTATGAAACAGGCTTCCGGAAACGGAAAATCCAAAAAAAGCGAGGAAAAAAAGATTCGGGAAATGCTCAAAAAAGGCTCCCGCAGGCCCGACATGGCGCTGGTGTCCCGGCTGATGAAAGAGCGCCGCATCGAGGTGGTCCGCCCCATCTACACCACCGACGAGGCCCTGGGCGCCCTTGAGCATTTTGACGGCTATCCCTACCAGGTCCCCGTGAAAATAGGGGACCACATGACCTGCCGGTTTTATGACGCCGGGCATATACTCGGCTCCGCCTTCAGCGTGGTCCGGGCCTCGGAAAACGGCAAAGCGCGGACCCTTTTATACACCGGGGACATCGGCCGTTTCGACAAGCCCATCATCAACGACCCCACCCTGGTTTTTGAAGACGAGGACCGGGACATTGATCTGATGATCATGGAAAGCACCTACGGCGACCGCCTTCACGGCCCGGTGGCGGACTTAAAGCCCCGGCTCGGTGAAATCATCAGCCGTGTCGCGGAAAGGGGGGGGACCATTCTCATCCCCTCCTTCGCCTACGGGCGGACCCAGGAACTGCTTTATGTCCTGCATGAGCTTTACAATGAGGGCGGCGCCCCCCGACTCCCGGTGTATGTGGACAGCCCCCTGGCCACCCACATCACCCGGGTCTTCGGCGAGCATCCCGAAAGCTATGACCGGGAAACCCATGAGACTTTTCTGGAAAAGGGCCTGAACCCGTTTTTTTTCAGCCAGGTCAAGTTTGTCGAATCCGTGGAGGAATCCATGGCGCTGATGCGTGACGAAACGCCTCACATTGTGCTGTCCGCTTCGGGAATGTGCGAGGCCGGGCGCATTCTTCACCATCTGCGTTACAAAATTCACAACCCGAAAAACGCCATCCTGATCGTGGGCTACATGGCCCAAAACACCTTTGGCCGAAAAATTCAGGAGCTGGGGGCCCAGCGCATGGAATCCGGGAAAAAGGGCCCGGCGCCCCTGGTGAAATTTTTCAACAAAACGTATCCGCTCAAGGCCGATGTGTTTTCCATCGGGGGGTTCAGCGCCCACGCCGACAAAAACGAGATGCTGCGGTTTTTAAAAGAATCCAATCTCAACGTCAAAAAAATCGCCGTGGTGCACGGCGAAAACGATCAGTCCCTGTCCTTCGCCGAGACCCTCAGGAACGAGGGGTTCGAGGCCCAGGCCCCCATGCCGGGGGAAACCATTGAGTTTTGATGGCGTCGTAAAAAAAATGCGTCGCAGCGCTTATTTTTAATCGAGGCATACTACATGTATTGCCTCAATTAAAAATAAGCGCCACGCCTTGTGGCTTAAATTTTAGCACATGGAATTTTTAACTTAGCCATCCCAAGCTTTTTTACGAGTTTATCAATTTTGAGGATTTTTAAAAAATGAAACGATACGAGGGCGTGTATAACTGGGACGGCTGGGGCGGCAAGCTTCGTCTGGCAAGCGGAAGCTGCATGCTCTGGATATTTGATTTCGCCGGTGAGAAAAAGAAAGACAATCTGATGTTTTTAAAACCCATTCTGGCCATCGTCCGGGACGTCCCCAAAACGTCGCCCTCTTTTGGGGAAGTGTCCATACGAAGCTGCGTCGGCCATATCGCCACATCCGTGGTCCGGGATTTCGGTCTGGACCCCCAGCGCATGCTGTGGGTGGAGCATTACCCCCGGACCCGTTACGGCTCGGGAGACGAGCGTCTCATCGAGGAGGCGTTTTTCCTCACGGACTTCGAGTGGTCCGAAGGCCGGGCGCTGAGCCCCAAAAGACGGGAGGCGAGCCCCGGCATGGCGGATCAGATCCGGGGGCTTTTAAAAAAGGGGGCTTTATGACTCAGAAAAATGACCTGGTCCTGATTTATTTCAAAGATGTTCCCACGGTTTTCGCCCGCGTCGACCAGATTGACCCGGACCCAAAGCCCGGCTGGTACCATGTGACGCTGCTGTTTCTCCAGGTTCCCCTTCAGACGATGGTCTGGCTTCTTCGGGACGCGCAGATCAACGGGGAGGAATTCACCATGGACGGGAACCGGATCCGCATGGAAAAAATACCCCCCTCCATTGAAAAGCCCCGCCGGGATGAGGAAAAGGAAGAGGCGAAAACGCCCCCGGCGTCGGGAAAGATGATCTCTTTGTCCGAAAGAAGGCCGAAAAAAAACCCATGACGCGAGCCGGGAAAATCACGATTTCGGCGTCCCGCAGGACCGACATTCCGGCCTTTTACATGGAATGGCTCATGGACCGGATTGTCAACAGGGGTTTTTTTGAGACCGTCAATCCCTACAGCCGGAAAACCTCCGTTGTCCCGGCCGGCCCCGATCAAGTGGGGGCCATCGTGTTCTGGTCCAAAAATTTCGGCCCCTTTTTAAAGGAAAAGCGCGGGGAGACTCTGCTTAAAAAAGGCTTTCACCTTTATTTCCACTTTACCCTCAACTCAAAGGACCGTCTCCTGGAGCCCCGCGTTCCGCCCCTTGAGGACCGTCTGGAGCAGATGAAGGCCCTGTCGGAGCGGTTCGGCGCCCAAAACGTCAACTGGCGCTTTGATCCGGTGTGCTTTTACCGAACGAGCGGGAAATCCCGGCACAATCTGGCCGACTTTCCCGTCATCGCCGAAACGGCGGCCCGGGGGGGCGTCGCCTCGTGCGTGACCAGCTTCATGGACCATTATCCCAAAATCAGCCGAAGAATCCCCGCCCAAAGCGGCTTTGGTTTTTTCGACCCGCCTCTTTCCCGAAAGATCGAAACCGCCCTTCGCATGGAGAATCTTTTGGCGCCCATGGGAATCGCGCTTTCCCTGTGCTGCGAAAAGGCGGTCCTGGAGGGTCTGCCCGCCGAGTCGAATATTCAAAAAAGCGCCTGTGTGCCCAACGATTTTTTCATCCGGGAATTCGGCGGCCCCCTTTCCACTTCCCGGGACCGGGGCCAGCGGCCCGGATGCGGGTGCATGGTCTCGGTGGATGTGGGCGTTTACCATCTCCACCCCTGCCCCCATGACTGCCTGTTCTGCTACGCCAATCCCCAATCGGCCCGTCTCCCCGAAACCCCCGGGAAAAATCCGGGGAGGAAAAATGGAGGCCGTTTTCAATGAAAATCGGTTCCGTGACGCTTGAAAATCCCCTGGTTCTGGCCCCCCTGGCCGGCATCACCCATCTTGCCTTTCGCTTCCTGGCAAAGGAAGAGGGCTGCGCCCTGGTGTGCTCGGAAATGATCAGCGCCAACGGCCTGGTCCGGGGCTCGGCCAAAACCCGTAAGATGCTGGAAAGCGATCCTAAGGAAAGGCCCCTTTCCGTCCAGATTTTCGGCTCCGAGCCGCCGGTCATGGCCGAGGCGGCCCGGATGGTGGAGGAGGCGGGCGCCGATATTCTGGACATCAACTTCGGGTGCTCGGTGAGAAAAATCCTGAAAAGCGGCTCAGGCTCGGCCCTGATGAAATCCCCCCGAAACGCCGAGACGCTGATCAAAGCCGTTCGAAAGGCCATTCAAATCCCTTTGACCATCAAAATTCGGAGCGGGTGGGACCCCTCGGGGGAGGACGCCCTGAAAATCGCCGAGATCGCCGAAGACCAGGGCGTGGACGCCATCGCGGTTCATCCCAGGACCGCCCGGCAGGGCTTTTCCGGAACCGCCGACTGGTCCGTGATCGCCGCCGTCAAGAGGGCCGTGTCCATTCCGGTGACGGGAAACGGCGACGTGACCCGCCCCGGGGATGTCTTGAGGATGATGGCCGAAACCGGGTGCGACGCCGTGATGATCGGAAGGGCGGCCATCGGAAATCCCTGGATTTTTTCCCAGGCCGCCGCCCTTTTAAAGGGGGACGAAACAAAGGAGCCGTCTTTGTCCGAGCGGTTCCGCGTCATGAAACGGTTCCTGGAGGGCTGCGTGGCGCTTTTCGGGGAAAAAAACGCCTGCCGCATGATGCGAAGCCGTCTTCCCTGGTTTGTCAAGGGGCTTCCCCACAGCTCCCGGTTCAGAGAATCGGTCAAACAGGTGTCCAGCCAAAAAGAGGCCGGGGAGCGGATAGAGTCCTACCGGGGTTTTTTAGAAGAGCGCCGCCCCGGCCCTCAGCCGCCTTCCGACGCCGGATAGGCCGCCGACACCCGGGCGTCGATCCCCCCCCGGGCGGTGAATTCCCCCGTCACTTCCATTCTTTTGGGTTTGATCCTTTCACACAAATCGTCCAGTATCCGGTTGACCACATGCTCATAAAAAATCCCCACGTTCCGGTACTGAAGCAGGTAATACTTCAGGGATTTCAACTCGATGATTTTTTGATCCGGCGTGTACCGCACGGAAATGGTCGCGTAATCCGGAAGACCCGTCATGGGGCAGACCGATGTGAACTCGGGCTGGCGAATCACGATATCGATGTCTCTTTTCCCGCTGTAGGCGTAGTCGATGGGATCGAGAATCCCGGCCTTCACAGAGCCGGGATCTTCAATGGCATAGGGCGGTTTGGGGGCGGCTTTTTTTGCGGTCATGGCGAAACGCTCCTCACATGTCTTCAGTATACGCGCAATCGCTATTTCTTCGCGCCGGCCACCTGAAACTGATCCTCAAACATCACCTGGGCCGCAAACCATTGGTTTTTTGATTTGTAAAAATAAAACTCCCACAAAACAGGATGACGCTCATGCCGGGCGAGTTCGACAATTCTTACCAAAGACGGGGAAAGCGCCTCTGTGTGTATATTTTCAGTTCCGAGAAATGAACCGTAAAGCGCCTGGACTGAGCCTGCGCGCTGTTTCATAAGGGTGAGCTGCTCGGCCCTTTGGCCCGACAGCGGATTTTTGGAATAAAGTTTGTCAATCGCCACCGCTTGTTTTCCGGCCGAATAGTCTTTGAAAAACGCGGCCACCTGTTCCTTGGGTTCGCCATCATACGCATGGGCCCAGGAGGCCATTAACAATATGATCAGTATCGTCGCCAACCTTGCCATAAATGCTTCTTTCCGTGTTTGAATTCTGGTTGAAACCTTGATGCGGCCCCGCCTACCGGGGTGGAAAGATGTTGCGGGCGCGTGAAAAATCGATTTTTTTAAAGCCGGCCGGCGTCAGTCCATGGCCTCAAGGTCTTTTTTGATGATTCCGGCTAAAAATTTCCAGGTGATGGGTTTCATGTCGTTGAGGGCCTTTAAAAACTCCAGGTTTCCCTGGTCCGGGAAGACGATCTTTTTCCCGTCCAGATTAAAGGTCAAATAAAGATTCCTAATCATGGAATTGATATTTTGAGTTTTTGCAATCATATCTTCTTTTCTGCACATATAAAAAACAATCTCTTTTTTTTCAGGATCGATTTCCGCCTTATACGCAAAGTTTCGGAAGCCTATCACTATCATCAAATAAATAGACAAAAAAATCGGAAAAAGAGCCATTAATGATACTCGAAATGCCGGGCCAAAACCGTCATCGTGAGCATACCAAAGCCCGATGCCAATGAAAGACAGCCCTAAAATTTGGCCCACATATCTGATTACATAAAAACCGAATTTCCCGTTGTTCACCACAATGCGTTTCTCTTCGTTCTCAACGTATGATTGATCCATCAATCTTATCCCTCCTTTCCGCTTTCAGAGCTACATTTCCCGCCCTTCCCGCACACGTCCGGGCACGGGCGGGAAAGGCCTCGCAATCATGCCGCTACCCTCAAGGGCCTATATCGCCCATATCGCTATCATCACTCTTCTGGTTGCCGGGAGAAGTCTTGCCATCCCCTCCTCCTTTGCCCCCGGCCTGGCTTTGCGGGGAGGCGCTTTGGGCCCCGGCCGGGCCGCTTTTTTCCTCGCGCCCCATGCCATGACGGGCTTTGGATTTTTTCGACCTGCCAAATAACTCCCCTAATTTCCCAAGGACGCTGGCCTTAAAACTTGTGGTCGCGCCCAAAGCTTTTTCAGCGGTTCCGGCGAACTTGGTTGCTGGACCCGCCATTTTTGTCACCATGGCTCCAGGAACGGCGGCTATCGGTCCAGTCACCGCGCCACTCTTCGCTCCCTCCCAGGCCCCTTTTACCGCGCCTTTCGTCACGCTTTCGCCTTTTTCCTGAGCTTCAAGTATGCCAGCGGCGGCGCCTCCGGCCGCCCCGGAAGCAGCCCCTGTAGCCGCTGAATCAATCGTCGCTGCCAGCGTAGCCCGGGCGGCTGTGGCCGCGCCTAAACTGCTTGTGCCAGGACTGACAAACCCAAGCGCAACTCCTACAACCCCGCCGACAATGCCGCCCACAACAGCGGCCTTCATATTGCCATCGGTGGTCATCATCCCGGTAGTGAAACCCGTGACCGCGCCGACAAATCCGCCGAAGATCGCCCCGGCGACACCCACATGCCCATCCGGATCCGTGTATATCAAAGGATTGTTCAGGCAGTAGGAATACCGGTTCAATGACTGGGGATTATACACGTCCGGCACGATGGTGTCCGGGGTGACAAATCGCCCGATGACCGGATCATACAACCTTGCGTCATAATTGTAAAGCCCGGTGGAGGTGTCCAGCTCCTGATCGGTGAATTTGTAGTCCGACACAACCGAGCCGGTATGGGCCCTCATTGAGCCAAAAGGCATATACTCCGATGTCTCGACCGCTTGAGCCCTGTTAGCAGGGGGCATGCCAAGAAACCTCCCGTCTGTGGTAACCGACGAACTGCCAAGATGGTCTTTATGAAAATAATGGACGGTTCCTCCGGTTGTTGTGCTTGGTACGATTTTGGCGATGCGCAGGTTGCCCGCGAAAATATATTTCACCGGGCTTCCATCGTTAATCTCGTAATTTTCATTGATGTACAAGACCGTGCTTCCCCCGGTGACGGCTTTTTTCACACGCTTTCCCTCGCCGTCGTATTCAAAGGTGGTGTCTGTCGTCGCGTCATTGACACACCTGGCGATTCCGGCGGGCATGTTTTCCTCATTATAAGATATTGTTCTTCGGGCTACTTGAGCGGGATTGGTAAAATCCCATCCGAAATTCATATTTCCATTTTGATCATATTGAAAAGTATATGTCGTTCCGCCGTTCAAAGTGATCGATCCCACAGCATGGCTGTGGGCGGCGTCATATGAATAAGCAAACTGATTCGTCCCGACCGTTTTTCTCAATATATTTCCTATGTCATTGTAAGTCAGGCTGACGCCAGAGTCATCACCGCCGTTATTGGTTTTGGTTTCTTGAACAAGCCTGTGGAGATCATCATAAGAATACGTGTATGTGACGCCGGCCAAATGATCTTGTATAGAAGATATGTCTCCAGCAGGAGTGTAGGTGTACGACTTGTCCTGCCTGAGTTCATAGTGAGGGTCTTCTAGGCGGACACTCGTGGCTCCCCTGCCTCTTGATGTGGTGATGCGTGTCAGTCTCGTGGACAATGGATTGTACTCATATTTGGTGAATATGCCGTTGTTATAAGAAATGAGGCCCGGTTTTCCGTCCGGCGTATATTGGTAAAAACGTGCATGCGTGACGCTGTCTGAAGACCCAGTCCCCCATCGCCCAACCACAGCGCTGATAAGACCGGAACCATAAACATGGCAGTACACAACCGTATAACCACCAGGATACGTCATTGACGTGAGTTTCCCGGAGAAATCGTAGACATATGAGGTGACGTAGGGGTTGCTCCGGATGTTTTTTGTCACTTTCGTCTTTCTTCCCATTTGATCGTATTCATACGTGTGTTTAACATCTATTAGTATTTTTCCATTCGCCCTCAGATTTGCCTTCAATATACCTGCTAATCTTCCTTTTCCATTTGGAGACTGATCATATAGATAAACATAAAAACCGCTGTTTCCAACGGATTTCCCATCAACCCTGTTTAAGGAGTCGTATGTGAATTTTATGATCTGTCCTTTGGCATCCGTCTGCTTTTTAAGGTTTCCGTTCAAATCATATTCGTAGCTCCAGGTTCCCAAATCCGGATCAATCATTTGAGTTTTTCTGCCAAGCGTGTCATAATGATTTTCAGTCTCGTTTCCATCATGATCGTAGATATTCAGCAAATCCCCTGCGGCATTATACGAATATCCTGTGTTCGTCCGGTCAGCGCCCATATGCTCTATCACAAGTATAATTCTGCCCAGATAATCCGTCTGTTCGGATCTTTTTCTGTCATCGGGATCGGTCACAGTCGTTTTTAATCCACTGTATGCGTAGGAAGAAGCGATGACGGCGCCCGGGGCGGCGTCAGGAGCCGGATCCGGCTCCTCCACCCTGGAAAGCCTTCCACGGTGATCGTAGACGTTTCGAACATATGGATACTCTGAAGGAAGCGACGCCTCGGCGCCGGTGGCCGCTGTAAAATTCGTGCTGAATGCCGGACCTTCAGTCAGATGATTTCTTCCCATATTATCATAGTGGATCTTTGTTAAAATGGTTTTAGCCACAGCCGGTCGAATAATCGGGTCGTTTTCCCCGAAGGTCACAATCCGTATCACCCTCCCCAGACCGTCAAAATATTCGTATTGATCCACTGTTTCGACGGTCGCTGTTGGGCTCCCGGTTTCCTTTATCTGCGTAAGCAAATAGGCGGGCGAAAAAACCCCTACTATTTCCTGATATTCAGTGTATGCGATTGTCATTTGTCCGTCGTCGGGATAATCGATCCGCACAGGACGCCCGAAAACATCATAAGTATAACTTGTCACGTTTTCGTTTTCATCAGTGAAGGTGGAAATTTTGCCAAACTTGTAGTCGTAAGTGTATTCTTTTGCCAGTCCGGTCACCGGGTATGCTATTTTGACGGGGTATATATGGGTTTGGGTGTCATAGCTGATTGTTGTCACATGCCCTTTGGCGTCGGTCACGCTTGTGCGGTTTCCGTAAATGTCATATCCAAAACGGATTGTCGGATTGACTCCCGAATCATTCACATACTCAATAGATTCCAGATTGCCGGTCCCAGGGGAATAGCCATAATTCTTTTCTCTTGCCTTTCCGCTAAACTCCCCCTCAATGGCTTCTCCGGTTTTCCGCCAGGTCCACCCGTCTGCCCTGAAGCCATAGTTCTGGTATGCAAATGTCGTGGTGACGTCTTCTCCGTTTGTTCCCGATGTGATCAGCTGTGTGACCTGGCCGTGATCGCCGTCATACGCATAATCCTCCTGATCAAAAACCGTCAGATCATCATACTGTTCAACGCGTTTCCGATTAAGCCTTGCAAACCTCCATGGATCGCCCGTTGAACTTTCGTGCGCCTCCCAGGTGTAATCTGATCTTTCCATCAAAGTCCCCCTGGGGTCTTTCATCTTAAGCGTTTCTGTTTTCCCGTGCAGAAATTCACCCTGATGAAAATCAGCCTCTTCGGTTGTGCCGTCCGGGTGGGTCTTTGTCACTGTCCGGAAACCCCGGAATCCCCTGTTCCTGAAATTGAACAGTCCCCCGGAGTAGCTGAAGCCTGTCGTGGATGAATTCGGCAAATCATCAGGATCCGACATTCTGTCTCTTACCACCAGTTGAGACGCCACCGGGAATGAGAATGGAAGAAACGTGTTGGGGTATGCGGTGGAATGTCTGTAAGTGATGTCCGTTGTCCCGCCGTAGGCGCTGGTGATTTGCGTGATCAGATCAGTGGGAGTTCCTCCGGCGTAATAAAACTGGAAATTGGAAGCAGGTATTTTACGGGTGGCCCATAAGTCCCATCCTTCAGTCCCATACCCGAAAAGAGCGTCGGCTCTGCCGTCGCCATTGATGTCCCCCCATGATGTGACATCTCTGTATACGTTTCTGCCACTGCTATTAGGAATGGTTGTGTTACGGACTGCCGCAAAAGTCCCGTCACCATTTGACAACTGATATTGGTAATTACCGTTCCCTCCACTTGGCGAGGGCCGCCGTATTAAATCAGCCATGCCGTCGCCGTTTATATCCGCCAGGTGGATGCCGGTGTCGGAGTCTTTAAATCTTATTCGAGAACTGTGGGCGCTGTGCCATCTCCTGTCCCCACTATTAAGATATGGATACAATATCGCGTCACCGTGCATAGGATAATCAGGGGCATAATCCACACGCATGGCATCCACCAGGCCATCGCCGTTGATGTCCCCCCATACAGTGGAAGTAATCGTCGGCCAGTGGGATTTATAAGATATCAGGCCCGTATTATACCCGGCGCCAAAGGTTCCATTACCGTTGGATGGATAACATTGATAATACCTGTTTTGGTTTGTTGGCCCATTGGGGTCTCCCACCACCAAATCAGCGAGACCATCCCCGGTCAAATCCAGCAATCCCGCTACCTTCGACTTAGGCGTTCTGCCTTGAACTCTTTCTAATATTCTTCCTCCAGCATGTTCCAAACTCACCCTTCCGCCAACCGGCGTTGTGTTTAGATATACTTCTGCGTGGAGAAATACCTCGAAGCCACTTACATTTATAGATGTCACAACAGCGTCCTGTTTTCCGTCGCCATTGATGTCCCCCCACCATGACTTGGCCACGATTTCGATATCTCGCCTAAATCCCCCGAAATCATATGCTGTGAAAGATCGAGGCAAAGGAATGTCCAAGCTGACCGGGCTATTAAAAGTTCCTCTTCGATTGGACAAGCTATACTTTAAGACAGCCCCGCTTCCCGGATGAGCTTCCGCTGTCACCAGATCGGAAACGCCGTCTCCGTTTATATCCACCAAGGCGCTGTCAAGTAGCACCTGATTGCCATGGGTAATAGTCTGACCCCTGGAATGACTCGCCCCGCCCCCGTTCTGCCACACAAAACTTTCAAGCGGCCGGCTTGTCGTGCCATCCGACCCATACATCGTCACGTCGGTTAAACGGGAACGCCCGGTATGAGCCCCCTGGTTATAAGTCAGCTGGTATCTCCGAACCAGCTGCCCCCCGGACAGCCTGCTGTTTGCCGCTGATGTCGCATTTGAATAGACCTCAATGCGCGCCAGTCTTTTGGCCGTTTTCACAGAAAATTTTGTTTTGTAGCTGAGCGGGGCGTCGCTCCTGGTCTCATAAACAAAGTTGATATAATTACTCTCAAATGCTCCGACGGGGCCGCCGGTATAAACAATCTGGTCAGGATACAACTGCCCCTGATCCTTGGTATAGTAAATTCTCATGTAATTCCTGTTGGTGTCCTCTATCTTCTCCAGACCCCATTTGAACACATTGTCTCCGCTCTCCTGCCTTCCTACGGATCTCGCTCCGTAATAAAACTTTGTCCCGTCTCTTGCCGTCACTTCCCATCCGCCCGTCGCGGAGTCGAAATAATACTTTGAGAATTCCTCCTCAATTTTGGCGCCGTAATAATCGGAACCCCAGTCAGACCTTGACGCCAGATCATGCAATCCCCCGTTTTTCATCACCACATAATCGTCGGCGCTGTAGTCCACGCCTTTTTTTGAGCAGCGCTGGATGAACCCGATGTTCAAAAACCACCCCATTCCGACGATTCCATTTTTAACCGCGCTACTGTATTTAAGGGAGAGACCGGGCTCAATGCCCGCCCTGCCGGGCGGCGCGATGATGGGAACGCTGTATTTGACCGCGCCGGTGGCATTGCTGATCTCAACGTTGCTGATATCGATCTCCGGCTTAACATCAATATCCACAGGGGGCACGGGTGGAGTAGGCTTCGCACCCTCGGGAACCGATTCCCCGACGGCGCCGTTAAAGTCATCGGCCTGATCATCAAAACCTTTGTCATAATCGTCTTCCCCGAAATCCTGAAGCGGTTCGTCCCCCATATCTTCGCTTATGAAGTCCGGGTTAAAGCCGTCTTCTTCCCCCCGCCATTCAACGGCGGTTTCGAAATCCGGCGAATCCGCATATTCTTCGGCGTTTCCCACGGCGGGAATCAGAACTGTGTGAAGAGTGAAAACCAGGGCCAGCAGACAATGGGCGATTTTTTTTTGAACCCACATAATCTCCCCTCCTTATATGCTTTGGGTTAATAATTTTCTAAAATTTTTAATCCATTAGTATATATTTACATAGACCATTTCAACCTTATTTATAGAAAAAATAGGAAGAATTTTGTAATAATAGAAAAAATTAGGAAAATTTGGAAAACTATTTTTCTAAATCTTGAAATATTCCGACTTACGTTTTGCGCGCGCAAAATAAGGCAAGGCACGTATCTTCGATCAACAAAACGCGTCCCAAAAATCGCCAAGGCCCGTCCGGACCGGGCGGCGATACGAGAAACCGGCAAATACGACATCAAATGGGTTCTGTTTCCGGAAGGCAATAACGAATCCATCATTTTTTTCTTGAATAAAATCCGTTCCAAGGCTATACAAACAAAAAAGGGCGTGGGGCATCCCCATGTTTTTTTTGTTCTCCGGGCCGTCAGCCTGTCACTCGCCAAAGTCTTCAGGCTGATGGCCTTTTTTTGCGCTGGAAAACTTGCCTGTTATTCGTCTTTAAAAAAAAATCCACCAAAAAAAACAAACGGCTCAACATTTTCCACACAAAAAAAATTCATATTTTTCGGGTTGTGTCAAGGATTTCGAGGAAATATTTAAAATTTTGCTTATATTTTTATTCAATTATGAATCATTAAATTATAACTTTTATGCGCAAAATCACGTTCAAAAAAGGGATTTGACGGCGCCAGAGAAGGGGCTTAAATAAAAAGCGAGAAGTTTTAATAGTATTTCTTGATATATCAATGGATTAGAAGGAAAAACAGGGGCCTTTCCCGGGTTATATTTTTAATAAAAAATGACCGAAAAATTATCATTTTTGGCTTCAAAATTCGGCCCGAACAGGAGAGGCTCGACCCGATTTTAAGATTTTTTGGGCTTCCATGCAGCGAATCCGGCGTTGCGACCGGCTTATGACCGGCGCCGAGTCCTCGGACCTTGTCGGCCCTGATGCCCTCGAACATACACATACTGTGACGACAAAAGCGCTCAAGCTTCTTGATGGGAAGAAGGTTGAAGGATATTTGCGTATTGAGAGAGTTTATGGTCAAACAGGGGGTTGTAAACAGCAAAGAATTTAAAAAGTGAACGGAACTCTCGGTAGAAGGCCCATTTTTCGGGGCTGGTCCATCGCCTATCCGCTCGGATTGATCTGGTGGCGCTCTTGGAGCTTGCCGCGCTTTTTTTTCGACGCAATGTTTTTCTCTCAAGGTTTTTTCAAAAACAGTCCGCTTTTTCCCTTGCGCGTCTATCCTGGAATGGGTATATTAAAAAAGAATGCGCAAAAGACTTTCAGGAATTTATAGATGCGAGGAACGGCCCATGAGCGATGAAAACAGCCAGGCGCAAGCGCCTCAAATGGACATGCAGATGCTGATCGCCGGGATTATTCCCAACGTCAAGCATTTCGACAGCCGTTTTGATCTGCTCCAGGTTCAGATAGACGGCCTGAAAAATGGTCAGAACGAATTGAAGGACAGGATCGGACGCCTGGAGACAGGGGTGGACCGGCGTTTTGAGCAGGTGGACAAACGCTTTGCGCAGGTGGACAAACGTTTTGAACAGGTGGACAAACGCTTCGAGCAGGTGGATCGGCGTTTCGAGCAGGTGGACAAACGTCTGGAGCAAATCGCGGTTTCAATTGATCGCCTGGGGGACAAGCTGGATCGAAGAGATGAGGGCCAGCGGAATTTTACGATCAAAATGTTTTCCATCGCCGTCACCATATCCGTTCTGGGAGTGTCCGGGGCGTTCTTAAAGGTTTTGGGCATCATTTGATGGCGTCGTAAAAAAAATGCGTCGCAGCGCTTATTTTTAATCAAGGCATACTACTGTCATGTCAAGCGTTAAAAGTCGGATAAAGCCGACGCAGTTTTATTCGCGCGTCTTCAGATGTGAATTGCCAATTTACTTTGGCGTTTTTATTGTTTCTGGCTTTCTGCCATGCATGCGCTTCCTTTTTCACGTTTTGAATATCGTCAATTCTTCTTTTTAAACACTGCCCAATGAGAACATTTAATTCTATTTCAGCCATATTTAGCCAACTGCCGTGTTTTGGAGTATACACAAAATCGAATCTGTCCCATAATTTTTTTGCCTTGTCCGGTCGAAAAGTTTCATACAAAGCGCCAGGCGTATGTGTGTTCAGATTGTCCATGACCAGCGTTATCTTTTGAGCTTTTTCATAAGCCGAGGCAATTTCTTTTATAAAAAATGCCCAGTCTTTTTTTGTCTTTCTCTCAGTGATTTTTACCATTCGGTTTCCCGCAAGAGGCTCACATGCCATGAAAATATTACACACCCCGAAACGCTTGTATTCATAATCATACCTCTCCGGTTTGCCGGGCGACGCTGAAATAGGAATCTTTGTTTCTCCAATCAATTGTTTTGGCGATTCATCCATGCATATCACTGGAAACTTTGGATCAAATGGACGTTTGTAAACATCCAAAACTTTTTCCATATGCGCGACAAAGCTGCAATTTTGTTTCGGCGGAATTACCCATCCTTTACGCAGCCATGGTTTGATTTCGTTTTTTTTAAAATGCCACGAATAGTTTCATGTGATACACTTTCAATGTAATCAAGCTCGACAACCTTTTCTGCCAGCAAACGCAAACTCCATCTGGAAAAACCCTCTGGGGCCTCGCTGCAACTCAGCGCAACCAAGCGTGCCTCGAAATCCCCGTCGGTTTTCTTTTTATATATACGACTTCCTTTTTTCCCGTTCAGTGTAATATCAATACCATCTTCAACAAAACGTTTTTTCACGCGGTCAATTTTTTTCATACTGACGTTCAGAACTTTTGAAATCTCTTTGTTTTTAGAGCGATTTTTCTGAAATTCACCATCATCACATCCAAGCAAAATTAATGCGTTAAGAATTTTTTGAGACTTATGTTTTCCCTTTGATGTGAGCGCCATAAGATTGTTTCGTTCAGCTTCTGTCAACGTTACTATATATTTTTTCATAATACGCCCCCCTTCGGCAATTATGAAAAATATAGCATACTTTATGCGACTTTACAAGCTTGACGTGACACTACATGTATTGCCTCAATTAAAAATAACCACTACGCCTTGTATATCGAATTTTTAACTTAGCCATCCCAAACTTTTTTACGAGTTTATCATCATTTGACTGATCCCTGGCCCCGCCCGTTTGATCTCTGAAAGACGCCGCCCCGGCCCTCAGCCGCCGTCCGACGCCGGGTAGGCCGCCGACACCCGGGCGCCGATCCCCCCCCGGGCGGTGAATTCCCCCGTCACTTCCATTCTTTTGGGTTTGATCCTTTCACACAGATCGTCCAGTATCCGGTTGACCACATGCTCATAAAAAATCCCCACGTTCCGGTACTGAAGCAGGTAATACTTCAGGGATTTCAACTCGATGATCTTCTGATCCGGCGTGTACCGAACGGAAATGGTCGCGTAATCCGGAAGACCCGTCATGGGGCACACCGATGTGAACTCGGGCTGGCGAATCACGATGTCGATGTCTCTTTTCCCGCTGTAGGCGTAGTCGATGGGATCGAGAATCCCGGCCTTCACAGAGCCGGGATCTTCAATGGCATAGGGCGGTTTGGGGGCGGCTTTTTTTTCAGTCATGGCGAAACGCTCCTCACATGTCTTCAATGACGCGTTCAAATTCGGACTTCCTGGATTCGGCATATCAAATTTTCCCCGGCCCGGCCAGGGGTTTTTCGAAAAGTGTGGGGAATGTTCGCATGGCGGGGCGCTTTTTTGTTTTTGAAAAAAACTTGATTTAATATTTATTTTCACATAAACATTTCTTAAAATTAATTTTTAATCATCCTTTTTAAGGATTTCTATCAAATGATAAATTTTTTTTTGTTTTTTTTAAACCGATTTCGTTTTTTTCTGTTTGCGGCCCTGTGCATGATTCATTTCATGGCCGGAGGGGCCGCCGGGGCCACAAAGACCACCCGGGATTATGTCAGATTTTCATGGTCTCCCATCTCCAACGTGACCTCCTATCATTTCCAGGTCAGCGATCGGGCCGATTTTTCAAATCTGCTGGTTGATGAGCGTCTGGACAGACGGCTTCCCACCTATCTGTGCCGCCCTCCTCTGCCGGAAGGAACGATTCATGCAAGGGTCAGGGGAAGAAAGAAAACCACCGGACTTTACGGCCCTTTTGTCCGATTGGAGCCCGTTGTGATTGAAGAGGCGGATCCCGATCCACGCTGGATCTCCGACACCCCTGATTCATTATCGGGAGTGACGGTCGACCCCCGCCCCACATTTTCGTGGTCTCCCATCCCCAACGTGACCTCTTATCAGTTTCAGGCCGGCGATCAGGCGGATTTTTCAGGCCTGCTGATTGATGAGCGTCTGGACAGACTTGTCACATCCCATACGCCCGACTTTGATCTGCCGGACGGAACGATTTACGCAAGGGTGAGGGGAAGGAAAAAGACCACCGGACTTTACGGACCCTTTGTCCAAATGCCCTCCGTCGTGATTGACACGACTCCGCCCGGCGCTGATGACAAGCCTGTTCCGGAGATTTTTCCCGGCGACGCCACCTCTGATCAAACCCCGGCGTTCATATGGTCCCCGCCCCGGGAGTCGGACGATGTGGTCGCCTATCGTCTCGCGGTCAGAGGCGATCATTTGCGCAATCATTTCACAGTCGGCGATATCCTGAATTTCAGCGCTCTGATCCAAAAGATCAATGACCCTGACAAAGCTGTTTCACAGTACGTCAAGGGAAAATTTTCATCTTCCGGGAAAACGCTTTTAAATGCCTATCAGGGTTCCCGTACCCTTTCCGGACCTGAAAAAAGGGTTATTGCGGGAAATCTCAACAATTTGCTTGACGACCCTGACCTGTATTCGGAAGAGCGTTTCCCCATGGATTCTCTTACCCCGGAAATTCGGTGGGCGATGGTGGGAAATCCCGGGGCCAAAGATTTACAACTTTCCGTTTTGAATCGCCGTCTGCTGGAATATGCCTTTCAGGAGGAAATTATTGCTTCAAGCGCTGTCTTTTCGGACTTAATGGATGGCGATAGATATTTTTTCATCAACGCAGTGATCAAGGCATCCGACGCGTCTGTATTGACTTCGTCAGGGACAACAGGGGTTTCCTGTTCTGTTTCCACGGACTCTTCCAAAAAGTTCACATGCGAGCCGACGCCCCGCCTGACAGATGGGGCCTTCTACGCGAGGGTCAGCGCCATCGATCCTTTCTGGAATGAAGGCCCCCTTGTGGACATGGGGTGGCTGTTGGTGGACACTGTCCCCCCGGGTCCTCCTCAGAACACTGGGCTTTCAGTCGGCTCCGATCCCCAAAGGCCAAAATTTTCGTGGGACCCGCCGGCGGATTCTTCCGATGTGAAGGATTATGAGGTTTTGATGGCCGATTCTCCCTCCTTTGACGCGGACAGCGCCAAAGGCCATGCCAAAATTATGGTGGGCGATGGAAGCGTCACCAACCACAAAACCGCTATCCGACTTTCCTGCGAGGCGACCTCCAACTCATACCAATGCGTTCCCACATCTGATTTGAGCTCCGGAACCATATACGCCAAAGTCAGGGCTGTGGACGGCGCGGAGAATCCAAGCTCTTTTACCACTGCGTCTTCGCATACGATAAGCGCTGCCTCTTCCAGGCGGCGTTCTTCCTCGTCATCCGGGTCTCCGAATGCCCAGGAAACGGGCTTGGCTACTACTGTGGGGTCCATTGATGTCGGGATGGGCATTGAGGATCAGGCGCTTTTCAAAGACCCCCATCTGGCCGCCGCCATCCGGGAGGCTCTGGGTGTGGAAGAGGGGAGCCCCATCGCCCGGGGGGATTTGGCGACGCTGGAGAGCCTGGATATAAGCGAGCGGGAGGTGACGGATTTCAGCGGCCTGGAAAACGCCGTTCGCCTTTTCAGTCTGACGATCAACCTCTCCCAGGCTTCAGAGCTGTGGAAGTTGTCCGATCTTGAGTCGTTAAGAGAGGTGATTATTGAATAACAGTCCGTTTTTCCCCGCCCGCCTGATTTTTGAAAGGTATCGTTCTTTTTCGCTGTGCAGGCATCCGCAGTATTGCTGACGATAGAGGCCCATTTCCCGGGATTTTTCGATTCCCTCCTTCCAGCCGGGTCGAAAATCGCGGTAATAAAACGGAACCCCGGTTTCTTTGGCCACCACCTCGCCAATGGATTTGATCTGATCATGGTCCTGGAATTTGCTGTACAGGAGGGTGGAGGAAAACGCGTCGAATTTTCCCTTTTTGGCGATACGGGCGGTTTGATACAGTCGGTCCCGGTGGCAGTAAAGGCAGCGGACGGATTCCCGAAAGGCCGTGTTTCTGAAAAAATTTTCCATATCATAGCCTTTTTGAAACACGACCTTTAAATCGACCTTTTCGGCGTAAGTCCGAAGGGCCTCCTCCCGCCTTTGGCATTCCGCCCAGGGATGGATGTTGCTTCGGTAGAAAAAACCCATCACATCAACCCCCTCGTCACGCAAAACCCTCACCGGGTAAATGGCGCAGGGGCCGCAGCAGGTGTGAAGGGTCAGCTTCATGCCCTGGGTCCGAAAATCGCGGTTCCGATTCGAACCAGGGTGGCGCCTTCCTGAATGGCGGCCTCAAAATCCCCGGTCATGCCCATGGAAAGCTCCTCCATGGAAACCCCCGGGATATCCTGCGCCGCGATTTCATCCCGCAGGCGGGAAAGCGCGGCGAAAAAGGGCCGGGCCCTTTCCCCGTCGTCAAAAAACGGGGGCATGGTCATCAGCCCCCTTGCGGACAGGTTTTCAAACCAGGCGATCTCCCGGATCAGGCCCGGCGCCTCTTGAGGCGAGACCCCGGATTTGGACGCCTCCCCGGCGATGTTGACCTGGATGAGTATGCGCTGCGTTTTGCCGATTTTACCGGCCTGTTTGTCTATCTCCCGGGCAAGCTTCACGGAATCCACCGAGTGGATCAAATCAAAAATTCGCGCCGCGTATTTCGCCTTGTTGGTCTGGAGACGGCCGATGAAATGCCAGGACGCCTTCATGTGTGTGAGCGCGGCGCTTTTGTCACGGGCTTCCTGGATATAGTTTTCCCCGATGATGTCCGCCCCGTTTTTAATGGCCTGCGCCACGGTTTGGGCCGGCATGGTTTTGGCGGCGGCCACCAGGCGGATTTCGGAGGGATCCCGGCCGGCGGCCATGGCGGCGGCCCGGACGCGGTCCCGGATATGGGTGATTCTTTCCTTCAAGACAAACTCCTTGGCGGCGGGGCGAAAGGCCCCGGCCGGATGACATCCTCACGGGTCAGGCGCTCCATGACCTCGCACACCGGCAGGCCCACCACGTTGGTGTACGACCCTTTTATTTCCCTCACCAGGCGGGTTCCAAGCCCCTGTATGGCGTAGCCCCCGGCCTTGTCAAAGGGCTCTTGGGTGTGGACATACCACTCCACCTCCCGGCGGGAAAGTGTTTTGAACCTGACCCGGGTCGCCGCTGTTTCAGAAAAAAGGCGCCGGGGCGCGTGGCGCCGCGCGCAAAAACCCGTGAAAACCGTGTGCCATTTGCCGCTGAGCCGATTCATCATGCCCCGGGCGTCTTCAACGGACACGGGTTTTTCCAGGAGTTTTCCATCGATCATCACAATGGTGTCGGCGCCGATGACCCAGCTTTCGGGATATTTTCGGGAAACCTCCCCGGCCTTTGCCTCGGCCAAGGTTTTCACATACGTCTCGGGGTTGGAAAACGCCACGTCGCTTTCATCAAAATCCGCCGGGATCACTGAAAAATTCAGCCCCGCCTGCTCAAGAAGATCGCGGCGGCGGGGAGATTTTGAGGCCAGAATGACGCGGCCGTTTTGGGATGCGCGGGACATGGGGAGTTAAAAATGATACCGCAGGCCGAAGAGAACCTGGTGGCCCCGGATATTTATATCCGCCAGATACTCGAAGTCGGGGGTCACCGGGTAAAAAAATCGGTAGCCGACTTCCGCAAAAAAATTCTCGGACACCCGGCCGACGAGGCCCAGACCGAGCTGGAAGGCGAACGGCAAATCAGACTGTTTTTCTTCATAAAAAAATTGGGCCTCAAGGTTTCCCGGCCGGGTTCGGGCATAGCGGACTTTTGAAAACTCAATCTTCGCAAACCCGGCGCCTGCCATCACATAGGGCGTTAGCTGGGAAGTCAAATTAAAATCCCGATACACATTCGCCAGAAGACGGTCGATGGACACATCGCCGATGACCGGGTGAAGCTCACTGAACGGTCTTGGGGGATCGGACTGATCATCAAATCCCGACAGGGAGATTTGGGTTAAGTCGCTCTCCTGACGCCCGAATTCAATTTCCACACGCCATGCGCCCTTTTTTTCTCCCAGCGCCAGGGACAAAGCCCATCCGTCTTCGGTTTCGATGACAGTGTCGGTTCCCGCCCGGTTTTCTCCGTCCATGTTATTCAGTTTTGCCACCCCCCCCCCGGGCCGACACATACAGGTCCATCTCCCCCCAGGGGGTCTCAAAGGAAAAGGCGCGGCCCGGCAAAAGGGCCGCGCAAAGGGCAAGGACGGTCATGATGGTTTTCAGTTTCATTTTATAGCCTTTTTTACGCGATGTCCTTGTCATAACAGGTCAGGCAGCAGGACATGCACCGGTGGGACTCCTTCTGGGCGTCGGTTTCGCTTAAGACCATATCCACCTCGTCAAAATTCGTGATCCGTTCTTTGACCGGAATCTCGGGCATTTGGGACCGGGGAATGGGAATGATTCCCTCCACCTTGTCAAACAGCGTGCCCGGAATGTATTTTTTGAAAAGCAGGTTGTCCGGGGCCGAAACCTCCTCGCCCGCAAGGTATTGATGGATGGAGGCGGCGGCCCGTCTTCCCCCGCCGATGGCCTCCACCACCAGGGAGGCCCCGGTGGCGGAATCCCCGGCCGTGAATATGTAGGGAACATTGGTCTGAAGGGTTTCGGGATCGGCGTTGATGGTGTTCCACCGGGTGATGTCCAGCTTCCCGGCGATTTTCCCGTCCTTGGTGAAATCCACGTCCGGGCCCTGGCCGATGGCCGTGATAAGCATGTCCGCCTCAATGAGGGTTTCGGAGCCTTCCACGGGAACCGGCCTTCTCCTTCCGCTTTCATCGGGCTCGCCCAGCTCCATCTTCAAGTATTCCAGATGGGTGATGGCGCCGTTCTCATCCCCGACGACCCGGGTGGGCGCCGCCAGAAAGGCGAATTCGATCCCCTCGTGCTCGGCGGCCACGATCTCCACCTCATTGGCGGGCATCTCTTTCCGGGTGCGGCGATAGACAATGGTCACTTTTTCGGCGCCCAGGCGGACCAGGGTTCTCACGCAGTCGATGGCGGTGTTCCCGCCGCCGATGACCACCGCTTTTTTGCCGATGGGAACCTCTTCGTTGTTTCCGATCCGGGACAGAAAATCAATGCCCGTGAAACAGCCCTCCAGGTCCTCCCCCTCGATTTTCAGGGCATAATCGCTCCAGGCCCCGATTCCTAAGAATATGGCGTCGTATCCCGACGCCACCAGGGAGCCTATGTCAAAATCCTCGCCGAGCCTCACGTTTGTGCGATGTTCAATGCCCAGGTCGAGGATCCCCTGGATTTCCCAGTCCAGGACCTTTTTGGGAAGCCGGTATTCGGGGATTCCGTACCGGATCATTCCCCCCAGCTTGGGCATGGACTCGAAGATGGTGACGTCATGGCCAAGCCGGCGAAGGAAAAAGGCGGCGCTGAGCCCGGCCGGCCCTCCGCCGATGACGGCCACATGTTTGCCGGTGTCGGGCGCTTTGGAGATGGGAATGCGGGAGCCGGAATTCATCTCCCAGTCGGCCACGAAACGTTTGAGCTGGTTGATGGAGACCGGATCGTCCTCCGCGCCTCTTCGGCAGTTCGACTCGCAGGGGTACGGGCACACCCGGCCGCAGGACAGAAGAAGGGGGTTTCGCTCCCGAAGGGTCCTCATGGCGCTTTCATATTCGCCGTTTCGGATATGGGAGATGTATTTGGGAATATCGATCTGGGCCGGGCAAGTCTGGCGGCACGGGGCCAGACGGCCGTCCTCCTGATTGAAGGTCAAAAGCCGCTGGGACAGGGTTTTGATCTCCATGATATCTTTGGGGCACGCGGTTTCACACGCGCCGCAGCCCACGCATTTTTCCTCGTTGACCACCGGGTATCCGGCCTCGCCCATCTCAAGCGCGTCAAAGGCGCACGCCTTCACGCAGTCCCCGTATCCCAGGCATCCCGCGCCGCAGTCCCGTTTTCCCCCGTAAAGCATGGAAAGGGCCTGGCAGCTCATGGCGCCCGTGTAGTGATACTTGTCGGCGGCCCGAAGCCCGCCCTGGCAGGTGTTGTAGGAAAGGCGGGTTTCGGCGGTTCCCGGGTCCACGCCCATTACGGCGGCCACGGCGGCCGCGGAGTCGGACCCGGCGATCACGCACACCCCCGGGGGGGCGGCGCCCTCCACCACGGCGGCGGCGGCCGCCGAGCACCCGGTGTAGCCGCAGGCCCCGCAGTTGGCGCCCGCCATGTTTCCCTCCACCTCGGCGATCCTGGGGTCTTCGTACACATAAAAAATTTTTGACGCCAGGCTCAAAACCGAACCGCAAACCGCTCCGATTGACAGCATGAAAAAGAATGCTTCAGTCATGATGATTCCTTCTTGATTGATTTGTTTAAAATTTTAAATTGATAAAATTCGACTGGTGAGCCCTAAGCCCGCTTGTCCGGAAACAGCCGCCGGATATCCGCCGCGTCCGCCTGGCATATGCCCCTTTCGGTGATCAATCCGGTCACCAGGCGCGCCGGGGTCACATCAAAGGCGAAATTGGCGCACGGGCTGTCTTCGGGGGCGATGAGGACCTCCCGGATTTCGGACCCGTCAAAGCCGGCCACGCGACGGATCTCCTCGGCGCTTCTTTCCTCAATGGGAATTCGGGCGCCGTCGTCCAGTTCCCAGTCGAATGTGCTGGAAGGCAGGGCCACGTAAAACGGAACCCCGTTGTCCTTTGCCGCCAGCGCCTTTAAATAGGTCCCCACCTTGTTGGCCACATCGCCGGCGCGGGTGGTCCGGTCGGTCCCCACGATGACCGCGTCCACCATGCCCCGGGCCATCAAAATCCCCCCGGCGTTGTCCGTGATCACCGTGTGTTTGACGCCATGCCGGCCCAGCTCCCAGGCCGTGAGCCGGGCGCCCTGGTTCAGGGGCCGGGTCTCGTCCACCCAGACGTGAACATCAATCCCTTTGTCAAACGCCGCGTATATGGGCGCGGTGGCGGTCCCGTATTCCACACAGGCCAGCCAGCCGGCGTTGCAGTGGGTCAGGATGTGAACGGTCTCCCCGTTTTTTTTCCGGCTGATCTCCTCAATAATCGGCAGGCCATGCTCCCCGATTTTCCGGCAGTTTTCCGATTCCTCGTCCGCGATCCGCCGGGCCTCATCCAGCGCGGCCCGGGTTTTCGCGTCCAGGGTTTTTTCCGGGGCCATGACCGCCAGGGTCCGGTCCACGGCCCAGGCCAGGTTCACGGCGGTGGGACGGACGGATTTGAGGCGGCGGGACTCCTCTGTGATAAACGCGCCGGGGTCCCCGGCGTCCCGGGGGCATGACAGGGCCGCGATATAGATTCCGAAGGCCCCGGCGGCCCCGATGAGAGGGGCGCCGCGCACATACATGTCCCGGATGGCCGTGATCACGTCGTCCACGGTTTTTAAATCCACAAGAACAAGCTGGTGGGGGAGCAGACGCTGATCGATGATCCGGACATATCCGGAGTCCTCGTCCAGCCAGATGGGCCGGGTTATGGGGGTCTTTTTTTCCATTTTCATATTATGTTGTCTGTATTTTTGGGTTTGGATCAAAAAGAGGCAAAAAACCTCATTTTGTTATGGTCTTATAGGACGACTTTCGCCATAAGTCAAGCCCTGACGACATCGTAAAAAATGCGTCGCGGTGGTTTTGTTCCTTCGGCATACTATATGTATGGCCTCAGGGTCAAAAAACCACCACGCCTTGTGACTTAAATTTTGATGGCGTCGTAAAAAATCCGATCTACTGCGTTATAGCGGTTATTTTTAATTGAGGCATACTACATGTATTGCCTCAATTAAAAATAACCACTACGCCTTGTATATCGAATTTTTAACTTAGCCATCCCAATCTTTTTTACGAGTTTATTAAATTTTAGCATATGGAATTTTTACGATGTCGTCCGATCCATTTTTTATGGGTTTATCAAGGAGTTTTGATGGATATCGTTGACATTTTTTTTTAAGTGTGAAAGCGTTTTAAAAAATAAAAAATCAGAATCCGAACCGTTTGGGAGTTTTTTTGAAAGGTTTTGAAAAGTGAGCTGTGAAAAAGGAATGGTGGTGAGAACGTCCGGGACAATCGCCTGGGCAAAGGTAGACCGGGCCGGCGGCTGCGAGGGATGCTCACAAAAGGGCGCGTGCGGGATCGGGGCCGGAGGCAAAAGCGTGGAGGTGGAGGCGGTGAACGAGGCCGGGGCCCGGGTCGGCGACCTCGTTCTGATCGATGTCAAAAGCGCCTCTGTGCTCAAGGCGGCGTTTCTGCTTTATGTGTTTCCCATACTGGCCATGCTGGCGGGGGCGGTCATCGGACATCGCTCGCCCCCTTTTTTCCAGTTGGGCCCCAGCGCCCTGTCGGCGATCTTCGGCTTTTCCTTTTTCGGGGCGGCGGTTTTATTCACACGTTCCAAAGCAAACCGCCTGGCCCGAAAGGAAGACTATCGACTGCGGATCACCAGGGTGATCAGGCCTTAGGGCCCGCTCAAAAATAATTTTACATTTTGGAAGCCAATTCATCCTGTCTGACTGCGTTATGAAAACTCGGCATATCCCGATATGCCTCAAGTTTTCATGCCTTGTCAGACAGGCGACTTAACTCCCAAAATTGTAAACTAATTTTTGAACGAACCCTTAGCCTTTTTTTCCAGTATGGCGGCGTGGGCCGCGGACAAACGCGCCACCGGCAGCCGGAAGGGCGAGCAGGACACATAGGTGAGCCCCATCTCATGGCACAGGAAGATGGAGCGGGGATCGCCGCCGTGCTCGCCGCATATGCCGCATTTCAGATCGGGTTTGACGCTCCGGGCTTTTTCCACCGCTGTTTTCATCAAGAGCCCCACGCCGTCGGGGTCGATGGTGGCGAAGGGATTTTCCGTGAAAATTCCCTTTTCGATGTATTCGATGAGAAATCCGGACTCGGCGTCGTCCCGGGATATCCCGAAGGTGGTCTGGGTCAGATCGTTTGTGCCGAAGGACAGGAAGGAAGAGTATTCCGCGATCTGGTCCGCCGTGAGCGCGGCCCGGGGGATTTCGATCATGGTGCCGAATTTGTAATCAATCTCCACCCCTTCCTTTTTCATGACCCGGTCGGCCTCTTTTTCCAGGGCCTCGCGCTGAACCTTGAGTTCGTTCACATGGCTAGTCAAAGGGATCATGATCTCGGGATAGACCGTGACGCCTTCCCTGGACACGAGGCAGGCCGCCTCAAAGATCGCCCGGACCTGCATGGTGGTCAGCTCGGGAATATGAATGCCCAGGCGCACGCCCCGAAGCCCCAGCATGGGGTTGGACTCGCGCAGGCTTTCGGCGCGCTCCAGCATCCCCTCTTTTTTCTTCACCTGCTCGATGACCCCGTCGATCTCATGCAGGCTCCTGGCGTGCTGAAGACGGATTTTTAAATCCGTGAGTTCGCGCAGAAGCTCGGCGTGGTCCGGGAGAAATTCATGAAGAGGCGGATCCAGAAGCCGGATGACCACCGGGCATCCGTCCATGACCCTGAAAAGCCCGGCGAAATCCTCCCGCTGGAAGGGCAGAACCGCGTCCAGGGCCTCCCGGCGCTCCACCGGTATGTCGGTCATGATCATTTTCAGCACATGGGGCAGCCTTTCGGGCTCAAAAAACATGTGCTCGGAACGGCAAAGCCCGATGCCCTCGGCCCCGTAATCCCGCGCGCGTCTGGCGTCCACCGGGTAGTCGGCGTTGGCCCACACGCCCAGTTTCCGGAACTCGTCGGCCCAGGACAGAATCTCCAGGAGGCGTTTGTCGTTGATGTCCGGCGGCGTGGTTTTCATTTTTCCTAAAAAAATATGGCCGACTGAGCCGTCGATGGAGAGCCAGTCCCCTTCCTTGATCGTGGTGTCCCCCACCTCCATCTGGCGTTTTCTCATGTCGATCTCCAGCTCGGAGACCCCCACCACGGCGGGTTTGCCGAACTGGCGGGCCACCAGGGCGGCGTGGCTGGTCCGGCCGCCCCGGGTGGTGATGATGCCCTGGGAGGCCAGCATGCCGTGCACGTCGTCGGGTTTGGTCTCCGGGCGGATCATGATGACCTCTTTGCCCTCTTTGGACCATTCCTCGGCCAGGTCGGCCTCAAAGACCGCCACGCCCACGGCCGCGCCCGGCGACACGTTGAGCCCCCTGGCGATGAGAAGACCCTTTTCCCTGGCCTCGTCCGTGGCCTGAACGCTGAACTGGGGATGGAGGAAAAAATCCACCTGCTCGGGAGAGACCCTGAGAACAGCCTCCTCCTTTGAGATCAGCCCCTCCGAGGCCATGTCCACCGCGATGCGGACGGCGGCCTGGGCCGTGCGTTTTCCGTCCCGGGTCTGGAGCATCCACAGTTTGCCCTTTTCAATGGTGAACTCCATGTCCTGCATTTCCCGGTAATGTTTCTCAAGGTTTTGGGCGATGTCCTCAAACTCCTGGTACGCCTTGGGAAACTCCTGTTTCATCTCGACGATGTCCTTGGTCATACGGATGCCGGCCACCACGTCCTCGCCCTGGGCGTTGGTCAGGTAGTCCCCCTCGATCTGGGGCTCGCCGGTGGAGCCGTTCCGGGTCATGGCCACGCCGGTGGCGCTGTCGGCGCCCATGTTTCCGAACACCATGGTGACAATGCTCACGGCGGTTCCCAGGTCATGGTCGATTCCGGCGGCGTTCCGGTAGTCCACGGCGCGTTTGCCGTTCCAGCTTTTAAAAACCGCCTCTGTGGCCAGCCGCAGCTGCTCATAGGGCTCTTCGGGGAAAGAGGAGCCGGCGCGGCGTTTGAATATTTTTTTAAAACTTTCCGTGACCTCCTGCCAGTCCTCGGCCAGAAGGTCGGAGTCGCTCTCCACGCCTCTTCGCTTCCGGGCCTCGGTGATCACCTCTTCAAAATCGTCGTCGTCCATTCCCATGACCACGCTTCCGAACATCTGGATGAGCCGGCGGTAGGAATCGTACACAAAACGGGGATCGCCGGTAAGATCAATCATGCCCTGGACCGTTTCTTCGTTGAGGCCGATGTTGAGCACTGTGTCCATCATGCCGGGCATGGAAAATTTGGCCCCGGACCGGCATGAGACCAGGAGGGGTTTTTTTTTGTCCCCGAAAGCCTTTCCCACGGCCTTTTCAATCTTTTTAAGGGCCTCTTGCTCCTGCTCCCACATGCCTTCGGGGAAAACCTCATCGTTGTCCAGATAGGCGTTGCACGCCTCGGTGGTGATGGTGAATCCCGGCGGGACGGGAACGCCGATCCTGGTCATCTCGCCCAGGTTGGCGCCCTTGCCCCCGAGAATGCCGCGCGCGGCGTCCCAGTCTCCGTTGACATATTTTTCCGCCTGATCAATCTGATCAAAGCCATACACCCATTGTTTGTCCATTTTTTATATACTCCTTGTCCGCCGGTCGTCATTCAAAAAAAATCGAATTTTTGTCATGAGCCGGCCGGGTCTGTTTCATGATTTTTTTAAGACCCGGCGTTTAAAATTATATTGACCATTCCCAAAAAACTCTTTATCATAACACAATATCAAAGCTTAATCAAGCGGTTTGCGCATTTTTTGGAGAGAACATGGAAGAAAATGTTTTTTTACGGCTGAAAACATGGTTTGACGGCCATATTTCCCCCTTTTATCGAAATGATCCAAAGTATGACGCCCCCTTGCGTTTAAAGGCGGCGCACACCCAAAGGGTCCGCGGGCTGACCCGGGTCATCGGCCGGGAGATGGGGCTGGATGAGCCTTCCCTGCGTCTGGCGGTTTCCATCGCGATGTTTCACGACATCGGACGGTTCGCCCAGTATGAGCGATACCGCACGTTCAACGATATAATTTCAAAAAACCACGCGGTCATGGGGCTGGGCCGCATGGCCCGGGGCCGGGCGCTGGCGGGGGTGGAGCGGAGGGAGAAAAAAATTATCTGCCGGTCGATTTTTTACCACAACGCCGCGCGTCTTCCGCGCATGGATGAGGTCTCTTTTTTTTTCGCCCGGCTCATCCGGGACGCGGACAAGCTGGACATCCTGGGCATTTTCGCGGATTATTATCCCAAAAGAGACCAAAATCCCGACTCCGTCATTGAGCTGGGGCTCCCGGACGGGCCGGGGATCAGCCGGGAGGCGGTTTCGGCGCTTCTGGAGGGCCGGTCGGCGCTCAAATCGCATGTCAAAACCCTCACCGATTTCAAGCTTTTGCAGATCAGCTGGGTGTTTGACTTGAATTTTCCCCACTCCTTCGCGCTTCTGGAGCGTTTCGGTCACATCGAAAAAATCGCGGCCGGGCTCCCGGAAACCCGGGAGATCAAGGCTGCCATGACACATGTCCGGCGCCGCGTGAGGCGGCGGGCGGCGGAGCGGGCGCTTTTTTCAAACCCGGTCTCAAACCCGGGCGCCCACGCCCCCGGGCCGGGTCTTTTTTTTGAAAAGGGCCAGGAAAATAAAGCCGAACAGGCCGGCCAGCATGGTTCCGGCGGCCAGGGAAAAGGCGCCGCTTAAGGCGAAGAGGTCCATCACGGCCCCGGCGGCGAAGGCCCCGGACATCATGCCCAGGCTGTGGGCCATGGTCATCAGCGCCATGACGGACCCCGAGGCCCGGGTTTTTTTTCCGGCGATGGCGGCCATGGCCATCAGGGCGGGCATGGAGATGCCCCCGCCGGCGCCGAAAAGGATGTTGGCGATCAGCATGTCCTGGAAATCGACGGAGTTTCCCAGGAGATAGAGGCCCAGGGAGGTCAAAAGACCCCCGGCCGCGATCATGGTCCTTTTGCTGAGCCGGTCCGCGAGGTACCCCATGGGGGTATGCAGCGCCCCGTTGACCAGAACCCCCAGCATGATCAGGGTCCCGATGGCGGAGCTGGACAAAGACAGCCGGGCGTCGGCGAACACCGGCAGAAATCCCCAGATCACCCCGATGCACACGGTGTAGGAGAAGCGAAACACAAAAGCGCCCGCGATGGTCCCGTCGGAAAGCAGCTCCCTCCACGCCACGGCCTCGCTGTTTTTGGGGGAATACGTTTCCAGCCGGGCCGGGGGCAGAAGGAAAAAGCTCAGCAGAAAACCCGCGAAAGACAAACCCGACATGCATAAAAAGGCCGCGTCCATTCCCAGGCGGTCGTGGATGAGCCCCCCGGCCAGGGGCCCGGCGGTGAGCCCGAAGAACATGGACATATGAAAGACGCCCATGATTTTTCCCTCCTGGCCCCGGGGGCTGATATCGGCGACATAGGCCTGGATGGCCGGGATCATGACGGCCGAGGCCAGGCCCTGGATAAACCGCATGGCGGAAAGCGCGTTTAACCCTTCAACAAAAACAAACGACAGGGAAACCAGGCCATAGGCCAGAAGGCCGGCCGTGATAAAGGGCTTTCGCCCTTTTTGATCGGAAAGGCGTCCGAAATAGGGAAGGGCCAGGGTCCGGGAGACGGAAAAGGCCCCGAAGACCATGGCGATGTAAAATCCGCCGGCGCCCAGATCCCTGGCGTAAACGGGCAGCAGGGGAACCACGATTCCGGCCCCGGTCACCGCCGTGAATATGGAGAAAAAAAGGCAAAGAAAGATCGCTTTTTTAGAATAAACCATGATTTAGTTTAAAACCGACGCCATCCTGAAAACCGGCAGATACAAAGAGACGATAAGCCCGCCCACCGTGATTCCCAGAAATACCATCATAACAGGTTCGATAAAAGAGGCGACGCGCTCCGCGGCCATGTCCGCCTCGTCGTGATAAAATTCCGCGATTTTTTCAAAAACGGCGTCCAGCTCTCCTGTGGACTCCCCGACCCGGATCATCCGGCTGACCATGTCCGGAAAGAGGGGACTGTCGCCCAGGGCCCCGGCCAGGGACCGGCCTTCGGCCACTTCGGCCCGGGCCGTCTCACAGGCGGCCTGGATCGCCCGGTTCCCGATGGTTCCGGCCACAGCGCCCATGGCCTCCAGGATGGCCACCCCGCTTTTGAGCATGGCGCCCATGGCGCCGGAAAAGTGGGCCATGGCCGTTTTTTCCGACAAAGGGCCGAAAACCGGGATTTTGAGCTTCATTTCGTCCGCGAAGAGCCGTCCCTTCGGAGTCCGGAAAAACCGGCGCAGCCCCAGCCCCAGGACAAGACCGCCCCCCAGGATATGCCACAGGCCGCTTTTTACATAATCGCTCAGGGCCAGGACCACTTGAGTGGCCAGGGGGATCTGCCCGCCCATGTCCTCGAACATCTTTCTGAACATCGGGATGACAAAAACAAGGATGATCCCGGACGCCGCCAGGGAAACCAGGAGGGTGGCCAGGGGGTAAATCATGGCGGCCCCGACCTTCTTGCGCAGCTTTTCCCTCTTTTCCAGATGCCGCGCCAGTTTCATGAGCATCTCCCCGAGGACCCCTCCCCGCTCTCCGGCCGCCGCCATGTTGGAAAACATGGAGTCAAAACAGGCGGGATGCCCGGCCAGGGCGCCGGCCAGGGTTTCTCCCCTTTCCACCTGGTCCCGGACGCTTTCCAGAACATATCTGAATTCCCGGTTTTTTTCCTTTTGGCAAAGAAGATCAAAACATTTGACGATGGGCATTCCGGCGTCCGCCATGGCGGAGAGCTGCCGGGCGAAGACAATGATGGAGGACTTGGGAGGCGCCGGGGCCGAAAAGGACATTTTTTTCCAAAAGCCCGACGGCTTCTTTTTGATCCGGGCGGGCGAGATCCCCATCCGGGCCAGCCTCATGCGGACGGCCTGGGCGCCGGGGGCCTCCATTTCCCCTTTTTTAAACTCCCGGCCCGCGTTTTCGCCTTCCCATTGAAAGGTTGCCATGACATCCGTTTGTGTTTCAATTAAAAAAATTAATAATTTTACCAGTCTTTGAGACAAATCGCAAGCCAAAATGAACCCAAAACTTCAGTTTGAGAAAATTAAGCGCTAAGTTGTTATTTATGGTCTCTTATGGTTTCTTTGGGTTTCTTAAATATTAAACATTGACAAATAAGAACCCAAAAGATAAAGGACATGGGAACGTTTGAAGGCCTGGATCAACAGAAACCCGGGGCAGGCCCGGGACATTTTCGGGAATGGGGCCACAGCGGGGAGTCGATTTTGAAAAAACTGCTTTCCACCAAAGAAGTCGCCAGGTTTTTGCATGTCAATGAAAAAATGGTCTATGCCCTGGTGGCGGAAAAGGGCCTGCCGGCCACCAAGGTCACCGGCAAATGGCTGTTCCCCGGGGATATGGTGGAGCGCTGGATTGAGCTGCGCACCCAAAACTATCCCGAGCCCTCCAGGCGGCTCCCCCCCTACGAGGGTATTTTGATCATCGCCGGGAGCAATGATCCCCTCCTGGACCAGACCCTGTCCCTTTACAATTCCATCCATCCGGATCATGTGGCGGTCTTCGGCAACATGGGAAGCATGGGAGGCATCCAGGCGCTGCGGCGAAACCTGTGCCACATGGCCTCCAGCCACCTGCTCCAGGAAAATGAGGCGGAATACAATTTCGGCTTCGCCTCAAGCGAGCTGGAGCGTATGCCCGCCGTCATGAATTTTTGCCGGCGGCGCCAGGGGCTCATCGTGGCCGCCGGAAACCCGAAAAACATCATGGGGATAAAGGACCTGACCCGGCCGGGCGTGGCCCTGGTGAACCGGCTTCCCGGGACCGGGACCCGGCTCCTTCTGGATCACGAACTGAAAAAGCGCGGCCTTGACGGCCGGCGGATCAAAGGATACGACCACGCCGTGAGCGCCCATCTGGAAGCCGGCATCGCGGTTTTGTCCGGGGACGCCGACGCCTGCATGGGAATCGAGGCCATCGCCGGAATGATGGGCCTTGACTTTATTCCCGTCCGGTGGGAGCGCTATGACCTGATGATTTCGAGGGACCGTTTTTTCGACGAGGGGGTTCAGCGCTTTGTCGGTCTTCTCCATGAGCCGGAGTTCAAAGACATGGCCGCCTCGCTTAAGGGATACGACATCTCCCTGGGCGGAAAAATGGTCTTCGATCAGTCGGGGAGCGATCCGGTGTCCGCCGCCGCGCCCCATCCTAACATCGCAAAGGAGAAAATATGAGACGAATCGCTTTTGGGACGCTTTGGATCTTCATGGCGGCCGCGCTTCCGGGCGCCGCCTTCGCGAACGACACACTGAAGATGTCCACCACCACCAGCGCCCAGGCCTCCGGGCTTTTGGACCAGCTTCTGCCGGTCTTTGAGAAAGAGACCGGGATCAAAGTCAAGGTCATCGCAAAGGGCACCGGCGCCGCCATTCGGGACGGCATGGACGGAAATGTGGACGTGATTTTTGTCCATGACCGCGCGAGGGAAGACCGTTTCGTCCGGGAGGGCCACGGCGTGAAACGATACGCCGTCATGCATAACGATTTTGTCATCCTGGGGCCCGGGAAAGACCCCGCCGGTGTGTCGGGCATGAAAGACGCGGCCGCGGCGCTGAAAAAAATCGCGGCGGCCCAAAGCCGGTTTGTCTCCAGGGGAGACGACAGCGGCACCCACGGCAAGGAGCGGCGCCTGTGGAAAAAAACCGGGCTGGCCCTTGAAAAGATCGAGAGCGTGATTGTCAAGAAAGGCAAAAAAAAGAAAATTTCCTTTGTCCGGCCCGCCGCGTCTGAAAAGTGGTATGTGTCCATCGGTCAGGGCATGGGCGCCGCGCTCACATTCGCCGATGAAAAAAGGGCGTATGTTCTTTCAGACCGGGGCGCTTACATCAAATACAGGCACGGGCGAAAAATTCCCATCGACCTTGAGGTTCTGTGCGAGGGGGACGCGGCGCTGGACAATCCCTACGGCGTCATACCGGTGAGCCCCAAACGGCATCCCCACGTCAACGCCCGGGCCGCCCGGATTTTCGCGGAATGGCTGGTGTCCAGAAAGGGGCAGGCCATCATCCGGGACTACACCCTTCTGGGCAAAACCCTGTTTTACCCGGACGCCATCCGGTAAACGCCCCGGGGGGGCGGGGAGCAGACCCCGATGAACATTCTGACAGACAGCCTGGCATCCGCCGTGTTAATGGTCTTTTCTTTTGAAAAGGAGCTGGCGGACATCGTCCTGGTTTCCGTGACGGTCAGCGGCGCGTCCACGCTCATCGCCTCCCTGGCGGGAATTCCGGCGGGTTTTTTCATCGCCTTTGAGTCATTTAAGGGAAAGCGGATCATCATCACGATTTTAAACACCCTGCTGGCCCTGCCCACGGTGGTCATCGGCCTGGTGGTGTACGCCATGATATCCCGGCGGGGCCCGATGGGGTCCCTGGGGCTTTTGTACACCAAAAAGGCCATGGTCATGGGCCAGGTGATTTTGATTTTCCCCCTTGTGACCACCTTTGTCATGGCGGCGGTGAGCCGCATCGACAAGCGGTACCGGAAAACCGCCATGACCCTGGGGGCCGGCCGGGCCCGGACCGCGCTGGCGGTTTTAAAAGAGGCGCGTTTCGGAATTGTGGCGGCCGTGGTGGCGGCCTACGGCCGGGTGATCTCCGAGGTGGGGGTCAGCATGATGCTGGGGGGAAACGCCCGGGGATTCACCCGCACCATGACCACGGCCATGGCCCTTGAGTACAACAAGGGCTCTTTTTCCCTGGCGGTGGCCCTGGGGATCGTTCTTTTGTCCATCAGCTTCGGAATCAACCTGCTGTTTCATTTTTTCCAGGGAAGGGCCGAGTCATGAGCGCCTACGTTGTCTCAAATCTCGCGCGGGTCCGGGGGGGACGAAACATTCTGGACATCGCCTCCCTTGAGATCGACCGGGGAAAAATGTACGCGGTCAAGGGCCCCAACGGCGCCGGAAAGACCTCGCTTCTGGAAATTCTGGCCTTTCTGGACGCCCCGGACTCGGGCCGGATGGTCTATGAGGGCGTCCGGGTGAATTTTTCCTCCCGGCCTCTGCTGGGGCGTTTGAGAAAAGAGGCGTCTTTGGTGGAGCAAAGCCCCATCATGTTCACCTGTTCGGTTTTCAAAAACGTGGAGTTCGGGCTCAAAGCCCGGAAAGTGGAGAAAAGCGCCCGGCGGCGGGCCGCCGCGCGCGCGCTTGAAATGGTGGGAATGGAAAGGCTCGCCCACGCCCCGGCCCATCGTCTTTCCGGCGGCGAAACCCAGCGGGTGGCGCTGGCCCGGGCCATGGCCGTCATGCCCCGGGTCCTGATATGCGACGAGCCCACCTCCAGTGTGGACGCGAAAAACAAGGCGGCCATCATGGACATCCTCCGGCGGGCCAACGAAAAAGACGGCGTCACCGTCATTTTCGCCACCCACGACCATGACCGGTCCCTGGCGGCGGCCCATCACACCCTGACCCTGGAGTACGGAAAAATCACGAATCTCCGCTGATCCCGTCCACGGCCTGTTTGATCTCGTTTAATTTTTTCTCATGGCGGCCCTTTTTCAGCGCATGCTCCCACACGCGGATCACCCGCCAGTTTTTTTCCGCCAGCTTCCGGCTCACCAGGCGGTCCCGCTCCACATTGCGCTGAATTTTGGACATCCAGTAGTCCTGGTTGTTTGAGGGAAGGCGGCAGTGGTCCCGGCATCCGTGCCAGAAGCATCCGTCCACAAACACCGCCAGCCGGGCCTTTGGAAAGACGAAATCCGGCTTTCCCAAAAGAGGATAGCCCCTTCTCCAGCCCTTGATTCCCAATTCCTTAAACAGGGATATGAGTCTTTGCTCGGTGGATTTGTTCCCCGATCCTTTGACTTTCGCCATGATTCGGGACCGCTCTTTGGGGGTCACGGTGTCCATATGCCTCGGCCTTTCGGGATTTTCGTCCGGGTTATCCCTCCCCCTACCACATCGCGGCCATCGGTTCAAACCCAATCGGCGCGGCTTGGGATTTTTAGGTTGATATTTTTTGCCCGCAACACTTATAATGGCCCCAAAAAAACATCAAAAAAGAAAGCGCCCAAAATGAAAAAAATGATCCGGCCCGGCCCGGTCAGGGGAACGGTCCCGGCCCCGGCCTCCAAGAGCCTGGCCCAAAGGGCCGCGGCCATCGCCGCTTTGACCCGGGGGGAGACCCGTATTTTGAATTTTTCCACGTGCCGGGACTCGGCGGCGGCCCTGGCCGTTTCAAAGGACCTGGGCGCCGGGGTCCGGGTTTTGGGAGACCGCGTGACGGTCCGGGGCGGTTTGAATCCCCGGACCCGTCTGATTCACTGCGGGGAATCCGGGCTTTGCATGAGACTGTTTTCGGCCGTGGCCGCGCTGTGGGATGGAGACATCACCCTGGACGGGCTCGCGCCCCTCAGAAAACGGCCCATCTCCATGGCCGAGGCCCCTCTCAGGCGTCTGGGCGCCCGGGTTGAAAGCGCCGGGGGATTTCCCCCGCTCAAAGTCCGGGGACCGCTTCAGGGGGGCGAGGCCCATGTGGACGGTTCCGTCACCTCCCAGTTCCTCACGGGTCTTCTCATCGGCGCGCCCCTGGCCCCCGGGGACTCCACGCTCACGGTGTCCGGCCTTAAAAGCGCGCCCTATGTGGACATGACCCTTGAGATCATCCACGCCTTCGGCGTGAAAATCCACCGGGAAGGGGACCGCTTTCTGATCCCGGGAAACCAGGCCTACCGGCCCCGGGAATATCGCCTGGAGGGCGACTGGAGCGCCGCGTCTTTTTTTCTCGTGGCCGGGGCCCTGGCCGGGGACGTTTCCGTGACCGGCCTGTCGGCGGATTCGGCGCAGGCGGACCGGGCGATTTTAAGTCTTCTCAAGGCCGCGGGCGCGAATGTTCAAAGGATCCCGGACGGATTCAGGGCCATGAAAAAAGAATTGAGGCCCTTTGAGTTCGACGCCTCCCACTGCCCGGACCTGTTTCCCCCGGCGGCGGCTCTGGCCGCTCACTGCCCGGGCGAGTCCCGGATCAAAGGGGCCGGGCGGCTGGTTTTCAAAGAAAGCCACCGGGGGCGGGCGCTGGAGGCGGAGCTGGGAAAACTCGGCGCCCGGATTCGGACGGATTTGGACGTCATGGTCATTGAGGGGGGCGGCCTTGAGGGCGGGGAAGCCTTTTCCCGGGGGGACCATCGAATCGCCATGTCCCTTTCCGTGGCCGCGCTGGCGGCCCGGGGGCCCTCGACGATTGAGGGCGCCGGGTGCGTGGCCAAGTCTTACCCGAATTTTTACGCCGACTTGAATGGAATAATGGAGGACGAAAAATGAACAGTTTCGGCCGGGTATTTAAAGTGTCCCTGTTCGGCGCCTCCCACGGCCCCTGCGTGGGGGCGCTCATTGACGGCTGTCCGCCGGGGATTTCCCTGGCGCCGACGGATTTCGAGAAAGATTTAAGCCGGAGAAAAAGCGCCGCGCCGGGAACCACGCCTCGCCGGGAGCCCGACGCGCCCATTTTTTTAAGCGGTTTGTTTGAGGGGCGCTCCACCGGCGCCCCCATCGCCGTGATGTTTGAAAACCGGGATGTCTCGTCAAAGGATTACGACCGGTTCAAACAGGTTCCCCGGCCCGGGCACGCCGATTTCGCGGCGATGAAAAAATACCGGGGATTCAACGACCATCGCGGCGGAGGGATGTTTTCCGGAAGAATGACCGTCGCGCTGACGGCGGCCGGGGTGGTGGCCAAAAAGACGCTGCCGGGAATCGGGTTTTCGGCCGCGCTGATCCGGGCCGGGGGCCGTTCGGACATCGGGGCCGCCGTGGGGGAGGCCATGGCGGAGGGAGACTCCGTCGGCGGACTCATCGAGTGCCGGATTTCCAACGTTCCCGTGGGCCTGGGGGAGCCATTTTTCGATTCGGCGGAATCGGTGATCAGCCATATGGTGTTCGCCATTCCGGCCGTGAAAGGCATTGAGTTCGGCGCCGGATTCGCGGCCGCCGCCATGAAGGGAAGCCGGCACAACGACCCCCTGGCCGACCCCGGGGGCCGAACCCTCGCCAATCATGCCGGGGGAATCTCCGGGGGCATTTCAAACGGCAACGACATGGTCTTTCGCGTGGCCGTCAAACCCACCCCCAGCATCGCCAGGCCCCAGAAAACCCTGGACCTCTCCTCCGGGAAGATGACCCGGCTGGAAATCAAAGGGCGTCACGACGCGTGCGCGGCCCTTCGGGCGCCTGTGGTGGTGGAGGCCGCCGCCGCCATCGCGCTTGCGGATTTGTCTCTTCTTTTTTATTCGGTGTCGGAATCCCGGGAATGAAAAACAGGCGTCTTTAAGAAAGGAACGCCCTCCTTTTTTAAATTTTCCTCTTCCTCCGCCGTGCTGGTGCCCCGGATGCTCCGGGGCTCGGCGGCCCCGTAATGCATTTTCAAGGCCTCGCCGGCGAAATCACATCCCACATCGTCAAAATTTTCTTTCACGAAATCGCTTAAATGGCGGGCGATCCTCTCCATGCCGATCCTGGCGTCTTTTTTGGCCCGGGCGCTTCCGGACTTGATGGAAAAGGCCGACAGGGTTTTTTCAATGGATATGTCGCTGCAAACGGGACAGGAGATCATGCCTTCCTCCAGCTGCTTCTCAAAGGCGGCGCCGTCTTCAAACCAGCCCTCAAACACATGGCCGTTCCCGCATTTTAAGTCAAAAGCTATCATATGAATCCTTCATATCTTTAACTGTTTTTTTTTCTTTTACCTTATAATATACATCATTATCCGGCAAAAGCAAACCTTTCGTCGGCTGTTTTTTAAAATGCCCGGGCGCATTGACAATCGCCGTTTATGCCTTAATATTTTAGGATAACCATTGTCCAGAAAAAACCCTTTGACATCCGCCGGAAACCAAATGACTGAAAAACGTGACTATTATGAAGTTTTGAATGTGGGTCGGGACGCCTCGGAAGCCGATCTGAAAAAAAGCTACCGAAAACTGGCCATCAAATACCACCCGGACAAAAACCCGGGAGACCCGGAGTCCGAAGAAAAATTCAAAGAGGCCGCGGAGGCCTACGATGTGCTGTCCGATTCCCGAAAACGCCGCATATACGACCAGTACGGCCATGAAGGGCTGGAAGGAAGAGGGTTTTCCGGTTTCCGGGGCTTTGAGGATATTTTTTCGAATTTCGGGGACATCTTTGAGGATTTTTTCGGATTCAGCGGCTCCCGGCGCTCCTCCGACGGCTCCCGGCCCGGTCGCGATCTCCAATACAACATGGGCCTTGACTTCATGGAGGCGGTCTTTGGCGCGGACAAGGAGATCGACATCGAAAAAATGGGCCGGTGCCCGGACTGCGGGGGAGACGGCCGCCGGGAGGGAACCGACGTCGAGAAGTGCCCCGAGTGCGGGGGCAGCGGCGCCACGTTGCGGTCCCAGGGGTTTTTCACCCTCCAGACCAAGTGCTCCCGGTGCCGGGGAAAGGGTTTTCATATTCCCCACCCGTGCAAAAAATGCCGGGGCCGGGGTCAGGTGGCGGAGAAAAAAAAGGTGTCCGTGTCCATCCCCGCCGGCGTGGACACCGGCTCCAGGCTCCGTCTCACCGGGGAGGGAGAGGACGGACTGCGCGGCGGCCCTCCCGGGGATTTGTATGTGGTCATCCATGTCAGTCCCCATGATTTTTTTCACCGCGAAAACACGGATGTGATCTGTCAGGTGGAGATTTCTTTTCTGCAGGCCATCCTGGGGGATCAAATCGAGGTCCCCACGCTTGACGGCAAAAAGGCTCTGAAAATTCCCCGGGGAACCCAGCACGGGGACCTTTTTATGTTCCGGGGGGAGGGAATTCCGTCTTTGAGGACCCGGCAGAGGGGAGATCAGAAAATTTACGTGGGTGTGAAAATCCCCAAAAGCGTCACCAAAAAACAGGAACGCCTTCTCAAAGAGTTTAAAAAGCTGGAATCCAAAAAAATTTCCAAAAAAATCAAAAAAATTCTAAAAAGCGGGACATAAAAAGATATGTTTGAATTAACGGTTAAAAACCGCTTCGCGGCGGCCCATCAGCTCAAAATGGTGTCTCAGAAATGCGAAAACCTCCACGGCCACAACTGGGAGGTGGAGGTCTGCCTGGCCGGGGAATCCCTGGATTCGGCCGGGGTGCTCATGGATTTCGGAGAAATCAAACACATGGTCGCGGATATCATGGCTGATCTGGACCATAAATTTTTAAACGAGCTGGAGTGTTTCCCGGACCAAAACCCCTCATCGGAACACATCGCCGTTTACATTGCGGAGCGGATGACGGGAAAAGTGAAAAATCCCGGCGTGTCGGTGAGACGCGTCACGGTCTGGGAATCCCCGGGTTCCGGGGCCGCGTATATCCCGCCCGAGTGATTTTTTTTCAAAAAATTCCCGCCCATGCGGAATCATCTTGACAATTCCATCCCAACGATAGTAATAAATTCTATTTTGTCATTATTGAACACAGCCATTTTAAATGGCTGAATCCTTGCTCCGGGGCTTTCCCCGGGGCTTTTTGAAGACACGGGCCCCGTCAGGCGCTCACGGTCTTCATGACACCCGTAAGGAGGACATGTATGCGAAGGTACGAAACCATCATCATCATAGACCCCGACATCGACGCTCAGGAACAGTCGGCGGCCACTGAACGGCTGGAGGGTCTGATTCCCGACCATGGGGGATTTCTCGTCAAGACCGACCGATGGGGCTCCCGGAAGCTGGCCTATGAAATCCGGAAAAAAACCACCGGCCTCTACACGCTCATTGATTACTGCGGAACCAGCGAGCTGGTCAATGAAATGGAGCGGTTCTGCAAAATTGATGAGCGGATCATGAAGTACATCACGGTTCTGACCGACAAAGAGCCGGACGTGGACGCCATCAAAGAGGACATGGAACGGGAAAAGGAAGAAAAAGAAAAAAAAGAAGCCGAAGCCGCGGAAGCGAAGGCAAAGGCGTCGGAGCCCAAGCCGGCCCCGGTTGAGGATGAAGTCGAAAAGAAAGACGCGCCGCCCCCTGGGGATGAGGCGGACAAACCCGAGGAAACAGCAGCCGAAGAAAAGGGGGAATAAACAATGGCGTTTAACAGATCCGGCCGTCCGGGGCCCAAGAAAAGAAAAAGAAGAATCTATCACCGCCGCAAGGTGTGCCGCTTCTGCGCGGACTCCAGCCTGGTGATTGATTATAAGAACCCCAAAATGTTCCGTTACTTTATCACGGAGCGGGGGAAAATTATGCCCAGGCGAATTTCGGGAACCTGCGCCAAGCATCAGCGCTCTTTGAGCCATGCCATTAAGCGCGCCCGCGCCATCGCGCTGCTTCCGTATGTGGGAAACACCAATTTCTGACAGCATCGCAAAAAAATGCGTCACAGCGCTTTTTTGTTCGTTCGGCATGCCACACGTATGGCCTCTCTCTCAAAAAAGCGCGATGCCTTGTATATCGAATTTTTACGATGTCGTTTAATCGATTTTTTACGAGTTTATCAATTTTTGATTGCGCGGGATGGCCAAGTGGCTCAAGATGTTGACGGCCCGGCGCCCAGGGATGTCCTGACCGGCGCCGCGCTGATTTTTTTCTGTGTCCTGATATCCATGGGAATACCCCTGGCGGGAATATTCAGCTATGTCCTGATTCCCGCCCCGGTTTTGTTTTACCGGCTCAAACTGGGGCGCCGCCTGGGCGCCGCCATACCGGCGGCGGCGTTTTTGCTCCTCGCGGCCCTCAGTCGGGATTTTTCTTTCAGGATTTTTTTCACAGGCGAGCTTCTGCTGGCGGGCTTTGTCATGGGCGAGCTTTTGAGACTGAATCTTTCCATTGAAAAAACCGCCCTATACGCCTGCGTCGGCATCATGGGGACCGGACTGGCGGCGATTTTATTTTACAGCGGCGTTTCGAGCCATTCCATTTATTCCCTGGTGTCGGCCTACGTGTCCGAAAATTTGAATTTCGCCCTCGAGATGATGGGGGAAATGGACATGCCCGAAGACAGCCGCCTGGAGATGATCCGCTCTTTTGAGGGCATGAAGGCTGTTTTGCTCCGGGTCCTGCCCGGACTGGCCGCTGTTTTTGTTCTGTTCATGGTCTGGGCCAATATTCTGACGGCCAGGGTTCTTTTGAAAGCAAGGGGGATTCCGCACACGGATTTCGGACCGCTCAACCTCTGGAAGGCGCCGGAGTTTATGGTCTGGGCCGTCATCGGATGCGGGATCATCGTCTTTATCCCCATGGACCCGGGCAATGCCGTCAAGACGCTTTGCGTGAACCTGCTTTTGATTTTAACGGCGGTCTATTTTTTCCAGGGGATCGCCGTGATTTCCCATTTTTTTGAACGAAAAAAATTTTCCAGGGGTTTGAAAATTTTCGCCTTTTCCATGATCGCGGTGTGGCAGGCCCTTTTTTTCGTGGTGGCCGGACTCGGATTTTTTGATCTGTGGGCGAATTTTCGCAAACTGGAGACCGGGGAGTCAAAAAAAGGCGGGGACTGATTTTAACCCAAAATCGGCCCATGGGGGCCGGAAAATCTTTGACAGCGCGATCCCCTTTCGGGGACGGAAAATAAGAGGTTCATATGAAAGTGATATTGAAAGAAACCATCAGCTCACTGGGCATCATCGGCAGCGAGGTTTCCGTGGCCGACGGATACGCCCGGAACTACCTGTTTCCCCAGGATAAAGCGGTGTCGGCCACAAAGGCCAACCGGAAAATCATGGAGAGGGACAAGGCCAAATTCGAGCTTCAGTTCGCCAAAGAAAAAGAGATGGCCGCCCAGATGGCGGAAAGAATCGAGGGGATCGAGTGCGAGATCAAGGCCAAAGTCAGCGACGAAGACCGTCTGTACGGGTCGGTTTCGGTTCGGGACATCCTCAGCGCCCTGGCGGACATGGACATTGAGATCGAAAAGAGAATGGTGATGCTTCCCGAGCCCATCAAGACCATCGGAACCTTTAAGGTGCCCATCCGGGTTTACCCGGATGTGGAGCCTGAAGTCAGCGTCAACGTGGTTCCGGCTGAGTAGACACTGACGCCCATGGCCGTGAAAACAAAAAGCGCCGGGACCCGGGATCCCTCCCTCCACGCGCTCCCGCCCCGGAGCATTGAGGCCGAGGAGTCTATTTTAAGCGCCATTTTAATCAACAACGACACCCTGTTCGACGTGGTTGAAATACTGGCGCCCGAGGACTTTTACCGAAAGTCCCACCAGGAGATATACGCCGGGATATGCGAGCTTTTCAAACGAAACGAGCCCATTGATCTGGTCACCCTGACCACGGCGCTCAAAGAGGACGGCCGTCTGGAGGAGGTCGGCGGCGCCGCCTACGTGGCCGGATTGATGGACACGGCGCCGGTGGCCGCCAACGCCCGTCACTACGCCCGGATCATACACGACAAGGCCTGTTTGCGGCAGCTGATCAAAAAAACCCATGACATCTCCGTGGCCTGCTTTGAAGACCGGGGGGATGTGGACGAGGTGATCGACATGGCCGAGACGGCCATCTTTGAAATATCTGAAAGAAAAATCAAGCCGGCCTTTTATCCCATCCACCGGATCATCGATGACAACATAGACGCCCTGGAGGAACGCCAGGGGAACAAAACCCTGATCACAGGCATTCCCACGGGTTTTTCCAAGCTCGACGAGCTGACCTCCGGCCTTCAGAACTCCGATCTCATCATCCTGGCCGGACGTCCGGCCATGGGCAAAACCGCCTTCGCGCTCAATATCGCCCGGAATGTGGCGGTGAACGAAAATATTCCGGTGGCGGTGTTTTCCCTGGAAATGGCCAAAGAGCAGCTTTCGCTTCGTCTTTTATGCTCCGAGGCCCGCATCGACTCCAACCGCTTGAGAAGCGGTTTTTTCAGCAAAGACGACTGGTCCCGGGTCACGGAAGCGGCCGGAACCATGTCAGGCGCCCCCATCTACATCGACGATTCCCCGGACATTTCATCCATGGAAATACGGGCCAAGTCCCGCCGCCTGAAAATGGAGGTGGACCTGGGCCTTATCATCATCGATTACATCCAGCTCATGAAAGGCCGATCCCTGGCTGAAAGAAGGGACCTGGAGATTTCGGAAATGTCCCGGTCCCTTAAGATACTGGCCAAGGAGCTGAATGTGCCGGTGGTGGCGCTTTCCCAGCTCAACCGGAAGCTGGAGGAAAGGGTGGACAAAAGGCCCCAGCTCTCGGATTTAAGGGAGTCCGGCGCCCTGGAGCAGGACGCCGATGTGGTGGCGTTCATTTTCCGGGACGAGGTGTACAACCCCTCCGAGGACAATCCCAACAAGGGAACGGCGGAAATTCTTTTGAGAAAACAGCGAAACGGCCCCACCGGCGAGGCCCGGCTGAAATTCTTCGGCGCCTACACCCGGTTTGAAAACCTTTCCGAAGGCTATGAGGCGGGCGGGACGTCCTGATATTTTTGATCTCCGTCGGCGGCGCGCCCAAAAGGGCGACCGCAAGGGTCGCCCCTGCGCTTGGATCAATCGTGGGGGGGGTGATCCGGATGGATGTGGGTGATCTCAAAAATCAAAAAAACGAAATACCCCCCGGGATCAACGCCCCTGCCGGTTATACATGAATCCGGCCGTCCACCACTGGGGGCGCTGTCAATCTCAACTCTTCCCGGATCACGCGTCGCAACATTTCCTCATCTATGGGTTTTCCCCATTTATCCAGATATTCCCGCAAAACCTGGTTGATGATGGTTTGATAACCGCGACCGGATTTATCCGCGCGTTCTCGAAATTCTCTTAACACATCATCATCAATATACATGGTGATCCGGGTTTTGCCTTTCTGCTGAACAACAGCCCCTCTTTTGCCTTTTTTAAAATCATATTCCGGATTCATAGCGACGTCTCTCTTCCCCCCCCATCAAGTCCCGGTCCAAGTGGGTTTTCGTTTTTCCATAAACGCCGAGATTCCCTCCTGGGCGTCGTGGGTCATCATGTTGCCCACGATGGTTTTGACGCACATGTCGTAGGCGTCGTGAAGGGTCATGTCGATCTGCCGGTAAAAGGCCCCTTTTCCGATTTTCAACGTCAGCGGGGATTTGGAGGCGAGTTTTTCAGCCATTTCCAGGACCGCGGCGTCCAGCTCATCTTGTGGCGTCACCCGGTTGATCAGCCCCATTTCACAGGCCCGCTGGGCGGAGATCATGTCTCCCATTAAAAGCAGCTCCAGCGCGTGTTTCCGGGCCACGGTCCGGGACAGGGGAACCATGGGCGTCGAGCAGAACAGCCCGATGTTCACGCCGGGCGTGGCGAAACGGGCGCCCTCTTCGGCCACGGCCAGGTCGCACACGGCCACGAGCTGGCAGCCTCCGGCGGTGGCGATGCCGTGAATTTTGGCGATGACGGGCTGGGGAAGCGTATGGATCAGGGTCATCATTTTCGAGCAGGTGGCGAATGTTTTTTCGAAAAACGCCTCGGTTCCCTCTCCCATCATCTCTTTCAGATCGTGGCCCGCGCAAAAACCCTTTCCCGACCCCGAGATGATCACGACGCGGATGTCGGGGTCTTTGGAAAGGGCCTCAAACTGGGCGATGAGCGCCTCCATGCAGCCCATGGACAGGGCGTTGTACGCCTTTGGGCGGTTTAAGGTCAAATGGCACACGCCGTTTTCATCTTTTCTGAGGACCGGCGAATCGGCTGGATTTTCGTTCTGGGTCATGGGTTTAAAACTCCTTTTATGTGACAGGGTTTGATAAAGTCGTAAAAAAGCTTGGGATGGCGCCATCAGGTTTTGGATCAGTCGCTGACTGGATAACCGTTTGACTCAAAGATTCTTTTAAGGACGCTCTGGGCCCGGGGCTCGCCGTGGATAAGCTTGATCAGGCGGGGTTTTCCGGGCATGGACATCGCCCAGTCCACAAGGCCTTTTTGGTCCGCGTGGGCGGAATAGGCGCCCATCCTGTAAACCCCGGCCCGGACGGGGACCCGCGCGCCGTTGATGAACACGTGCCCGTTTCTTCTTTTCCGGTTTTTCAGGATTCGTCTGCCCGTGGTGTGGCGGGCCTGGTATCCCACGAAAAACACGTCGTTGGCGGGGTGGCCCAGCCCGTTTTCCAGGTGGTTCAGGATGCGCCCGCCCGAGCACATGCCGCTTCCGGCGATGATGACGGCCGGCCCCGGGATATCCAGGAGGCGTTTGTGATGCGAGTGGCTTTCCACGGCGAACAGGTCTTTAAAATCCAGGGGATGGTCCCCGGAATAAAGGGCCGCTTTGGCCTCGGCGTCCCAGAATTCTTTCAGGGACGAATAAATTTTCGTGATCCCGATTCCCAAAGGAGAGTCCACAAAAACCGGGATTCTTTTGTTTCGAAGGCCGGGAAAGGCCCGTCCCAGATCGGGGTCTGAGAAAAGGCGGTCCATTTCAAAAATCAGCTCCTGGGTTCGGCCCAGGGAAAAGGCCGGGATGAATATTTTGCCTTTGTCCCGCAGGGCTTTTTCCATCAAAGCCCCCAGTCTTTGGATTCTGTCTTTTCGGCTTGTGTGGAGACGGTCGCCGTAGGTGGACTCCATGACCAGGAAATCGGAGGCGTCCGGGGGATCGGGATCGGGAAGAAGCGGCGTGTCTTTTAAGCCCAGATCTCCTGAAAACACTATGGAGACGGTTTTCCCCGCCTCGGCCGGGATCTCAAACCGGACAAAGCACGAGCCCAGTATGTGCCCGGCGTTTTTGAGTTTGAAGGACACGCCTTTTTTCAAGGAAAAGGTCTCATTGTATTCAAAGCCCCAGGAGAGTTCGTCGAGTTCGGCCTCGCGCGACGCCATGCGCCTGTCATTCATTCCGGAAATGGACATGGCGTCTTTGAGCATGGGCATGATCAGGGCCCGGGTGGCGTGCGCGCAGATGATTTCGCCGGAAAAGCCCTTTTCGATCAGCCGGGGGACCCGGCCCGCGTGGTCCAGATGGGCGTGGGTCAAAAAAAGATAGTCGAGGTCTTTTGGAGCCACGGGCATTCGGGACATCCGGACATGGGGGTCGTTTCCCTGGCTCAGACCGCAATCGATCATGATGGAGGGGCCTGAGCGGATTTTCAGCAGATGGCACGAGCCTGTGACCTGCCGCTCTCCCCCCAGATGAAACAGATCGAAAAACGGACTTTCAATTTTTTTCATGGCGTGTCTGGTCTCCTTTCGGTCAAAGGCGCCCGTCAGGGCGATGACGCGCGCCGCTGGGGGAGCCGGATGATTTTCGGGGTGATAAATATCAGCAGCTCTTCCTTTTCCCTGATCCGGTTCCGGGACCGGAACAGGGCGCCGATCCCCGGCAGCCTGGACAGAAAAGGGACCCCGACTTCGCCGCCGCTTTTCCGGGTTTTGATGATGCCCCCGATGACGACGGTCTCACGGTCGTCCACCAGAAGACGGGTCATGGCCTCCTTGGTGGTGAAGGAAGGCTGGTTGTTGATAATGGTATTTACATCGATATCGTTTTTTTTGATGTCAATGTCAAGCAATATTCTGCTGTCCGGATTCACATGGGGGGTCACTTCCAGCACCAGATCGATATTTTTGAATTCCGTGGTGGTGTTTCCGGCGTCGTCGGTTTTGTGATAAGGGTAGGCGACCCCCTGTCGGATGATGGCTTTTTGGGCGCTGAGGGTGATGATTTTGGGCGCGGAGACGATTTTGCCTTTTCCAAAGGATTCCATGGCCGCCAGTTTGGCGTTGAGCAGAAAGGGCGTTCCTGAAATTTTCATGAAGTTGACCCCGGCGGAGGCGATCTCGGCGGCCCGGCCCGGCAGATTCACGGCGGCGTTAAAACCGTACGTTCCCCCGAAATCGCTCCCCCCGATCCCGTTTCGGACCTCGGCGCTCATTCCCCAGTCGACCCCGATTTCCCGTGAAAAGCTGGCGGCGGCCTCCACAATCCGCGCCTCGATCATCACCTGGGGGGGCGGCTGGTCCATTCTGCGGACAATCTCGGCGACCCGCCGGAGGTGTGTGGGGGAATCGGAGACAATGAGCGTGTTGGAGCGCTCGTCCACGCCGACCCGTCCGCCGGGACTGAGGACAGGCTCAATGTGGGGGACGATGTCTTTTTTCGCGTCCGCGTAATTCACGGGAATGTATTCGGTTTCGGCCGGCTCCGTCTTTTCCTGTTCCGCCGCCGGCGCCGCGGCCGCGAGCTTTCGCTCCCGCTCCAGGGCGCCCAGGGTGGCGATGCGGATGATATTGCCCCGCCGGGTTTGGCCCAGCCGGTTCATTTTTAAAACCACATCCAGGACCTGGTCCCAGGGCGCGGGTTTTGAAATGGACAGGGTCGCCTTTCCCTTGACATCCGGATCAATGACGATATTTTCACCGCTCACCTCCCGGATGGTGTGAAACACGTTTTTAATGTCGGCGTCATAAAAAAACACGGAAATTTTTTTCCGAGGGACCTGATCGGGCGTTTTTTCAACGGCCAGGGCCGGCCGCGCCGAAAAAAACGCCGCCGCCAGGGCCAGGATCCAAAGAAAACGCCATGTCTTGGGCTTGAATGTTTCGTATGTCATCGCCTTTCCTTTCGGACGCTTTTTTTAAAGCCCCCGCTTTGTTTTCAACACGCGCCTTTTTTGGGGATCGCGTGTCATTTCCATGACCACCCGGTCGTTGTGGATGGCCGCCACCCGCCAGCGCCCCATGGAGGAGCCGACCTTAAGCGCGCGGCCCCGGCCCGAGGCGTCCTCCACCATGGCCACCCTTTCCTGTCTTGAAGGCCCGGCCGGGATCAAAATTCCCGTGAGCCTGAAGGGATTCGGGCGCCTGCGGGCCGCCTGGTTTTTGTGGGAAACGGGTCGGGGCTTTCGGGTTTCGGTTTTCAAAGGCCCGTTTTTTTTAAGCGGAAGGCGCGCCGGGTTTTCGGACCCGCTCTTTTCCGGGCCAGGGGACAAAACCTCCAGGGGCGGGGCAAAGGGGTCCGGGGCGCGGCCGGGCGGAAACGGAGCCGGGTCGGGGGTCTGGCCCGCGGCCGCGCTGGAAACCAGAAGCGCCCAGACGGCGTATGGAATGAGTCCCCGGGCTTTCATGGCCGCCCCTTCCCCGGCGGGGTTGAATTCAGACGGGCCGCCGTCGCCACAAAGGAGGCCATGAGCAGTCCCTGTTTTCCGGATTTTTCCCCGGGCCGCAGGCGAAGGCTTCGAATGAGCGCCATTCGGGGCGCCCGGCTCACGGATTCAAAAAACGCCGTCATCTGATGAAAATTTCCCGTCGCCCGGACGGCGGCCGGAGACTGTGTGTAAAATTCCCCCCGGCTTTCCGGACGGGGCTCAAAGGAAAGGAACTCCAGCCCGGCTTTTTCCCCGGTCCGGGACAGCTCGGCCATCCATGAGTCGGCCTCGCGGCGTCCGGGAAGGGATTTGAAAAGGCCCTCCATGCGTTTTTTCTTTTTTTCCAGCTCCTTCTCATGCCGGGCCGGGGTCCCCCATCCCATTCCGGCCGCGGCCAGGCGGATGTCGATTCGGCTCATTTCTTCGCGGAGACGGCGAATCTCACCGTATTTGGGACCCAACAAAACAAAAGCAAAAAAACACGCCGTCAAGGTCAAAATCCCCCCGGCCCCGATGGTTTTTTGAGACCCGGGAAGCCCGGCCAGATTTTCCCAGAAGCGCTCCAAACCTTTTGTCTGATGCTCAGGCATACGGCCTATTTCCTTTCGGTCCCGAGCGCGGGGCAGGCCAGCTCGAACAGCGTCTGGTCTTTCCCGTCCGGGCCCTTTTGTTTTTTTAATATTTTGAGGCGGACGTCTTTGAAAAAATCCGTTTTTTTGAGCCGCTGGATGAAAAGCGCCGCGTCGGCGCCGTCCATGGATTTTCCCCGGATGACGGCCGTTTTCCCATCGGACTCCAAATCGGTCAGCCACACGCGCCCCTGGGGAACGGCCCCGGCCAGATCGCCCAGGAGTCGGACGGGCCATGACCGGTCCCCGGCGATCTCTGAAAGCGCCCGCTCCTTTTTTTTAAAAGCGTCCATCTCGGCTTTGATGGCAAAAAGGCGTTGGGCCTTTTTTCCATGCCGGGCGGAAAGCCCCTTGATCTCCTCCACCCGGGCCTCCAGGGAGGCGTTGTGAAGGGCCAGGGCCATGCACAGGACGGCGGTCAGAAGCGCGAAGACAAAGGCCTGGTTTCTGACTTTTCTTATTTTCATTTTCCGCCGCCGGCCCATGAGATTGATGGCGATCATGTTTTTCAGCTCCTTCGGGCCGCGAGCCCCAGGCACACGCAGGCCTGGGAGGCCGTTTGCCCGGGAGAAAAGCCCTCCATGATTTCATCGCTCACCGACATGCGGGAAAAAGGGTCGAACCTGCGGGCTTCCAGGGAATCTTTTTCAGAAAGAATCCGCCTGAAATCGTCGATATCGGCCCCGCCGCCGCTGACAAAAACACGGTGAACGACCTGGCCGGGATGGGCGGACTCAAAAAAATCCAGCGCCCGTCTGATCTCCGAATGCCATTCATCCAGACCCGGGCCCGTCATTTCGCCCCCCGCTTCCAAAAGGGCCCCGCATCCTGAAAGAATGTGGGTCATGAAACAGGACCGCCCCTCTTTGATAATATTGATGGAGGTCTTGGAGGCCCCGATATCCAGCATGGCCACGCATTCCGGCTGGGCGCCGCAAACGTCCTCAAAAAGATTCTGCAAAGCGAAGGCGTCCACATCCACCACCCGGGGCTCAAGACCGGCCTTGCGCGCCGCGTCGATGTATTTCTGGATAAAATCCTTTCGGGCCGCCACCAGAAGCGCGTGGGTCAGATCGGGGTTTTCCGGATCTTTCCCCAGCACATGGACATCCAGATGAACGTCATCCATGCGGCAGGGCAAATACTGGTCGGACTCAAAGGCCACGGCTTCGAAAATGTCCTCTTCGGACATGGCCGGCGCCTGGATATGCTTGACCATCACACCCAGTCCGCTCACGGATATGGCCGCCTCTTTGCGTTTGAACCCGTTTTGCTCAAAGAGCCGCTCCACGGCTTTGGCCGCCGCGTCCGGGTCTTTTAAGACGCCGTTTTCCACCACGTTTCCAGGGGTTTTTCGAATGGCGAAGTTCTCAACGCAAAGCCCTTTTTTGCCCCTGGAAATTTCAGCGGCTTTGATGGTTTCCGATCCGATGTCCAGACCCAGAAGTTTTCTTTTAAATCCCAATGCCATGGCGTCTCCTCCCGTTTTGTTGGATGATTCACGGGCGAATGGGCGCTTCAGCCCATTTCCCGAATGTATCCGGCCAGGTTCTGGTCGCGGAAAAGCGATTCGACCAGATCCTCGAACACCACGCGAAATTTTCTCTTTGCCCCGGATGATTTGGCCTCAAAGCGTTTGATTTTCCCGGTTTGGGCGTGATAGACCAGCACGATCAGTCGATTCATATCCGAGATGCGCTCCCCCAGCTCCACCTTGCCCGCGATGATCACGTCCCGGGGAAACATTTCCTTTATTTTTTCCAGGGCCTCTTTTTTTTTAAAAGAGCTGATTTTAACGCCGGTTACCAGTTTGCCTTTTGAAATATGGGCGGGAACCGTGTCGGGAATGATTCGTTTGACCTCAAAAAATATGGGGTGGGCAAACATATTGGACAATTCCCCGGGATTGAAGAACGCTTTCTCCTGCTGAATTTCAAAGGGCAGGATCACGGCGTTTTTCACCTTTTCGTTGATCAGGCTTTCGTCTATGTATCGGCCTTTCCGGCTCAGGGACAGCTCGTTGTTCATATAAAAATTCACCGTGTAGGCGTCGCCATGTGTGAGCATGGCGCGAACCTCGTCGTTGATGGGGATGGTGTGCCAGTAAAAGTGATGGGATCTGACCGGGGCGTTTTTGATTTCTTTTGTGTAAAGGACTGTTCCCGCAGGGCCTGATATCTCAATTTTCAGATCATATTCTCCAGGCTTGCTGATCGCCCCCCAGTGCGGAACAATGACCATTTTATCGTCTGAGCGAAACAGGTTTTTCATGGGAAGATACGAGATGCCGGTTTTGGCCATGGGCTCGTCGGGAAGAACCCTCAGGGACAAGGGGGCGTAGGTGAGGCAGCCGCAGAAAAAAACAAGGGGAAAGAAAACAAAGAGTTTAATAAGGGAGTTGGTTTTCATTTTTGGTCTCCGTTTTGAGGTTTTAAATGCGTCGGAATCCGTTTTGATTTTTTTTTCGCCTGACATTCTTTATGGCGGTTTGAAGAAAATGAATCAATGCCGATGATGGGAAAAAATGGAAAAAAAAGGAAAAAAAAGAAAGAAAGGATCAGGCGGCATCGTAAAAATTCCATATGCTAAAATTTAAGCCACAAGGCGTGGTGGTTTTTAAATAAGCGAGGCGATACCCAGTATGCCGAAGGAACAAAAAATCACCGCGACGCATTTTTTTTACGATGTCGTCAAGAGTCGGCCAGCCGCCATATGTGAAGGGGGGTGTAAACCGGGCCGGTTTTTTTCAGATCGCTTTGAAACAGGACCACGTCGCTGCATGTGAAAGACGGGGTTTGAAACGACCGGCCCTCTTCCAGAAGCGCCGCGGCGTCCCGGATGGGCATTTTGGCTTTGATCCGGCCCAAAGTGGCGTGGGGCTTGAACGGTTTTTGGCCCGCGCCTGAAAATGTGAGACCCTTTTCCTTAAGGCCTTTTTCCATGATCCCCTGGAAGCCGATGAGTTCACGGGCGTCGCCCTCAAAGGCGGTCCAGATGATCCGGGGGGTTCGGACGCCCGGGAAAAAACCCAGCCCCCGGGCCGACAGAGAAAACGAAGCGGCCTTTCGGACGGCCTGTGAAAGGGCCGTCCGGACGAGCGCCTGCTGATCGTCGGTGATATCCCCTAAAAATTTGAGGGTGATGTGAATGTTTCCCGGGCGGGTCCATTTGATATTCGGGTTAATATTTCGGCTGATTTTTGGGCGAGCATTCGGGCGGGCGTTTCGGCGTTTTTTTTTCAGGCGGTCCTGGAGCGCGGCCATGGCCGAAACAGCCGTCTTGGGAAGAGACAGGGCCAGGAAACAGCGTGTCCGGCCGGGGCCTTTTTTTTCAGCGCTCACGGCTCCCCGCCTTCCGGGGGAGGGGCGCCGTCTTTGTCCCATCCGCGCAGACGGTAATAATCGGCCACCATAAACGCCAGCTCCCGGCGGGTGATTCCCCGCCCGTCTTTCAAACGCTCCCGGTGAAGCCGGTCGGGAAGGCGGTCGTCTTCGGGAACAAGGCCCTCCCGAATGTTGAAGCGCCGGATCAGATCGGCGAGGCGGGCGGCTTTTTTCCTCAAAGCGCTTTCATCCCATCTCACGCCGGCCGTCATCTCAAACAGGGCGGACATTTCGCTCCATCCATAAATTTCTTTGTAAAAACGGCACAGGATCATGCAGTCCATCAGGGCCATCCGGTCTTCATAATCAATGAGAAGCGCGGCTTTTCCCTCAATCTCGTCCCGGGGAACCGCGCCGCTGATCTCCGGGGAGTGAAAAGTGGCGCGGAGGTGGCACGCCCCCCGGTGAGACACGGCAAAGGCCAGGGCGCTGCCTTTGAGAACCCTTGGGTCGTATCCCGGAAGCTCAAGGCCCTTGACATGGACGGCCATGTCCTCCATGCCCCAGCGCGAGGCGGCGAATCGAATCCCTTGCGCCAGGATATCCCCGACGCCCTGCCTTTTCGCGATCATCTCAAGCAGCCGGGCCGCCCCGTCGGGGTCCCCGTATGAAATTTTGAAATCCGTCCGGCCCTTCGCGGACGCCTCAATGGCCAGGGCGCAGAGACTTCCGGCGGAAATGGTGTCCATGCCCAGGCGGTCGCAGAGATCGTTTAAGTAAAGAATCTCCTCAATCTCTTTGATCAGGCACAGTCCGCCAAAGGCGAACAGGGTCTCATATTCGGGTCCTTCCAGCTCCAGCCCGGCGTGGCGCCCTTTCAGCGCCCGGGTCATGCGGCCGCACGCGATGAAGCACCGGGCGCAGGCCCTGGGTTTCACGTCGCAGCGCCGGTGAAGGGCCTGGGCCGTGAGGCCCTCCCATCCTGAAAATTCCCCGCTTCCCCAGCCTTTGGACGGAACCCCGCCGATTTTCGCCAGGGGGGCCAGCATTTTGGCGGTTCCATGCCGTGAAAATTCCACCACCACGGGGTTCTTTCTCGACTCCCGGGACACTTTCCGGGAAAAATCCTTGAGCGCCTGGAGATCATGGACCGGGCGTTTCATGCCGCCGGAAAACAAAACGCCTTTCAGCTTTTTGGCGCCCATGACCGTTCCGGCGCCGGTTCTTCCCGCGCTTCGCCAGTAGTCGTTTCCAATGGCGGCGAATCTCACGAGATTTTCCCCGGCCGGGCCGATCACCACGGCGCCGGATTTTTGTTCCGGGCCGCCGGCGCCTGAAAAACGGGCTTTCATGGCGTCCTCGGCCTCGTAGGCGTCCATGCCCCACATGCCCGCGGCGTCGTGGAACTTCGCCCCTTCCGGAGACACGGTCAAAGCGATGGGGGACGGGGACCGGCCGGATATGACGATGGCGTCGAACCCCGCCGCGTCCAATGCCTCCGGGGTTTTCCCCCCGGCGTAGGATTCGGAGTAAAAACCGGTCTGGGGGGATTTGGTGAAGACCCCGTAGCGGCTTGAGCCCCACACGGGACCCCCGGACACGGGCCCGGAGGCGAAAATCAGCCGGTTGTCCGGGGAAAGGGGGTCCACCCCGGCCGGGTTTTGGGAAAAAAGAAGAAAAGAGGCCAGGGCCTTGCCCCCGGGGTATGACGCAAGGGTTTCGTCCTCTATCTTTTCAATGGAAAAATTTCTTTTCCCCAGATCAATTTTAAGAATCCGTCCGTAAAATCCGTCCATTTTCAGTCCAGTGTTCTCCCAAAAGCGCCCTTGGCGGGGTTATTCGGTGAATCATAGCGCCGGGTCCGGCCCATGTAAAGGGATTAACGGCCCCGGCGAATCGCCTCCGGAATCCATTCCATAATGGCGTCCACGTCCACATGCGCCTCAAAACGCCGGGCCAGCCGCTCGTATTGGCCGTCCCGCCATTCCAGCCCCCCCTTGTCCGGCGCCCCCACATCCCCCATGCCGGTTTTCCGGGCCCATTTTTCGATGATTTTCGGATTGTCGAACAGCCCGTGGATGTAAACGCCCATGATTCGTCCCGAGGCGTCCGCGCATCCCTCCTCACGGCCGACGCCGTCTTCCCCGATTGTTTCAAACACGCCTTTGCCCTGAAGGCGGACGGTTCGACCCATATGAATTTCATAGCCGAAGCCCGGAACGCCCTCCCATGAAAACCGGACCCGGGTGGTGATCTTGGGACGTTTCATCTCGGTTTCCACCGGCAAAAGCCCCAGCCCGGCGCTTTCGCCCGGGCTTCCGTCCGCCCCCCCGGGGTCCCGGAGCCGGCGGCCCAGCATCTGGTAACCGCCGCAGATGCCCAGGATATGGCCGCCCGCGGCCGCGTGTCTTTTGATTTCGGCTTCCCATCCCGTGGATTTCAGCCATTCCAGGTCCCGGCGGGCGTTTTTGGAGCCCGGCAGGATCACGGCGTGAAACGGGTCCAGTTTTTGGGGCTTTTCCAGGAAAAAAAGCGCCAGCCCGGGCAGATGGGAAAGGGGGGTGAAATCGGTGAAATTGGATATGCGCGGCAGGCGGATGACGGCCGCGGCCGGAGAGGAGAGATTTGCCATATCCGGCGCCGGAGGGTTTTCCACAGCCACGGAGTCCTCGGGATCGATCACGACGTCGTCCAGCCAGGGCAAAACCCCCAGAACCGGTTTGCCGGTTTTCTCCTCAATCCATTTCAACCCGCCGTCAAACAGCCGGGCGTCGCCCCGGAAACGGTTCACGATAAATCCGGCGATCCGGTCCCGGTCATCGGGGCCCAGGCACTGAAGGGTCCCCACGATCTGGGCGAACACCCCGCCCCGGTGGATGTCGGCCGTGAGGATCACGGGCGCCCGGGCGTGGCGGGCCATGGAAAGGTTGACGATGTCGCTTTCCATCAGGTTCACTTCGGCGCAGGACCCCGCGCCTTCCATCACGATGATGTCGTGTTTGTCGCGCAGGCGGTCCAGGGACCGGGCCGCTGTGTCGAAAAACCGCTTTTTTTGCGAATAAAAATCAGCGGCGGACATCTCCCGGACGGCTTTGCCCAAAACCACGGCCTGGGAGCGGGAGTCGGCCGAGGGTTTGAGCAGCACGGGGTTCATGTCCACATGGGCCGGTACCCCGGCGGCCTCGGCCTGGACGATCTGGGCCCGGCCCATCTCAAGCCCCTCCAGGGTCACCCCGGAGTTGTTGGACATGTTCTGCGCCTTGAAAGGGGCCGTTGAAAACCCCCGGTTCCGAAAAATCCGGCAAAGGGCCGTGGCGATCACGCTTTTGCCCACGTCCGAGCCGGTTCCCAGGACCGACACACAAAAAGAGGATGGGCGCGTCACGGTCCCGGCGTCCTTTTTTCAGGCGGAAAGAAAGAAACACGCATTTTTTTCTTGATTAATTTTTGAACCTGAATCATAATACGTCGGTTTTGATTTTGGAATTTATAAGAAAAGATTGTATCATATAATCAAAAAAAAACGAAAAAGCCAGCAAAAAAAGGTTTTAACGAGCGCGCCATATGACCCCTGAATCCATGAGCATCAAAAACAGAATTTTCGTGTCGCTGATTGTGCTGTCGGCTTTTTCCATATTGATTTCATCTCACGGCTGCGGAGAAAAAGAGCGCCTGGCCCGTCTTTCAAGCCCGACCCCTGTTTTTGCCTCCACTCCCTGAAACTCTTTTTTTTTCAGTCCCCCGATTCAAGCGCCCCCATGAAAATTAAAAAAAACAACAGGATGTATCGATTCCTGCTCTTTCTGACCGTGGCCGTGACCGTGGGGTTCCAGACCTGGCGAACCCTTTTCAACAATTTCGCCGTGGAGGCGGCCTCCCTGGACGGCGTCCACGTGGGAATCATTCAGTCCGCCCGGGAAATCCCGGGTTTTCTCACCCTGCTGGTCATTTTTGTCATCATCGTCATCAAGGAGCGCCGCCTTTCGGCCCTGTCCGTCATGGTCATGGGCGTCGGCGTGGCCCTGACCGGTTTTTTCCCGTCTTATGCCGGGCTTCTTTTCACCACCGTGGTCATGAGCTTCGGCTTCCACTATTACGAAACCACCAACCAGTCCCTGACCCTGCAATACTTTGACACGAAAACCTCGCCCCTGGTGTTCGGCAAACAGCGCAGCTTCGCCGCCGCGTCCAATATCGCGGCGGGCGTGGCCATTTACCTCATGGCGCCGCGCATGTCCTATCTGTCCATCTACCTCATCATCGGCGTCCTGGTGGTGGCGGCGGGCCTGTGGGGCTTTTTTCAGAACCCGGACAGCCGCGACATTCCCCTCCAGCATAAAAAGATGATCTTCAAGGGCCGGTACTGGCTGTATTATTTTCTCAATTTCATGTCCGGCGCCCGGCGCCAGATATTTGTGGCCTTCGCGGTGTTTCTCCTGGTGAAAAAATTTGACTTCACCGTTCAGGAGATCGCGATCCTGTTTCTGGTGAACAACGTCGTCAATTTTTTCTTAAGCCCGCTCATCGGAAAAGCCATCATCCGCTTCGGGGAAAGAAAGGTTCTGTCCCTGGAATATTTCAGCCTGATTTTCATCTTCATCGCCTACGCCTTCGCCCAGTCGAAAATGGTGGTGGCCGGCCTTTACATCCTCGACCACGTGTTTTTCAACTTCGCCATCGCCATCCGGACCTATTTCCAGAAAATCAGCGACCCCAAAGACATCGCGCCCAGCATGGCCGTGGGCTTCACCATCAACCACATCGCCGCCGTGTTCCTGCCCGCCGCCGGCGGGCTTTTGTGGATGATCGACTACCGGATTCCCTTTTTCCTGGGCGCGGTTTTGAGCCTTGTTTCCCTGGTTGCGGTTCAGAAGATCGACATTCACATTCAAAAATGACAGCGTCGTAAAAAATCCGATCTGCTGCGTTCCGGCTCTTATTTTGAATTGAGGCATACTACATGTATTGCCTCAATTCAAAATAAGCCCCGCGCCTTGCATATCGAATCTTTTACGACGCTGTCCCGTAATTTTTTGCGGGGTTTATGAAAAATGATGATGTCGTAAAAATCTCATCAACCGCCTTCCGGCTCTTTTTTCTTTTATTCAGCCTTAAAATACGATATAGTGACGCAGTATTTCGCGACGCAGGAAAATCCAAACGAATCGAAGAAAGGAGACATTCCCATGCCCGTCCACGTGGTTCGTCACCCGCTTATCAGTCATAAGGTGGGTCTGATGCGAAAAAAAGAAGTCCCCACCAAACTCTTCAGGGACCTGGTGTCCGAGCTGTCCACCCTCATCACCTATGAGGCCACAAAAGATCTGGAAGTGGAGGAAAAAATGGTGGAGGGATGGGCCGGGGCGGTCGCCACCCAGACCATCAAAGGGAAAAAAATCACGGTGGTCCCCATTCTGCGCGCCGGGCTCGGCATGATGGAAGGGGCGCTCAGCCTGATTCCCCTGGCCAAGGTCAGCGTGGTGGGGCTGTATCGAAACGAAGAGACCCTGGAGCCGGTTCGGTATTATGTGAAACTCACCGGCGACATGCCGGAGCGGGTCGCCCTGATCCTGGATCCCATGCTGGCCACCGGCGGCACCCTCACCGCCACCATCGACATTTTAAAAGAGGCCGGGTGCGAAAAAATAAAAGCCCTGACCCTGGTGTCCGCCCCCGAGGGGATCGCCAAGGTGGAAAAGGCGCATCCCGACGTGGACATTTACACGGCGGCCGTTGACGAAAAATTAAACGACATCGGCTACATCCTGCCGGGGCTGGGGGATGCCGGGGATAAAATTTTCGGCACGAAATAACGACAGCATCGTAAAAATAACCGCCACGCCTTGTATATCGAATTCTTTACGACGCTGTCCCATGATTTTTTACGAGTTTATTAAATAATGACGCTCTCAAAAACCCTCATCCGCTCCCTGGCGGGGATCGTTTTGTCCGCGATCCTGTTTTTTTCGTCCGGCCTCAAGGTCCCCGGACTGGACCCCGGCGCCGACGACTATTTCCGGGACGCCATGGTCAAAGCCGGGGCCGCCTACGCCACCTGCCGGGCCATCAACGCCTCGGTGTCCATTATCAAAGAATCCAAACTCCAGCTGGAGCCGGCCGGGGTGGGGATATCCGTGGCCGCCGGCCAGGCGCTGGACCCCATTGACGACATGACCGAGCGGCTCTCGGACGTGCTGGTGGTCGCCATCGTCTCACTGGGGGTCCAGAAGCTGGCCCATGAAATCGGCGTGTCCCTGGCTCCCCCGATTCTGGCTGTCCTGGCCCTTCTGCTGTCCGCTTTGATATGGATCAAAAATGAAAAGGCGGCGTTTTTTCAAAAAGCCCTGGTCCGCTTTTTATTCCTCATCCTCATCGTCCGTTTTTTCCTGCCCCTGTCGTCTCTGGCCAATGGGTTTCTTCAAACGCGGTTTTTCGACCCCCAGGCGTCCCAGGCCCGCCAGGAGCTGGCCCTGGTCTCCTCCGAGGCCGACCTCCTCAAAGACCTCTCCCTTTCCCCGTCCCCCGGGATTTTGGGCGCCATCAAAAACAGCGCCGCGCTCTTCAAACAACAAACCGCGCGTTTCAAACGCTCCCTTTCAGCCATTTCCAAAAACATGGGCCTCGTCATCGAAAATCTTTTGAAGCTGACCTTCCTGTACGTGGGATTTTTTCTGATCCAGGTCATCATCCTGCCCCTTCTGGCCTTCTGGCTCCTTTCCCGGGGGGCCCGGGTTCTGTTTGATGGGGGAATCCGGTAAAGACAAGGCTTGTTTTGTCCCCGGGGCGGGATAAACATCGGCGGGAAAAAATTGACAATCTTTATACCATCGGTTATACTTTTTGTATTAAACCGGAGGTAAACAAGATGCCGAATGTAAAGACCGCCATATCGGTTGAAAAATCTATTTTTGAGCGGATGGACGTCCTGGCAAAAAATTTAAACACATCAAGAAGCCGCCTGTTTGCCATGGCGGCCCGGGAATTTCTCCAGCGCCATCATCATAAAGAGCTTCTCAAATCGATCAACCATGCTTATGATGATCTGTCTGAATCCGATCCCCTTATCCAAAAGATGCGCCCGGGGCATCATGAGATGGTCAAGGACCAATGGTAATGGCGTCGTAAAAAATCCGATCTACTGTGTTGCAGCGCTTATTTTTAATTGAGGCATACTACATGTATTGCCTCAATTAAAAATAACCACTACGCCTTGTATGTCGAATTTTTAACTTAGCCATCCCAATCTTTTTTACGAGTTTATCAATGGTAATCAACCAGGGCGATATATTCTGGATAGATTTCGGCGCCCCTGACGGATCAGAGCCCGGTTATCGTCATCCCCACGTGGTCGTCCAAAACAACATTTTCAACCGCAGCCGAATCAATACGGTTGTGGTCTGCGCTTTGACCTCCAATCTCAAAAGAGCCGAGGCCCCGGGAAATGTGGCCCTGAAAAAAGGCGAGGCCAATCTGGAAAAAAGAAGCGTGGTCAATGTTTCCCAAATTTTCACTGTGAACAAAAGCGATCTGTTCCATAAAATCGGAACCCTGTCAAAGGATCGCGTGGCCCGGATTCTGCTGGGCATTCAAATTCTCATGGCGCCCGGCGATGTGGATTAAAAGGAAATCCAGGTCTGGGAAATGCGCGACACATGGGGTGGCGCGCGGCATGGTAGAGACGCACGGCGTGCGTCTCCCACGACGCGCCGAAAACAAACCGACCCTTGACTTTTTGGGGCTGTGGGCGTAGCGTTATGCCATTTTGGTTTCATGGGCGAGCTGGATCAGGAGAAGCTGTCGGCTCTTCTGGAATTGAAATACCATTCAGTCAGAGACGCGGTGGCGGAATTGGGCGGCGTTCCCGAAATACGGGACATGTTTGTGGGATTTCAAGAGAATTTGTACGCGCCCTGAATGCATGATGATTCTTATCTGAAACCGTCCGCGTCCGCGAATAATAAGAGGAAAACCAAATGACCCATTACGCCAGGCTGGATCAGCTCAAGCAAAAACTGGATTCATTTCGCCCGCTTCCCCCGGAAACAGTCGCCGGCCTCCATGAGGACATTGCGTTGCGCTGGACCTATCATTCCAACGCCATTGAAGGCAACACCCTGACTTTAAAGGAAACCAAGGTCGTTTTGGAAGGCGTGACCATCGGCGGCAAAACCATGCGGGAGCATTTCGAGGTCATCAATCATCGCCAGGCCATTGGTTTTGTGGAGGAGATAGCGAAAAAAGAGGAGCCCCTGTCCGAATGGCGGATCAAATCCATTCACCAGCTTGTTTTGAAAAATATTGACGACCCCAACGCCGGGGTCTGGCGGCGTTGCAATGTCGTGATTTCAGGGGCGGATCATACGCCGCCGGATTTCACGCAGGTTCCGTCTGAAATGGAGCGGCTGATTGAATGGCATGGCCGCGAGGGGCAAAAACGCCATCCGGTGGAAAGGGCCGCCAGGCTTCACGCCGATTTCGTCAAGATACATCCCTTTGTCGACGGAAACGGCAGGACCGCCCGGCTGCTGATGAATTTTGACCTGATGAAGGACGGCTTTCCCCCGGCGGTTCTTGGTGTTGAAAAACGCCTGGAATATTACGAATCTTTGGACACGGCGCATACAACCGGCGATTATGGGCCGTTTCTGTCATTGATGGCCGGGGTTGTGGAAGACGGGTTTAAACCTTACCGGCGCGTCCTGGGGATCGACATATGAGATTTAGAGACAAGGCATGCCTTGACGACATCGTAAAAAAATCGATCTACTGCGTTGCGGCGTTTTTTTGTTCGTTCGGCATACTATATGTATGGCCTCTCTCTCAAAAAACCACCACGCCTTGTATATCGAATTTTTACGATGCCGTCTGATCTATTTTTTACGAGTTTATCATGCCTTGGTGAAATGGAAAAATTGAAACATAAATACCGCGTGTCATCCACCCGGCCGCAGAATTGGAATTGCGGCGCCTCACTCCACCATCAGAAAGGCGTACCGGTTCATTTCCTGTTCATAATCGGTCAACACCTCTATGGGGAAGCCGATTTTGCGAACGGTCGCGAAAACATCAACGCCCAGACCTTCCGGGCAGGGTCTGGCCAGGCGCGGCTTTAAGCATTCGTCCCTCTGGCCCGGGCAATCCTCGCAAATCCCGCATTCATCCATAAACAGCAAAAACGCTTTGCGATGCCCGGACAGAAACACCGCTTTTTCCAGCTTGAGCAAATCGAGATTGGTTTCCCGGCCCCATTTTTTTCTGTCATCCGGACGCGCCACTTTTTTCGCGATATGAATGATTGCGATCCGCCTGTATTCCTTAAAAAATTCCTGACATTCCTGAACGGACGGAACAGACGGCGGGCACGCGCCGCTCTTTCCGTAAGTGGGGCATCCGAACATGCATTTGAATCTGGGCCACTGGCGGACCTCCACCTCTTCTCCGGATATCCATTTGAAGTCCGGATATCCATTTTCGGAAATGATGGTCTCAATTTTTTCAGCGTTCATAAGTTTTTTCCTTAACTGGTTGATTTTAGATTAAATTTTTTCCCGACGGCGGTCTGCGCCGCATCGCGCGAAAGCCATATAATGTGGATCTCATACTCGCTTTGGAGTTTTTTGATCGCCAAGCTTGTCAAAATAGCGCCAGGCGCCATTGAAATCGGAAAATATTTCCAGATCGTGACCATCAGGCATATCAGGCTCCATTGCCGGGGGACGCCCATTTATTGACAATCCTTGCCGGCGTTGGTATTGTCTTTTTTATCATTTTAAACAGATGGGGGCGCCGGCATCGCAAAAAGATGCCCACGCCCTGTATATCGGATTTTTACGATTTTATCAAACAGGATATTCTTCTATTTGATATCATTGTCGTGTAAATGTCATCATGATGTCGTGGCGGCATCCTCTTTTCTCTGGTATTGAAATGGTCAGCATTCAATCAAACACAAAGGAAAACCCATGATCATTCGCAAACTTCGCCTGGATAAAGGCTGGTCACAGGAACAATTGGCCGAATTGTGCGACATCAGCGCGCGAACGGTTCAGCGTATTGAAAAAGGTCAGAAGCCGAGTTTAGAGACGCTCAAGGCCCTTGCCGCTGTGTTTGAGATTAACATTTCCGACTTAAAAACGGAGGCTGACATGTCAAACCAAACTGAGATTTCAACCGAAGAAGAAAAAACAATTTTATATGAGCGAAAGATGAAGGGTTTCCGCAGGCATTTCATTCAATATGCGGTTGTCATGATGGGTTTGTTCATCTTGAATGCCATCAAATCGCCGAATCATTATTGGGTGATTTGGCCGGCTCTTGGCTGGGGCGTCGGTGTGTTATTCCACGGCTTGAATGCGTTTAACGTTTTTAATTTTTCCGGATCCAATGAAAAAAACGCCAAATGGGCGGCAAAGTGAGACAGGGACAGGCAAACCCTGCCGCCCAAGCCGAACGTTGGCGGGACAATGCGCCCATAATGAAAATTCGTCATAATAAAAACAGGATAGCATCCCATTTTGGAGCCTGACGCCTTCAGGCATATCATCCACTACGCGCTTCACCTTTTGCCGCCGTTTATTTTCGGCCGGCTGTTCTGGAAGGAGAACGGCCTCAAGGCGGGGCTGATCATGGCGGGCGCCATGGTGATTGATCTGGACCATTTGCTCGCGGACCCGATTTTTGATCCGGGCCGCTGCGGCATCGGGTTCCATCCCCTCCACACCCTGTGGTCCGGGATCATATACGGGGGGATGCTCGCGATCCCGTCATGGAAATGGCGCGCGGTCGGCGCGGGATGCCTGTGGCATCTGTGCGTGGACGCCACGGATTGTCTGCTCGCCCGCCTGTGGGCATAGTCCCGTCACAGGACACAGGAAAAAAATGAGAAGAAAAGATCGCATGCCGCCGGATGATGAAACGATGTCGATCATTGAAAAAGGCGAATACGGAATATTAAGCGCCGTCTCTCCGTCCGGCGACCCCCATGGGACGCCTTTGAATTACTGCGTGATCAACGGCGATATCTATTTCCACTGCGCCCTTGAGGGCGAAAAACTGGACCATATCGCAAACCACCCAAAGGTTTCATTTTGCGTGGTCGGCGAGACGGAGATTCAACCTGAAAAATTTACCACAAAATACGAAAGCGGCGTGGTCAAAGGAACCGCTGTGGAAGTGACGGGAGAGGAAAAACAGATGGCGCTGGAAGGGTTGATCAAAAAATACTCTCCTGGATTTACGCGCGAGGGCCTGGAATACATCCGAAAAGCGAAAGGGAAAACCAAAGTCATCCGGATTGTGACGGAGTCTGTCACCGGAAAGGCGAACAGATAGAGGAAGGAGGAGGGGATGGTTCAGACAATCACACCTGAAATTCTCAGCAAACTCGGTGAAATAGGTTTTGACGAAGACGAAATAAGCGCCATTCAGATGGTTCACGAATTAAGAAACAGAACACATCCGGTTGACATAAAAAAACTGATCCATCAGGCCGCTTTCAGGAATCTGTCAGAGGGGATCGGCGAAGTTTTTGAGAAAAACAAATGGCGCGAGGAGGACTTTTTTGAAATTGTCGAAAGGCACAGGGGTGAGAAGAAAAAATGAGACTCGTTGTGGACACAAACATATTTTTCCCCGGACTCAGCCCCAAAAGTCGCTATCATCAGATTCTCAAAGATATATATTCAGGAAAACAAAAGCTTCTTGTCTCAACTTCAGTTCTGCTTGAATACGAGGAGATCCTGGAAAAAATATTCCCGAAAGAACTGCTGGAGCAATTCTGGCTCTTTATCCTGACTTCCGAAAATGTGGTCTTCGTCAGCCCGACCTTCAGTTTCCAACTTCCCTTTTCTGACGAGGATGATCAAAAATTTGTGGACTGCGCGGTTTGCGGCCAGGCCGATTTTTTGATCACGAACGACAAACATTACAATATACTGAAAGACATCGAATTCCCGAAGGTCAGGATGATTAAAGCGGACACGTTCATTAAAAAATTTACCATCCTGGAATAAAACCGTCCCACAGGGCTTTGGAAAATCCAATCGCTCTTAATAAACCCTTAAAAAAGCTTGGGATGGCTAAGGGCTCACTCAAAAATAACTTTACATTTTGGAAGCCAATTCATCCTGTCTGACTGCGTTATGAAAACTCGGCATATCCCGATATGCCTCAAGTTTTCACGCCTTGTCAGACAGGCGACTTAACTCCCAAAATTGTAAACTGATTTTTGAGTGAACCCTAAGAACTGTATTTCTTTCCTATATCGAAACTTCGGCCAATCGCTTTGTCAAGAGACCAGTATTCCCGCGTGCCGTGGCCATACACAAAAGGCGCGATCTTTTCCATCATGGGGTGGCCTTTCGGACTCACCGCTTCCTCATCCACCTTGATATCCATGATTTCCCCCACAAATTGGGTGTGCAGGCCGATCTCAAGGGTATGAATGACCTTGCACTCGACAATCAGCGGGAATTCATTGACGTACGGGGCGTCCACCACCTCCGAGCGTATCGGGGTCAGGCCCGTGTCTTTGAATTTGTCTGTGTTCCTTCCCGAGGCGATGCCGAAATAGTCGGCTTCCGTCACATGCTTTTTCGACGGAACGCTCACGGTGTATGCGCCACGCGCCATGATCGAGTCATAGGTATAAGTGGCTTTTCGAAGTGAAATCATGACCGCCGGCGGTTTTGAGCAGCAAATGCCGCCCCATGCCACGGTCATCACGTTGGGCTTTCCCTCCTTGTCGTAACTGCCCACACACCATACCGGGTTGGGATATGCCGAGGTGTCGGCGCCTATGGATACTTTCATTTTTTTCCCTTTCTTGTGTTATTTTTGATGGCGTCGTAAAAAATCCGATCTACTGCGTTGCGGCGCTTATTTTTAACTTAGCCATCCCAAGCTTTTTTACGAGTTTATCATTTTTGTGTTTCCTTTTCACAATGCCACTTTACCATTTTTTGCCGCTATGTCAACAGGGGGACATTCAGAGGCGCTGTTGGCCTGTTTCTATTTTATGGCGTTTTTGGAAGACTTCACCCGCGCGGGAAAAAAGCGGCGTCCTTTATCTTTTACGCTGTTTATTTTTCATCACAGACTTGCATAGTTTCGCGAAATTTTTGTCTTTTCTTCTCTTCTCGAAATAAGACATTTCATTGTGAGCCGTTTCTTTGCTCATCTTGACAAAATTCAGGTATCTTTCCTCCGAAAGGGTCCCCTCTTCCAAACCTTGCCGTATCGCGCATCCCTTTTCATTGGTGTGAGAACAGTTGTGATACAGACATTGCTCTGATAAGGCGTTTATTTCATTAAATGTTTCATTAATCCCCGCTGAAACCGCTATATTCCCGATTTCCCGCATACCGGGCGTGTCAATCATCATGGCGCCATTTTTCAAGCGGATCAATTGACGCCGTGTGGTGGTGTGTTTTCCCTTTCCATTTTTTTTTCTGACCGCGTTTGTTTCAAACACATCCTCATCCATGAGATTGTTCAGCAACGTTGTTTTCCCTGTTCCGGATGAGCCGAGCAGGCAGAATGTTTTTTCAGGAATGAGCATCTCTTTGATTCTGTTGATTCCGTGATGATTGATATTGCTGAATTCGACAATCTGAATGTCCGGCATTAATGTCTGAATTTCGGCGATTTTTTGGTTTCTTTCATCCTCTGTTGAAAGATCGCTTTTGCTGAGCAGCGCCACAGGCTGAATATTTCCTTCATTGACCATCACAAGGTATCTTTCCAGCCGTCTCAAATTATAATCCGAGCCGAATGACTGAACAATGAAAGCTGTGTCAATATTGGCGGCGATCAGCTGATATTCTGTTTTTCTGCCCGCTGTTTTTCTCTTTAAAAGAGATTTTCTCGGAATAATTTCATGAATCACCGCAAATGATTCGTTGTCATAAAACCGCGCGTGTACCCAGTCGCCGACCGTCGGGAATTCCGCCGGTGAATCCGCGTTGAAAAGCATCTTTCCCGTCATTTCAGCCAGAACATCTTTTTCCCTGTTTCTGATCTGAAAACTGTCTTTATTCACAGCGGTGACTCTGGCTATTTCATATTCGGCTGGTTTTACAGAATCTGTTTGATCCGAAAACCATTTGTCAAAGCCTGATTTTTTTATATCCATTGGCGTTTTCTTCATAAAATTAAAACATTATTGCCCTGTCCCGTTTCCCCTTCTTTTCCCCTTATCAAGGGCTGAGAACCCGGCTCAACGTCATAGATGAAATATAAATATTCGTAAGCCACTCTCCACTCAGCGTTTTTCGTAGTGAGAATCGTCGCGGTTTTCTGATTTAACCGTATGATTTTACCCGTAAGATCATTGTTTTGTTTATCCTGGAATCCAACGGTGTCTCCCACCTTTAATCGGCTTCGATCTATCCCTTCATTAGAAGAAACCATTATATCAGCGTTAACATGATTAAGATTGACGAAATAAAAAGGTATTTGCCATTTTTCCTGATCATGAATGTTTTCAACCAAAAGCTTTTTTCTCATTAATTTAATGACAATCGCATCAATCAGGCGATTTTCTGTTTCATCAAAATAGCTGATTTTCTGACCCGGCTTTAAACGCCTTTTAATTTCGGACAGTCGATGGGGATTTTCCAGCTGTTGATCGATCAACACTTTTAATCGATACAGATCAAATGATGTCGCTTTGTTCAACTCTTGAAAGATTTTTGAATAATCCATGGATACTTCCTGATATTTTGTTATGTTAACCCGACGCGCAATCACGGCGCCCATACGGCGATCTTCCCACAACCCGCCGTCGCGTTTTTTCCCATGGCCGCATTCCGGAATGGAAGGCGCTGTCCGCCTTGCTTCTTCTTAATTTAAGCGATTTAAAAATGTGCCCAAATTATTCTTGAGCGTCTTATTTGAGGGCCTGGAAACAGGGTCACACAGATTCAGACAGGCGTTTCAACGAATAAATCCCATCAAGCCCTTGGATGGTTTTGGGCTTCTTTTCGCGTTTGAACTCAAAACGGTCTTTGAAACTCTGGTAACACCTCATGACATTTCGCTTCAGTTTAAAGCGGTTTTTTGTGAAAAATGGCGTTATATTTGGCCATTGCCTGTATCCGTCCGACTATGGGCTTTTCATCCGCCTCAACAGTTTATCATAATCAGAATGTGAACCTGCCCAGAACCAAATAACCTCTTCCCCTTTCAATATACCCACGGCTCTGTAATCCTTTGTGATACGAACGAAATAAACAGGCAGACTTGAGTGGATTCTTTTAAAATGGAGACCTGGATACCATGGTCGTGTTGAAAATGTTTATATGCCTCTCTCGCTTTCTTTCTTATTCCTTTTGGCAGCGCTTCATGACATTTCCAAAATTTTTCTGTGGTTTTTCATTTCACAGTTTATTGATATCCATATCTTTTGTTTGGCCTTTTTCGTGTTCCGCCAAAGCTTCCTGAGCCAGCTGTTCCAACACATCTTCCGATCCGGCAAATAGTTTTTCCCATTTTTTATCCGCCTTGATTTCATCCAGCAGCCATCTTCCAATCACATTTTGTTCAATTTCTGGAAGTTTTGCCGCCGCATTAAAGGCGTTTTCTAATAATTTTGTCATTTGGGCGCCTCATATTTTTCGTTTTGTCACCAGCCCTGTGGGAGCGCATTGTATGTTCCAACTTTTCATCGGTCGGATAAGGGACGTGACAGATTGAATTTTTTACCATGCCATCAAAAAAGACAAACTCGTTAAAACGGATCCGACGGCATCGTAAAAAAATACACGCAAGTTTTTTAAGATGGGGTAAATATACCAGTGAAAATCCGTGATGTCAAACGCATACTATTCTATTTATAAGCATTATTGGCCTGTCCTCTTTTTCATAATAAGAAGATGACTTGACAACGACCGACAACGTCAATACAATGTTTCATAAAAAATCATAACCGTATATGCTTTATAGGTGAGCTTATGTTATGCGAATTCTGCGGCGGGGAAACAAGGAAGAAGAATGTCAGGCGTCAGCACTGGCTCAACAAAAAGCTGTATATCGTCGAAAATGTCAGCGCCGAGGTATGCGCCGAATGCGGAGAAAGATATTTTCATGCTGAAACGCTTGACGCGATTGACAATTTTCTTTCTCAGGAACATCCTGTAAAAGCGCATATCAGTGTTGAAGTGGTAAATTTAAACCAGGCCCAGGCAATGGCCTGACCCATAAGAATTTGACACGGAAAGGTCGTTCTCAATCCATTGTTCAATAAGCCCGGCGCGCGACAATTCCGTGGCAATGTGAATGGATTCAGGGACCCTAAATTTTTAAAAACTAAGGGTTCGCTCAAAAGTTAGTTTACAATTTTGGGAGTTAAGTCGCCTGTCTGACAAGGCGTGAAAACTTAAGGCATATCGGGATACGCCGAGTTTTCATAACGCAGTCAGGCAGGATGAATTGGCTTCCAAAATGTAAAGTTATTTTTGAGCGAGCCCTAAGGAAAAGGCTAAAAAAATGCGCCCAAATTGTTCTTAAGCGCCTTATTTGAGAGCCGAAAAACAAGGTCACACAGATTCAGACAGCCGTTTCAACGAATAAATTCCCTCAAGCCCTTGGATGGATTTGGGCTTCTTTTCGCGTTTGGACTCAAAACGGTCTTTGAACCTCTGGTAATGCGTCATGACAAACGCTTTGGAGCCGATGATTCCCGAATCGGTGAAATAGCGGGTTCTGTACGCGAACCTTCGGGTTCGGGTCAAGTTAAATCCGGCGTTTCTTTCCTTTTTCACAACGCCGGGATCAATGCTTCCCGCAAACTCTTTTCCTGATGGACTCAAGGCGCCGGACTCATACACATATCGCCGGTATCGCCTGACTCTTTCGGCCTCGTTCATGACGTTGAATTCCACCAGGCCGAAGTCCGTGGACAAAAAACCGCCCTCATTTCCGGCCTGGATGTGATGTCCCAATGAACTCCAGCGATACGCCTCCGGGCGATCCACAATACCGGCCCGGACAGGATTTAAGTCAATATAGGCCAGGCAGTTGATTAAAGTGTTTCCATCCTCCACGATCACGCTTTTAAAACGCTCGGCCCACAACGTTCCTTTTCGGTTGTGAAGTTTGTTGTAAAACCGTGAAAAAGTCTGCTTGATTTCTTTCATGAATTCCGAGAGATTGGACCATTTCTCCCGGAAACGCTCAATGTCGGCTCCCCTGAATTCCCGTTCGTTTCCGTAAAAATTCAAAAACCGTTCCCGGATTTGTTCGTCCGTGAAATCATGATCCGGCCGCATTTTCACCAGCAGGTGGAAATGATTGCTCATGACGCAAAAGCCCATGATATCAGAAAAATAGATGCGGCTGAATTTTTTGATAATTTTGACCAGGGCTTCTTTTTCCACGTCCTGGAAGGGGAAACCGTCCAGAGCGGTTCGGGAAATGACATGATAGACGGTTTTTTCGCCATTGTTGAGCAGTCTGGCCGTTCTTGGCATTGGGTTTTTCCTGTTTTGGGTGTTTGGGGAATGGTTTATCGTGGAACCTTGCGGTTGTCAAGCATTATTGGCCTGTCCCCTTTTTCTTTACCAGGGCTTCTTTTTCCACGTCCTGGAAGGGGAAACCGTCCAGAGCGGTTCGGGAAATCACATGATAGACGGTTTTTTCGCCATTGTTGAGTAGCCTGGCTGTTCTTGGCATGGGGTTTTTCCTGTTTTGGGTGTTTGGGGAATGGTTTATCGTGGAACTTTGCGGTTGTCAAGCATTATTGGCCTGTCCCCTTTTATACTTTTATTGTCATTTTTTGAAAGCGGAAGAATCTCTGCCTCGCACCCGCCTGATTTGGCCACTGTATCCCAAAAAGATATTTTCTATATAATAGAGACCGGGCTTGTCCAACAAACGGTTCAGATTGTGGCTCGCTTCGCTCTCACAATCTAACCTTATTCGTTATGCCTCATTTTCACAGTTTTCTATTGCCCTGATAACTAACCGCTTTATTTCATCTTTAAATTTCATCGCCTGCTCGGTTGCTATATTTAAGGGAATTGCTCCTTTAAATATTTTTTTAATTTTACTTCTTCTTGCAAAGGTTGAACCAGTCCCGTAATATGACAGTGCCTCTGACCAGTCAATAGCAGGGATTTTCATTATTGTCTCACGACCAAACGCCAAAATCAGTTGATTGAATTCACGCTTTATTTGGTCTATGCTTTCCGATTTGAGTTTTCCCGTAACTTCTGCACTCCAGCCTTTAGGATTTGAAATAAAAGATTTGACCTCATCATTGATTTTTTCTTCAAAATCCGCAATTGGCGTAAACATCCTAAAACCGTCAACACCCCAACACATTCTTCTGTTGAAGGCTTTCACCGTCTGCCAATGCTGCCTTCCGAGAAGTCCCTGATACAGCTTAATAAACTGCTCTGTTGACTCTCTCAGATAGCCGGAAAGCATTTCAAAGTCATACTCCGGCTTTATAAAAGTAGTCTCAAAAGAAAATAATTCCGATGCCCTACCCATCACTGATGTGAATTCATCTATCGTATCGTTGTCAAGCTCCGTTTCACTGACAGCGGAAAAATAGAACAGATTCTCATCATTCAAAGATAGTTCAACCCTTTCGTTCTTCAAAGCTGAAAGCACGTTTTCAAGACTGTGATTGACCTCATCAATTTTATCCTCTCTTGAAGGATCGTCAACATCATACGGCATGACTTCATCGAGTTTGGAAAACACGATGAGCAATTTTTCTCCGTATCCTCTTTCAAAAATACTTTTCAGCGCACTCTTTCCACTTGCAACAAAAGGTTTTTTGCTTTCCTCTACCAACACAATCGCATCAGATCTGTAAAAATGCTCATAATGTCTCGGAGCCAACTGACTCGCCTCTTTTGTATCATGCCCGATACCTTCGCCATCAATCAAAACTATTTCAGTATCCTCGCCTATCCAATCCGCTAACAAGTCTCCTTGTATTCTTGCATAATCAATTACTGGAGAAATTGAACCTTTCTCACTCGAAAGAACTGACTTACATTTTGAAACAAACTCCCGTTTTTCTTGGTTTGAAAACTGATAATAAAGAAATTCTGAACATAAATCATAGCTGTTGCAGGCTTCGGCAACTTTTTCTTTTATTTGATTGAAAACATCATTCTCAATTATGTCAAAATCTTCTCTCAAATCCTCCAAAGAAAGTTCCAGAAATGTTTCCGTTTCTTCACTGTCTTCCGGAAATTCTGTCTGCAAATCCTTTATTCTTTCTTCGATCCGAGAGAATAAAGAGACTATCTGTTCAGCTATATCCAATAAGATATCCTCATGGATTATGTAATACAATCTGAACCTTTGGTCAGTTGTCTGTTTCAGATATTTTGATATTCTATTCTTATTCGGTTGGCTTCCTTTATAAGCTTTGTAGGTTGCTTCCAGTAAAATTTCACGGACGTATCCCCTGATTTGCTCCTCAGATTTAAAAAGAAGAGTCGCTCTGAAAGGTAAACTTTTGCTGATTACATATTCAGTAACAGCAACCGTTGTCCTCGTTTGTCTTGTAGTGGGGAAATTAAAATCGTCCGTTCCCATTATCTTTCTGATAATGGTAGTTTTTCCAGCTCCAGTATCACCAAGAAAGTAAATCTTGGGAAGATTAACAGGGATTGGAGAAATTTCTTCCAGTATTTTTTGATAATTCATAAGAACATATTCCAGTCGGACCAAGCTATCATATTGTATTTTTAGGATAAACATTCCAAAGATACATATTTTTTGAGCTTAGGAAGGCCTTTTCAGCCCCCAAAACAGTATCGTAAGGTTCTTGTTCTTCCCTAATTTCAAAACTATTTTTATTGGCGACTATTTTTCGTCCAATTGCCTTTGCGCCCAATTTAAATTTAACTCTCTCAGCAAATTCCTTGCCGCCAACCATTTGAGCCACCGGAGCTTGTCTTTTGAGAATTTAAGTAAAAATTCCCTTTTATGGCAGCGATGGGTAATATGCCAAATATGGCCTTTAAGATGGTGTCTATTCGCACGCGCCAATTATTCACCCATATTTCGTTCCAAATCGTTCCTTAAAACTGTGTTTTGGTCATCAAAAAGGGGGCACTAAGACCAAACTGAAGACATTTTTAACATGTTATTGTAAAAAAATCAATCAATTAGTTTGGTCCGACTGACGGGAGCGGCTATTGTTGAGCATTCTGGCTGTTCTTGGCATGGGTTTTGTCCTGTTTTTGTGCTTTTGGTGTTTAGAAAATATAATATTGTTGGATTTTATGTTTGTCACTTATTCGCCCGTCCCAATTTCCCCTCCTATCCCAAATATCCACAACAAATGACATGTTCATTGACTTTGGAACATCTGCGGGGTATTGAGAATGAAATATAAAGCAAAAATTTCAGCGAGGCGACATGGCTTGGGAAAATCATGAACAACAGAAAAAAGCAGAAGATGAAATAACAAAAGAGATAATATGGCACAACTGGAACATATAGAAGCAATTGAGAAACGGCTTTGGAAAGCGGCGGATACACTCCGTTCAAATTCCAATTATGCGAGCAATGAATATTTCATGCCGGTCATGGGCTTGATTTTTCTGCGTCATGCCTTTAGCCGTTTTCTTAAGGTTAAAGACGAGATTACCCCGACATTGCCGTCGCGTGGTGGGAAAGTCCGCGCGCTGAGCAAAGAGGACTTTTCACAAAAAGGAGCTATTTTTCTCCAGGAGGATGCGCAGTTTGACACTCTGGTGGCGTTAAGCGATTCGGATGACCGGGCTGAAGCGGTGATTCGGGCCATGGAATCCATTGAGAAAGATTATGTGAATCTGAAAGACCAGTTGCCGAAATCTGAATATCGGGAACTGGACAATGAAGTTCTGGGGCAATTGCTTCGCACTCTCAATCCCGAAGAACTGAAGAAGGCCACCGGTGATATTTTTGGTCGTATTTATGAATATTTTCTCACCGGTTTTGCTGATTTAAAGGCGCATGATGGGGGCGAATTTTTTACCCCGGTTTCATTGGTCCAATTAATCGCCAATGTCATTGAGCCGAATCATGGAAAAATTCTCGACCCGGCGTGTGGATCGGGGGGCATGTTTGTTCAGAGCGCCCATTTTGTGGAGAAAATGAAACAGAATCCAGGCGATCTGCTGACTTTTTACGGCATGGAGAAAAATCCGACCACCATCCGCCTGTGCAAAATGAATCTGGCGGTCCACGGCCTTGAGGGAAATATTCAAAAAGCCATTTCATATTACGAAGATCCCCATGACGGGCTTTGGGGGAACGCCGATTATGTCATGGCTAATCCGCCATTCAATGTGGACGAAGTGGATGAAGATAAAATCAAAGGCGAAGTGGGGGGGCGGTTGCCCTTTGGGCTGCCTGGAGTCAATAAAAAAAGAAAAATTTCCAATGGCAATTATCTCTGGATTTCCTATTTTTACAGCTACCTGAACCAAACCGGGCGTGCCGGATTTGTGATGTCGTCTCAGGCGTCCAGCGCGGGCAGGGATGAAGCAAAGATGCGGGAGGCGCTGATAAAAACCGGCCATGTGGATGCCATGATCGATATCCGGGGCAATTTTTTCTATACCCGCTCTGTTCCCTGCCAGCTCTGGTTTTTCAATAAAGACAAACCGGAAGAACATCAGGACAAAGTTCTGATGATTGACGCGCGAAGCATTTACCGCAAGGTGACGCGCAAAATATATGATTTCACACCGGAGCAATTAAATAATATCACGGCCATTGTCTGGTTGTATCGCGGGCAGACGGAACGGTTTATTGAGCTGGCGCAGAGTTATGTGGATCAGACCTTGATTGAAAGCCATGAGAGCGTTGCGCTGTCATCGGAATATGTCGGCGTCATTGATGCCCTCCATCAAGCGATGAGTCCTTTTCTGGACAGCCTGCCAGACGACGGCGCTCAGAGTGACACGCATGCTGAATGGCTGGAAATATTTGCAGAATTGAGCGAGTCCATTGCGGGATTTGAACAGTTGAAAAATAACGCTCAAAAACAATGGGATGAGGGACGCTGTTCAACAGCGACCGACCTGATTAAATTCATTGAAACCGATCAGGTGATATCCGGGTTGGGCGGAAAAAGTCGAGAATTGATCAAACCGCTTGATCATTCCTTTAAATGGATCAGTCGGTTGATTGAACTTTGTGAGAAAGAGCTGGGCGCAAAAAAAAGTGCTCTCTGGGACAATGCCAAGATTAATGGGGGACGGAAAAACAGCCTGAAAAAACAGACGGACGCGGCCCGCAAAGAGGTTGTGGAACAGCTTAAGCGCGTTCGCTATTTTTATCGACAGGCGCACTGGCTGCTTTCCCGCTTCCCTGAAGGCGAACTTTGTGACGTGGAAGGTCTGGTAAAGCTGGTTTCCACGGAAGAGATTGAAGCCAACGATTGGAGCCTTACACCGGGGCGTTATGTCGGTGTCGCGCCGGAAGAGGTGGACGAGGATTTTAATTTTGAGGAAACCATGCGGGGTATCCACACGGAACTTGCCGCGCTTAATGATGAGGCTATCCAGTTGGCGGGCCGGATTTCAAAAAATTTTCAGGACTTGGGAATATGAAAAAAAAGAGGGGGGGGGGGGGAGAAGATTGCCTTATTCTGGAGATCTGTTGACTTACGACAAGCAAGAAATACGTTAGACATAGGTTAACGCGGCGTTTTCGAAAATGCGGGAATGATTCTGATGTATTGTGATATTGGACGTATGATTAATTTCAGACAGCGAGAAAATGGCTGGCTTTGTAACAAGTAAGCATCATGATCAAAAATGACGGATTCGGCAAAATTCAGCGGTTAAAAGTTCAGAATTGTCAGGGAGAGATTCCGAATGAAAAGGGATCAACATGAATGTTATAGAAGAGCAACCTCCTTTGGTATCTATACAGAGAATATTATGATTAACAAAAAGGTTGTTAAGCTATTTGGTCCGAGTGCCAAAATTTAAGGAAATGGCAATATGATCTGGGAAAAAATTCCATTTGCGAGGCTGTATTCTATACCGTCAAAAAATGGATTGACCCGACCTTCCCGAGTTCGTGGTACAGGCTACAAAATGGTTAATATGGGAGAACTCTTTGGAAATGATAAAATAGGCTCCATTTCTATGGAACTTGTTCCAATGAATGCTAAAGAATTAAAAAACATGAGGCTGGAAAAAGGTGACTTATTATTTGCTCGCCAGTCGTTAGTTTTATCCGGGGCAGGTAAATGTTCAATTGTCTCTGAGGTCACAGAACCAACTACATTTGAATCACATATTATTCGAATCCGGTTAAATACTAAATTAGCCTTCCCACTATTTTATTTTTATTATTTCAAGTCGCCAATATGTAATATTCGCTCAATTGTTACGCAAGGAGTTCAAGCTGGGATTAGGGGTAATGATTTGAAAAAATTAAAAGTTCATTTGCCGCCTACAAATACCCAACAAAAAATTGCTTCCATTCTTGCTTCATACGACGACCTAATAGAAAACAACCGCCGACGGATACAGTTGCTGGAGGAGTCAGCGCGGCTGTTGTATAAGGAATGGTTTGTCCATCTTCGTTTTCCCGGCCATGAAAACACCAAAATTGTTGGTGGTGTGCCTGATGGGTGGGAGAGGAAATCAATCGGCAACATAGTTGACATTAAAAAAGGGAAAAATATCACTAAAAAAATTGCAAATGAAGGTGACATACCTGTTGTGGCAGGGGGTCTAATGCCAGCATATTATCACGATAAAGCAAATGTAAATGGTCCAGTGGTTACTATTAGCGCTTCTGGAGCTAATGCGGGGTATGTATCTCTTTATTATGAAGATATTTGGGCATCAGATTGTTCATACCTTAGTATCGAATCGACTTTGTTTATATACTTTTTTTATTTGTTTTTTCAGGAGCGACAAAAAGAAATATTTGGACTTCAAAAAGGTTCAGCTCAACCCCATGTATATCCAAAAGACTTAATGAGAATTAACATGATCCGTCCCCCTATCAGGTTAATTGAGAGGTTTGAGGAGAATATTCTGGATTCCTTTACATTAATAAAAAAGTTGAAAATTCAAAACCAAAAACTATCCAAAGCCCGAGACCTGCTCCTCCCCCGCCTGATGAATGGAGAAGTGGAATTTTGAACAGAATTATGATATGTTCAGGCAACGATTAAGATAACAATGAGGCACAAGATATGGCCACAGCCGAACAGATAAAATCATTGATCCGCTCCCATTTTACAGATGATATGCGCTTTTATAGCATCGCGCTTCAGGTGGCCTCCCATGAAGCGCGTCAGGGGCATAACGCATTGGCCCATGATATCCGGGATATCATAGACGCCGAGCGTAAGAAAAAAGGCCCTCATGTTATTTCATTTCCGGAAAATTTAAAAGGGCTGGTTCTGACCGAAGACCCGACGACGCCCCTGGCAGCCATGGCAACGCTGCCTGCTATCCGTGAACGATTAAATCGGATAGTGCATGAATACAGGCAACGGAATAAATTGAAATCGCACGGCCTGAAACATCGACGAAAAATTCTCCTGATCGGACCGCCGGGAACCGGCAAGACCATGTCGGCAATGGCGCTGGCAAAGGAATTGGGGGTTCAATTGCACACGATCCAGGTAGATCGGCTGGTTACCAAATTTATGGGAGAAACCAGCGCCAAGTTGCGCCAGATTTTTGATTTGATTCAGGAAGAGCATGGCGTTTACTTGTTTGATGAGTTTGACGCCATTGGCAGCGACCGATCCTATGAAAATGATGTGGGTGAAATGCGGCGGGTCCTCAACGCTTTTTTGCAGTTTATTGAGCAGGACACGTCGGATAGCTTGATCATTGCCGCCACCAACAATCCGAAGCTTTTGGACCATGCATTGTTCAGACGTTTTGATGATGTATTGTATTATGACAACCCTGAATTCGAACAAAGAAAATCCTTGATTTCCAATGTTTTGGGGACGTTTATGTCCTCTCGTTTTGCCTGGAAACAGGTTTTAAAAGAAAGCGAAGGGCTGAGCCATTCTGAAATTGACCACGCCTGCCGGGACGCCATAAAAAATGCGATTCTTGCAGATCGGAATAAAATATTGGCCTCTCAGCTTTTGATCGCTATAAAAGAACGGCAAGGAACACACAAAGGAATCAGGTGATAAACGTCAATGGCAAAGAATTTACCTCATCTTGTTGTTACAGATTTTGAAATAGGAAATTTTACCGGAACAAGCAGTGGCGGAAATGGAAAAGGCAGACCTGTAAGGAATCGAAGTCAACATAGCGCGTTCTTGAAACGACAATTGGAACAGGCATGGTCGAATTCTGAGAATGAGGAAGTTGTATATCAGGCACGAAAAAATGGCGTTTATCTGGAATTTAAGGGCGAGCAGGGCTATGAGCTTGTTACTAAAAGTCTGGAAAACAGGAGAGGCAGGGATGTCCAAAAATGGGTTCGCTTGCTGAATGTTCGTTCTGAAACAAATAAAAGCTCAGGAGTCATTTCTGAAACTATATATGCGACTATTTATGTCCCAAACAGCAAAAAAAATATGTTTTTCACCTTGGTTGAAAAATATGCAAATGAGGATTCAAAATTTGGCAAGCCCCGGAATGCGGCCTTGATTGAAAGTATTTCCAATATTCGGAAAGCCCTGGAAATCGAATCGTTCTGGCAGGACGCAAAAAATTTGATTCCAGCCGACAATTCGGAATGGTGTGAGGTTTGGCTCAGCTCCGATAAAGATGATGTGGTTGATCGATTTGAGAAGTTATTAGCCCAGCAACGCATAAAATCGAAACCGGGTTTTATACGTTTTCCCGAACGAGCTGTAAAAAGTATTCTTGTCAGTGGAAAACAATTGGAAATGATTACACGTTTTTCAGATGATATCGCAGAATACAGGAGAGCAAAAGAAACCGCGGCTTTCTGGCTGGATATGGATAATAAAGAACAGGCGGAATGGGCGGAAAATATTCGCGAACGATTGAACATTGATGAAAATTCCGAGGTGACCGTTTGTGTTTTGGATACAGGCGTAAATAACGGGCATCCATTGATAGCTCCTCATCTTAGATCAGAGGATTGTCAGAGTGTGGATACAGAATGGGGAAGCCATGACCATGATAAACACGGCACCTTGATGGCCGGTGTTTCCGCATATGGAAACATTCAGGATATTCTATCTCATAATGAGTCAATAAGGATCAGTCATAGTCTGGAATCTGTCAAAATTTTGCCTCCATATGGAAAAACGGAACCTGAATTATGGGGCTATGTGGTCGCTCAAGGCGTGTATAAGGCAGAGATTCAATCTCCGGGAAAAAAACGAATTAACTGTATGGCTGTCACTTCAGATGATACTCGCGACAGGGGAAGGCCTTCATCATGGTCCGCAGAATTGGACCAGATTTGTTCGGGAGCTGAAGACAATCAGAAACGGCTTTTTGTCGTCAGCGCTGGAAACGCATCGATTACAGATATTGGGAATTATCCTGATTCTCAACTGACAGATTCTATTCATGACCCTGCCCAATCCTGGAATGCTTTGACGGTTGGAGCATATACTCAACTTGATCAAATTAGAGATGAAGCTCTATCGGGGTATGAACCAGTAGCCAAGTGTAATGGCTTGTCCCCTTTCTCAACAACCTCCATTGTATGCGATGATAAATGGCCGATAAAGCCGGAAATTGTCATGGAAGGAGGAAATCTTGCAAAGGATGCGTCTGGATTCGCAACAGAATGCGCTGACCTGTCTTTGCTTTCCACTTTTTATGATCCTCAACAGGCTCTCTTTTCCCCTTTTAATATGACCAGCGCTTCAGCCGCCCAAGCCGCATGCTTTGCGGCTAAAGTTCAGTCTGAATATCCGGATTACTGGCCGGAAACAATTCGTGGACTCATGGTGCATTCCGCTGAATGGACAAATGTCTTAAAACAACAATTTCTTAAAGATGAAACCAAGGCTTCTTATAAACAATTATTGAGAATTTGCGGATATGGTGTGCCGGATATTGAAAAAGCCCGATATTGCGCCAGCAACAGTTTAACATTGATCGCGCAATCTGAGTTGCAACCGTTTGATAAAAAAGAAAATGGAACGGGTTATCGAACGAAGGATATGCACATGTATGATCTTCCATGGCCAACAGAAGCCCTTCAGTCCTTTCCTGATACAACCGAAGTTCAGATGAAAATTACGCTTTCATATTTTATTGAGCCAGGACCTGGGGAAATTGGGTGGAAGGATCGTTATCGCTATGCATCCCACGGGTTGCGGTTTAATTTAAACGCGCCAACCGAGACAAGAAAAGAGTTTGAAATGAGAATTAATAGAGAGGCCCGGAATGATGACTTTGATTCGTCAGAAAATGCCTCTATATCAGATCATTGGGTTATTGGCTCTCAGGCTCGTGACAAAGGCTCCATACATTCTGATATTTGGAAAGGAACCGCGGCCCAGTTGTCCGCGTCAAATCTAATTGCTGTCTACCCTGCGATTGGATGGTGGCGGGAACGGACTCATCTTGGGAAATGGAACCATAAAACGCGTTATGCCCTTATTGTTTCAATTAATACCCCGGAAGAAAGCGTGGATATCTACACACCTGTCGCCACTCAAATAGGCGTCGCCGTTCCAGTGGCTGTTCATGTTTAAGGAGACTTAAGCCATGTCCAATCCATTCACCGAAGATAATCTGGTTCAACAAACCACCGCTGATTACCTGTTCAATGATTTGGGCTGGGATAAATCTGTGTATGCGTTTGATGAAACATTCGGTGAAAACGGCACACTGGGAAGAAACAACGAGCGGGAAGTTGTTTTAGTCCGCTACCTCCGCAAAAAGATAGAAGCCCTCAATCCAAATCTGCCTGAAGAAGCCTACCGGGACGCCATTCGTAAAATACAGCGGGAAGGTGGCGCTTCACAGTCTACCCTGACCGCCAACCGCGGGAATGATCAGATTTTCAGAAATGGCGTTGAAGTCATATTCCGAAACAAGAGAGGAGAACGCAATAAAAAACGGTTGCGGATTTTTGATTTTGAAAGCCCTGAAAACAATCATTTCCTAATAGTTCGGGAATTATGGATTAAAGGTGATGTCTATCGTCGCCGGGCGGATATTATGGGTTATGTGAATGGGATCCCATTGATTTTTATGGAAGTTAAAAACCTTCACCATGATATAAAAGTCGCCTATGAAAAAAATCTTTCTGATTATAAAGATACTGTGCCGCACTTGTTCCATCATAATGCGTTTGTCATTCTCGGAAATGGTCTTGAGGCGAAGATCGGTTCGATTTCATCTAAATTTGAGTATTTTCATGACTGGAAGCGCCTTGAGGAAAAAGACCCGGGCATTGTGGAAATGGAAACATTGTTAAAGGGTGTTTGCTCAAAAGAGAATCTAATGGATCTCTTTGAAAATTATATTTTATTTGATGAATCGGCTGGAAACCCAGTAAAGATTTTTTCTCGAAACCACCAGTTTTTGGGGGTAAACAAGGCGATTCGGGCTGTTGAATCCAGAAAGAAACGGGAGGGCAAATTAGGAGTTTTCTGGCACACCCAGGGTTCTGGCAAATCATATTCGATGGTGTTTTTTGTAAAAAAAATCCATCGAAAATTGGGCGGGAATTATACATTTCTTGTTCTGACAGATCGTGACGATCTGGATTCGCAAATTTACCAAACCTTTGCAGGGTGCGGGCTGGCGGATAACGATAAAGATCCTTGCCGGGCCAGTAGCGGAACACATTTAAAGCGGCTTTTGGCGGAGCATAAATCCATTGTGTTCAGCCTTATTCAGAAATTTAACAAAGACGTGTTGCCGGATGAGCCGTATTCGAATCGGGATGATATTATCGTGATTACGGATGAAGCGCATCGGACCCAGTATGGGGATTTGTCTTTGAATATGCGCAATGCGTTGCCCAATGCCAGCTTTATCGGTTTTACCGGCACACCATTATTTTCAGATGATGAAATTACAAAACGAGTATTCGGCGATTACGTTTCAACCTATGATTTTCAGAGGGCGGTGGAAGATGGCGCCACCGTCCCGCTGTATTATGATACCCGTGGCCAAAAACTTGGAGTGGCAACCCATGATCTTAATGAGAGGATCGCGAATAAACTTGAAACATTTGAAGTTGATAATATTAATGTTGAACAGCGCCTGGAACGTGAGCTGAAAAGGGATTATCACATCATTACAGCTGGAAATCGACTGGACCAAATTGCCCGTGACCTTGTTCAGCATTATTCCGAAGGCTGGGAAAACGGGAAAGCCATGCTGGTGTGCATAGATAAAATCACCTGTGTCCGAATGCACAAATTGATTGAATTTTACTGGCAGGAACGAATTCGGGATATTGAAAAAAAATCGAAGGATATTATAGATGAGCAGGAAATGATCTTTCATTTTCGTCGGCTGGCTTGGATGAAGGAAACAGTTATTGCGGTGATGATAAGCGAGGAACAGGGAGAAGTTGATAAATTCCGCAAATGGGATTTAGACATCACATCCCATCGCAAATTGATCAAACAAGGCTTTCTTGCTGAAGATGGGAAGCGCATTGATTTGGAAAGCGCGTTCAAAAAGGAGGACCACCCGTTTCGTGTCTCAATTGTCTGCGCCATGTGGCTCACAGGTTTTGATGTGCCTTGCCTGGCTACTCTTTATTTAGATAAACCGCTTAAGGCACATACCTTGATGCAGGCCATTGCCCGCGCCAACAGGGTTTCAGAAGGCAAAAACAATGGATTGATTATTGATTATTGCGGTATTCTGAAAAATCTTCGCAAAGCTCTGTCTACGTTTGTTGGGCATGGCGACGAAGGGCATGGGGGTGTCGGGGGAGGAAAATATCCTGCCAAGCCGAACAACGAACTCCTTTCCGAATTAGTTGAAGCCATTCAACTGGTATATGATTTTCTTAAAAAACAAGGTTTTCTACTAAAAAAACTTTTCGAGACAGAAGGGTTTGCTCGCAATGTTGCGATCGTTGAGGCAAAAGAAGCTGTAAATGAAAATGATCAGACTCGAAAACGGTTCGAAATCATGGCCCGCACGGTTCTCAAAAAGTTCAAGGCATGTATTAATATCAAGCCGGAAATAAACGAATTTAAAGTGCAAAAAAATGCGATTCATATTATTTACAAGAGTCTTCAAGGAGATCGTGAAAGTGTAGATATAAGCCATATTATGAGGGAATTACATTCGGTGGTCGATGAATCAATCACAATAGAAAAAGAGAGTGTTTTCGATCCGCAAACTCCATATGACATCAGCAAAATTGATTTTAACCGACTCAAACAGGAATTTAACAAAAGCAAAAGCAAACGGACCACAGTTCAGTGTTTAAAGGCCGCTATTGAAGAACGGTTGGAAAAACTTTTGAGGCAAAATCCTCTCAGAACTGATTTTCAAAAACACTATGAACAAATTATTAACGAATATAACCAGGAAAAAGATAAGGTTACAATTGAGAAAACGTTTGAAGCCTTGTTGCGCTACTATAAAGACTTAGATGAAGAACAAAAACGTGCAATACGTGAAGGCCTTACTCAGGAAACCCTTGCCATTTTTGATCTTCTGGTTAAACCGGAATTGGGCAAAAATGAAATCAATCAATTGAAAAAAGTGGCTTCTTCTTTGCTTAAGACACTTAAAAAAGAAAAATTGAGCATTGAAAACTGGAGAGAAAAAGAAGCCACTCGGGACGCTGTTCGCCAGAATATTTTTGACTTTCTGTTTGATGATAAATCAGGGCTGCCTGTAAGAAGTTATAATGGTGATGACGTGAAAATATTGTCTAATTGTGTGTTCAATCACATTTATAGGGCCTATCCTACCGTTCCATCTCCGTATTATGATATGGGGGTGTAGGAAATCGCGTGCAGATCGGTTATTGGCAAAAGAGAGGCCGGGGAAATAATATTCTTTCCTGCAAGACCGTATTTTTACTCTTTTCCCTATCATGACAGAACACTGCGACGGCCCGGCAAACAATTTCGTCCCCACCCAAAGCTTTCATGCCCTTGCCAAACACCCGCGCCCACTGAATTTCAGACGGCGGCGCAGGTGACTTGGCAGTTATTTTATCCGGTGGGTTATGGTCTTTTTTTCCTGTAAATTATAACGTGCCGTTGACCGAGGTCGGACCAAGACAATGAACTAGAATAAAAAGAAAAAATCTAAAAACATGGCCCAAATCGTTCTTAAACCACCCATTTCGAGGTCCAAAACGCGCGTTTAAAATTGAACCCATATAACAAGACAGGGAGCGTCGCTTGTCTTTGCGATATTGCAGGGACGTAAATTTACCGGATGCCTTCCATAAAATCAGGATTCAAAAAATCCGGATTCGGATACCGGTAAAACCCCTGGCCGCTTTTCACCCCCAACTCTCCTTTTTCCACACGCGCTTGAAGCAACGCCGCATTTTCTCCGGAACGGGGATCCTGGGTGATCCCGGCCCAGTATTCTGTGATTTTATGCACGGTGTCAAGGCCGATGGAATCCATAATGCCAAAGGGCCCCATAACGGTTTTCATGATCCCCATCCAGGCCCGGTCAATGTCTTGAACAGACGCCACCTCTTTTGAGGCAAGGGTGAGCGCCGACTGCAGCAGTTGTGAAAGCATGGTGTTAAACACATAACCGCTGTGCTCTTTTTTCAGTTCAATGGGAAATTGATCAATGGCCCGGCAAAAGGAGCGGATATCTTCCAGGGTCTCTTTGGAAGTCCCGGGATGGGGCATGATATCCACCACATTGGCAATCAGAAGGTCATGGAAATGCAGCGCGGCAAACCGGTCCGGCCGGCCTGTGGCCTCGGCGATCATGGAAGGGAGCAGCATGGATGAATTTGTGGTGAAAATGGCGCGCTCCGGACAAATTTCATTGAATCGGGCAAACACCTCCTGTTTAAGCTTTGGATCTTCAGGGATGGATTCCGTGATCAGATCGGCGCGGCGCCCCGCCGCTTGATGATCAGATGTGAACCGGATGCCTTTCCCCGCGGCCTGGGCCTGTTCCGGGCTGATCCTGTTGTGGTCCGCCAAAACGCCCGTCAGTTTTCCCACTCGTTTTCGCGCTTTTTCAAGGGCCTGTTCAAAAGCGTCATAGATGGTCACATCCAACCCATGCGCCGCGCATTGAGCGCCGATCTGAAGTCCCATTGTCCCGGAACCCAGGACCAGCACATTTTTTATCGCGTTCATTTCATCCTCCTTAAACTCCTCCGCCCATCGGCTGTGATTCGATATCTTTGGAATCGGCTCGTGGGCTTGTCCGGTATGGTGTATTCGACCCGTTTTGCTTCGACCATCCGTTTCATCACATCATTCAGATAGCGGGAGGGTTTCTCTTTACCCATGTTTTTGGCGATATCTGATTTCGACAATGGTTTTTGAAGCGGCATGCGTAAAATTCTCTCAACCATGTTTGACTCTACCCCTGACTCTGCCCCCGACTCTACCCCTGACTCTACCCCTGACGCCGGCCTCAATAAATCATCACCGGGGGCCTTTTCTCCGAATTCAGGCGTTTTAACATTTGACCTGAAAAAGGAGGTTATTGACCCATCTTAATGTCCAGAAACCCCAGCCATCTTACACCAAACCCGTTTGCCGTCAAAAACAACAGCGATCTTCCTGATCTTTTTCACACCTGTTTTCAAAATCGCGGATTCGTATTTTTTTTCTTCTATCTGAGCAAGGGCGCCTGCAAGGGCGGCGTCTTTTGACTCGTTTTCTTTCACGGTTTTAAGCTCCAGGACAATGGCTTTTTTGCTTTTGTCTTTCGGGACCACGCTTATGTCGTATCTGCCGAATCCGGATTCTTTTTCAGAATTGATTTCGTAAGAATGGGACAGATTGGCCAAAAGCCCCAAAAGAAAGGCCTGATACACCTTTTCCACGTTTTTCCCGGCCGTGTCAAAATACGAAAGCGTTTCCAGGATAAAATCGCCCAGCGCGGTTTCAAAAGTTTTGATGTCGCCTTGTATGAGGGCGTCGAGCATGATTTTTAATTTCCGGCTTTCATAACCCCCGGTGATCCATTGCATCACGGTATTTTTAAGCGCGTGTTTGACTTCGAGATTCGGAATTAAAAATTTGCGGTAATCCTCCGCGCCCACGCGCCGCCGGTCAAAAGCCGTTAGATATCCAGCGAAAAGCAGGAAGCTGTAAAGCGTCCCGTCGTCTTTGAAAAGATCGTCAAAAACGATATTTTCTTCTATTTTTTTTGTGACGGGCCTATCCTTCAAGAGATCATACAGCTCGCTTTTAAGGCCGTCCGGCGATTCCCTGACCAGGTCCCTGATGATTTTATTGGATGATGTGTGCGCCCAGTAGGGTTTGGGGTCATCGGGCATATTCGACATATAGTTGATGATGGACCACGGGTTGTAAATGACACTCTGGTCGAACATATAGCCATTATACCATTCATGGGCCACAGGGATTTTGTCTTCCTGTTGATAATATTTAAAAAGGTCTAAAACCTCTTCTTCGGTCAGGCCGAACTTATCTGAAAATTTTCGGCTTATGACGGAATAGACCCCGAGATTATTCATGCCGCTGAATATGGACTCCCGGGCGATTCTCAATATGCCGGTTAAGACTCCTTTAAAAATATGGCCGTTGTCTTTTAATCCCGCCCCGAAAAAAGTCCTGAAAAATGATATGATTTCTTTATAATAGCCTTCGACATACGCGGCGTGGAGGGGGGTGTCATATTCGTCTATTAAAATGACGGGCTTTTGGCTGTGATGCCGATGAAGATAGACCGACAGGTCGTAAAGGCTGGCCTCGAAAAGCTCCTCTTGGGCTTTGAGCGTTAAAACGCGGTTGAAATTCTGTTTTTGGAGATCGCTTAGAAAGTCGCTTTCCAAAAGGTAATCATGTCTTTGAAATTCGTTTGAAATGAGACGCTTGATATGCTTTAAAGATTTTTCAAAAGCCGGGGCCTTTATGTCTTTAAGGGTTAAATAGATAACGGGATATCGGCCCGCGTGGGCTTTGAACTCCTCCTCTTTTTCTATTTTCAGGCCCTGGAACAGTTTTCGCGTTTGCGCCCTGTCATCCGTGGTTTCAAAGAAATATCGCAGCATGGAAAGATTCAGGGTCTTTCCGAATCTTCTCGGGCGCGGAAGCAGGACGATTTCCGCGTCCTCGTTGAGGATCTCTTTGATCAAAAGAGATTTGTCCGCAAAATACCGGCTCTCCTCCATGACTTTTTTAAAATCGCTTATGCCGACGGGAAGCCTTTTCATTTTAAACCTTTCTTAACGGGTAAAACTCGCCCTTACGGTTTCACCCCTGTTAAAATGATCCAAACATTCCTTTTTCCTGCCCGCCTCCATAAGTAGCCTGCCTAACATCAAAAATCAAGCGGAACTTCCCGCCGACCCGGGGGCCGCAAGGGGCTCACCCTATTTGTCTGTTGACATAAGGCGCGCAGAATAATAAATTGAAGGCCACGGATGACTGCAAATGAAATTTTCATAAAAACGAGAAACTTAAAGCCGAGCGCGGCGTTGGCTTTGAACAGATTGTGATCCATATTGAACGGGGGGATGTGTTGGATTTAGTGGCTCATCCCAACCCCAAAAAATATCCCGGCCAGCGGATTATAGCATTATTGGCCTGTCCCCTTTTTCGTCCTTTTTCTGATGAAGGCCACGTAGGGTGTATTGGCGTGGTCGAGAGCTAAAACAATGCCTTCGGCGGAACCTGAAGAGAAACCCGCCTTGCCCACGGGTGTCCAATTACCCCCGACATACTTCATCACAGTAGCCTTGCCAGAGTCGGGATCACCAGGATCAGCCAGACTCGCCGCATCCTGGTAGGCCACGTAGGGCACACCAGTGGAATCAAGAGCTGCGGAGGTGTTCTCAGCTTTGCCGGCGGAGAAACCCACCTTGCCGACGGCTGCCCATGCCCCACTGTTTTTTGAATAATCCGTTATCTCAATCGCAACCCCGGCCTGCTTCTGACTGGGATATTGATCAAACAGCAGCCTGTAATCAAAACCAATCACGTCTCCATTTCTCAAATCCATATCACCCATAAATAATGTGGATAGTGACTGAGAAAGAGACAAATCCCCGTTTTGATGGATTCTGAACCCATCTGTAATCACTATATTATTTTTTGGTGAGAAAGTATGACCCGCGCCTGAGACCCGGAAAAATTCCGGAGCCGTTGTGCCGGAACCATTTTTTGCCAGAGAGCCGCCTTTTTCTAAAATTGAATCCGACAAAACAGGATCATTGTTAATGCTAAGAGTATATTCAACTCCATTTAAAGTGGCTCTGATGGGTGAGGCAAGCTCAATCATATACCCATCGGCGGCGTTAATTTTGCCGCCAAAAAAGTTCTGATCATTATCCATCACATTCACTTCCAGGGTTTCATTTTCTCCTTTTGGGTAATGATCATTTTGGGGCGCGCAACCGACCCACAACACAGCGACTCCTAAGCAAAAACAAATGATATTTTTTTTCATGGCTCGCCCTCCGAGTTTTTATTTGATCGAATCATTATATTGACCCTATGGAATTGTTGCAATATTTTTTGTCGTCTTCTTTCTAAAAATGGGATATACTCGGTCGGGGCGGATGGATAATTTTTTAAAAGGGCAAAGTGGCGAGAGAGAGGATGTTTAACAGCCACAATTTACTATCTCCTTTGTTTGTGATTTTATCCTCAACGGGGCGGGTTTTGGAGACGAAAAAACAAAGGGGAAAAACCTCACACAAGCCTATGTTGTGTGTCGATTGTATCTACCCGGGAATTTTTAATGAATCGGGAAGTTAAACTGTGGGTGATCTGAAGACGGGGCACTGCTGGCGCAATTACACACAACACTTACTTGTGTGAGTGTTTTTTTGGTGGCCTGGTGGAAAAAAAGGAAAGGCAATGGCCGGGTTGACACTGAGGCGGAGCGGGGGCGGCCGCGTCCGTAACGGAATTCACAAAAAATGGAGTGGAGGTCGCGGCCGGCGGGAGCGGGTAAAAGACATCGGACTTGAATCCGGGAAAGAAAAAGAGGGAATTTGCTGATGCAAAGGATTAAGGATGTCAGACACAGACAAAGAAAGCGATAAAATTTTTTACTGTTCGTTTTGTGGGAAGACGCAAAGCGAGGTGGGGACTCTTATCGTTGGAGTTGGGGAGGCCGGGCGCATTTGTGAAAGATGCCTCAATGTGTGCATTGTGGCTTTTCATAAAGAAGGCTGTCTTGATCAACTGCCGGCAATTAAGGAAATTATGAAAGAGCGCGGGCTGACTCATTCCACCAAAAACGAACGTTAAAAGGCGAGCATTAAAACCGCTGAAAACGGTTGACTTTCGGGAGTGAATTTTTTACACTTTAAATTAATTTTTGGGTTTTTTTGAGAATTAAACAAAATGTGGGTTTGAAGACCGAATTAAAAAGATGCTGAGAAATAAAGACCTTATGAAAAACAACAAACAAATCACGACCGCCAAAGAGTACCAAAATCTTTTGAAGGAGATCAAGGGGCTTTTAGAAAAAGGTTTACATGAAGCCTATAAGGTCGTTGATAATCTCAAAGTTCAAACCTATTGGCAGATCGGGGAGAGAATTGCCAGAGAGGAGTTGAAAAATCAGGACAGGGCGGATTATGGAAAATTTTTAATCAACAGCCTCGCTGTTGATTTATCAATACATAAGAGGGATTTATACCGGTGCGTGAAGTTTTATAAAACGTATCCAATTGTGACTACACTGTCGTCACAATTGAGCTGGTGGAATTATATTGAGTTATGTCAGATAGATGATGAAAAGGAACGGACGTTTTACCAAAACAAGGCGATTCAAAATTCCTGGAGTGTTCGAAAACTTCGCGGTGAAATCAGAAATAATTTTTTTGCAAAAACTTCCGCAAAAGAAATAGAACAAACGCTGCAAAGTAAACTGCCGAGCGTTCAAAAGGCGGGGGTGTTTAAAGACGTTTACGATTTTAATTTCATTGATGATGCGGCGACAAAAAAAGAACGGGATTTAGAAGATCAACTGTTGGCGAAAATTGAGCTTTTTTTGAGCGAATTGGGCAATGACATTTCTTTTCTTGGAAGGCAAGTGCCTATAAAAATAGACAATAAAACCCATTTTGTTGACTTGGCGCTATATCACAGGGGGATTCCTTGCGTCATTCTCGTTGATTTAAAAATTCACAAAATCGACAGCGGCGACATCGGGCAAATGAATAAATATGTCAGCTATTACAAATTGAACAGACAGTATAAACATGAGAGAGATACTATCGGGCTTATAATTTGCAAAGATGCCGGCAGAGAGGAAATGCGATATACATTGGATGGCCTGGGACATAAAATTTTTGTGGCAAAGTATAAATCAAAATTGCCAAGCGATGAAAAAATTAAACAGGCAGTGAAAAAATTAATATAACGAAAAAGCAAGAATTGGCCATGAATCGACCAAAAGCTTTCCGTTGACCAAGGTCGGACCAAGACAACAAACTGGAATAACATGAAAAAGTCTAAAAATACGACTCCGAATCATTCTTAAACCACCCATTTCGGGGTCAAAACCGCGCGTTCAAGATACCCATATAACAAGACAAGGCACGCCGGTTGTTTTTGCGATATTGCAGGGACGTAAATTTACCGGATGCCTTCCATAAAATCAGGATTCAAAAAATCCGGATTCGGATACCGGTAAAACCCCTGGCCGCTTTTCACCCCTAACTCTCCTTTTTCCACACGCGCTTGAAGCAACGCCGCATTTTCGCCGGACCGGGGATCCTGGGTGATCCCGGCCCAGTATTCTGTGATTTTATGCACGGTGTCAAGGCCGATGGAATCCATAATGCCAAATGGGCCCATAACGGTTTTCATGATCCCCATCCAGGCCCGGTCAATGTCTTGCACAGACGCCACCTCTTTTGAGGCAAGGGTGAGCGCAGACTGCAGCAGTTGTGAAAGCATGGTGTTAAACACATAACCGCTGTGCTCTTTTTTCAGTTCAATGGGAAATTGATCAATGGCCCGGCAAAAGGAGCGGATATCTTCCAGGGTCTCTTTGGAAGTCCCGGGATGGGGCATGATATCCACCACATTGGCAATCAGAAGGTCATGGAAATGCAGCGCGGCAAACCGGTCCGGCCGGCCTGTGCCCTCGGCGATCATGGAGGGGAGCAGCATGGATGAATTGGTGGTGAAAATGGCGCGCTCCGGACAAATTTCATTGAATCGGGCAAACACCTCCTGTTTAAGCTTTGGATCTTCGGGGATGGATTCCGTGATCAGATCGGCGCGGCGCCCCGCCGCTTGAGGATCAGATGTAAACCGAATGCCTTTCCCCGCGGCCTGGGCCTGTTCCGGGCTGATCCTGTTGTGGTCCGCCAAAACGCCCGTCAGTTTTCCCACTCGTTTTCGCGCTTTTTCAAGGGCCTGTTCAAAAGCGTCATAGATGGTCACATTCAACCCATGCGCCGCGCATTGAGCGCCGATCTGAAGTCCCATTGTCCCGGAACCCAGGACCAGCACATTTTTTATCGCGTTCATTTCATCCTCCTTAAACTCCTCCGCCCATCGGCTGTGATTCGATATCTTTGGAATCGGCTCGTGGGCTTTTTCGGTATGGTGTATTCGACCCGTTTCGCTTCGACCATCCGTTTCATCACATCATTCAGATAGCGGGAGGGTTTCTCTTTACCCATGTTTTTGGCGATATCTGATTTCGACAATGGTTTTTGAAGCGGCATGCGTAAAATTCTCTCAACCATGTTTGATAAACTCGTAAAACAGCTTGGGATGGCTAAGTTAAAAATTCGATATACAAGGCGTGGTGGTTATTTTTAATTGAGGCAATACATGTAGTATGCCTCAATTAAAAATAAGCGCCGCAACGCCGTAGATCGGATTTTTTACGACGCCATCAAGTTTAGAGGCAAATGGATCAATGGCCGAACCACCGGGAGGTTTTTTTGCAAAAACCCACCAGGATCAGCATCACCGGCACCTCGATCAAAACCCCCACCACCGTGGCCAGGGCCGCGCCGGATGACAGGCCGAAAAGCATGACCGCAGTGGCGATGGCCACCTCAAAATGGTTGGAGGCCCCGATCATGGCGGCGGGCGCGGCGTCCTCATACGCCAGCCCCAGGAGCCGGGCCGCGCCGTAGCCAAGGGCGAAAATCAAAAGGGTCTGGATAAAAAGGGGAATGGCGATCCAGACAATGGTCAATGGCCGCCCGGTGATGACCTCGCCTTTGAAGCTGAACAAAAGAACCAGGGTCAAAAGCAGCGCGGCGATGGTGACCGGGGTCAAAATCGGCAGGAATTTTTCCGCGAACCACTTTTCACCCCTGGCGGCGATGATCCATTTCCGGGAAAAGAAACCCGCCCCAAGGGGAAGGGCCACATACACGCCCACCGATAAGAGCAGGGCCTGCCACGGGATGGGAAGCCTGCCCACCCCAAGGAGAAAACCGCCCAGGGCGCCGTACAGCGCCAGCATGACCAGGGAGTTGATGGCCACCATGACCAGGGTCAGGCCGTCATTGCCCCTGGCCAGGTATCCCCAGACCAGAACCATGGCGGTGCACGGCGCGATTCCCAAAAGAATGCACCCGGCGAAATAGCTTCGCCACAATGGAATTTCCAGCATCCGGACCCCTTCCCGCAAAACCACCACACCGGCGCCGTGTCGGGAGCCCGGGGGCAGGTCCAGGCCAAAGGGCAGCCTGACCAGGTCCACCGCGTCGGGGCCGATGAATGATTTGAACAAAAAACCCAAAAAAAACAGGGATATGGCGTACATGGCAAAGGGCTTGACGCACCAGTTGACGAACAGGGTCAAAAAGACAGGTTTGGCGTTTTTCCCGGCTTTGATCACCGACGCGAAATCGATTTTCACCATGATGGGATACATCATGAAAAACAGGCACGCCGCGATGGGAATGGACACAACCGGGGCCCCTTTCACATGGATGGACATGCCGTCCAGGGTCCGGGCCAGATTCGGCGTGATTTTGCCCAGGGCGATGCCGGCGATCATGCAAAGCCCCACCCACACGGTGAGATAACGCTCAAACCAACCGGTCATTTTCCGGTTATTCAAAGCCATATCCGGCTGATTCATTTTGGGCCTCCCGCTGTTTTTCGCCGTTGATTTTTTTCCATGTCTCCTGATCCTTTAAAGCCCGCCCGGCTCCTGTTGTCAAGGCAAAAAACCGCCCAGGGACAAGGGGCTTCCCCCCAAAGCGGCCAAACCCGGACCATCATCAAAAACGCTTTGAAGATGAAAAACAGGTGAAAAACCAGAGACAGGCAAAGCATACGATTTTCGCGGCGTTTTGAAATCCAGACCAAATGGCGCTTGCATTGCCGGCCCGCATGATTTAAACTCCTGTCATCGCAAAACCGCCCCCTCAAAAAAAGGAGCCCGACATGCTGATGACACCCGAAGAACTCAAACCCCTGGTTGAAACATCCTTGAAATTTCTCAAACGGGCGGGCCTGAAGGTTCTGGACATCCGGCCCCGGTATGTGAAACTGGAGATGCCTTTAAAAAACAATGAAAACCACATCGGGATCATGTACGCCGGGGCGCTTTTCACCATCTCGGAAGTCCCGGGCGGCGCGCTGTCCTACGCCACATTCGACGCCGAAAAATTTTTCCCGGTGGTCAAAGACATGTCCATCCGATTCATCAAACCCGCCAAAACCGACGTCACCATTGAAATCTCCATAAGCGAAGAAGAGGCGGCCCGGATTGAAAAAGAGGCGACGGAAACGGGCAAATCCGAGTTTGTCCTCGAAGGCGAAATCCGAGACGCGTCCGGGGAGGCCGTGGCCGCGGCCCGGGGCGTTTACCAGCTTCGAAAAGTTTGAGGCGTTTTTCGCTTTTTCCCCCGCCCTTGACAAAAACGCAAAAATATCGGATATGAACGCTAAGACCGTCATGACCTTAAAATCAAGGAAGGAAACCTGTGATGAATCCAATCGCAAAAGAGCTGAACGAGACCATCCGCTCCGGCAACATGAACGTGTATGACATGCTGTCGGAGGTGGGCCAAAAACTTTTTTTCCCAAAGGGAATCCTGTCCCAAAGCGCCGAGGCAAAGGAAAAGGCCCACCGCATCAACGCCACCATCGGCATCGCCAAAGAGGACGGCGACATCATGTGCTTTCCGTCCGTGAAAAACGCCATGGGCGATGTCCGCCCGGAGGAAAGCCTGACCTACGCCCCCTCCTTCGGCATTCCCGCGCTTCGGGGCGCCTGGCGAAAATCCCTGTTTGAAAAAAACCCCTCCCTTGAGGGCAAAAACGTGAGCCTGCCGGTGGCCACCTGCGGCATCACCCACTCCATCAGCATTTTCGCCGACATGTGGCTGGACCCGGGCGATGTGGTGATCGCGCCTGAAATGATGTGGGGCAACTACAACATGATCTTAAACGTGAGAAAAAACGTCCGCCTGTCCCACTATGAGCTGTTTTCCCAAAACCGGGGCCTGAATCTGGAGGCGTTTGAAAACCAAATCAAAGCGGAGGCGTCCAAAAACAAAAAAATCACCGTTTTGCTCAATTTCCCCCAGAACCCCTCGGGATACACGGCCACAAAAGAGGAGGGGGAGGCCATCGTCCGGATTTTGACCCAGACCGCCGAAGCCGGGTCCCACGTGCTGGCTGTTTTCGACGACGCCTACTTCGGGCTGTTTTACGAGGACAGCGCCATGCGGGAGTCCCTGTTCGCCCGGCTGTGCGACGCCCATCCCCGGCTTCTGGCCGCCAAGCTGGACGGGGCCACCAAGGAAAACTATGTCTGGGGGCTTCGGGTGGGATTTGTCACCTACGGATGCCCGGCGGACGGAGACCCGGCCGCCTTTTACGAGGCCCTTGAGAAAAAGACCGCCGGGTGCGTGAGGGGAAACATCTCCAACGCCTCCCACCTGAGCCAGACCCTGGTTCTGAAATCCATGAACTCTGAGAGTTACGCGGCGGAAAAGCGGGAAAAATACGACACGCTGAAAAAACGGGCGATGAAGGTCAAAGAGGTCTTGAAAAACGAAAAATACGCCGACGCCTGGGAGCCTTACCCGTTCAACTCCGGGTACTTCATGTGCCTGAAGCTCAAAACCGTGGACGCCGAGACCCTTCGGGTTCATCTGCTGGACCAATACGGCGTGGGCCTGATCTCCATGGGAAAAACGGATTTGAGGGTCGCCTTTTCATGTCTGGATGAAAAAGACGTGACGGATCTTTTTGAAACCATATTCGCGGGAGTCAGGGACCTTGAATCCGGCTCGAAATAAAAACGGACGCGCAAAGCCCTTTGACTTTGCCCTGGCCGGCAAGTGGACCCTCAACTTCGTGGCCATCGGGATCATCGCCGGGGCGGGCTCCATCCTGTTCCATTACCTGTGCCAGCTCGGGCTGCATTATTTCATGGACATGATCGCCGGATACCGCCCCCCGTCCCCGGCGGGCGAGCATCACCTGCTGGCGCCCACGGCCCGGCCCTTTAACCGGTGGCTTTTGCTTTTCCTGCCGGCCTTCGGGGGCATTGTCAGCGGATGGCTGGTGTACACCTTCGCGCCGGAGGCCGAGGGGCACGGCACCGACGCCGCCATCAACGCCTACCACCATGCCGGGGGCCTGATCCGGGGCCGGGTGCCCATCGTCAAAACCCTGGCATCGGCCATCACCCTGACCACGGGCGGCTCCGGGGGAAGGGAGGGCCCCATCGCCCAGATCGGCGCGGGCTTCGGGTCTTTTCTGGCCACCCGGCTCAAACTTTCGGACCGGGAAAGACGCATCATGATGGCGGCCGGCGTGGGCGCCGGGGTGGGCAGCATCTTCCGGGCGCCCATGGCCGGGGCCCTTTTCGCCGCCGAGGTGCTGTACCGGGACCCGGAATTCGAATCCGAAGTCATCATCCCGGCCGGGATCTCCTCGGTGGTGGCCTACTGCATGTTCTGCCTGGTTTTCGGATGGGGCTCTTTGTTTGAGTCCCCGGATTTCAGATTTTCCAATCCCCTGGAGCTGGGGCCGTACCTCATTCTGGCCGGGGTTCTCGTGGGGGTGGGGATTTTGTACATCAAATCCTTTTACGGGCTGGCGGCCGTGTTTAAAAAAATGCGCGTTCCCAACCACATCAAGCCGGCCATCGGGGGGCTGTGCGCGGGGCTCATCGGCTTTTTTCTGCCCCACACCCTGGCCTTTGGATACGGTTTCGCCCAGAAAGCCTTGAACAACGAGCTGACGATCCCGTTTCTTCTGTCCCTGGCGCTGGGCAAAATACTGACCACGTCGTTTTCCATCGGGTCCGGGGGAAGCGGGGGCGTGTTCGGACCGTCCATCGTCATCGGCGGAGCCATGGGCGGGGCTGTGGGCAACCTGTTTCACAAAATCATCCCCGGCGTCATCCAGGAGCCCGGGGCCTTTGTGGTGGTGGGAATGGCGGGTTTTTTCACCGCCGTGTCCAACACCCCCATCTCCACCATTATATTTGTGAGCGAAATGACCAACTCCTACCACCTGCTTCTGCCCAGCCTGCTGGTGTGCTCGGTGGCCTTCATGCTGTCCAGGAGATGGACGATTTTCCACCGGCAGGTCAAAAGAAAAGTGGACTCGCCGGCCCACGCCGGGGATTTTTTCGTGGACATTCTCCAGGAGATCAAGGTCAAAGACTTGAAGGGGAAGGTCAAAAAAGTCCGGCTCGTGCCCGAGAACATGCCCTTTAAGGATTTCAAACGGTTTTTTTCAAACACCAAACAGCATTACTTCCCGGTGGTGGACCCCGGAAACCGCCTCGCCGGCATCTTTTCCAGCGCCGACATCCGGTCGGTGCTCTTTGACCGGGAGATCGATGATCTGATCATCGTCAGGGACATCGCCCAGTCCGACATCATCGTCACCACCCTTGAGGACGACCTGAACTCGGTTTTGCAGAAAATGACCACCAAAAACATCGACAGCCTGCCGGTGGTGGACGAAAAGGACCCCGGGATCATCATCGGAATGCTGGACCGAAGGGCCGTCATCGCCTTTTACAACCAGCGGATCGAGGGCATGAAGAACCGGTCCTGACTCTCAAACGGCGGACCGGCGGCCCTGAAGAGAACGGATTTTTTGCTCAAGCAGCCCAAATCCGTTCTCAACGTGGTATTTTCGCATGTCGCTTTCCAGGATAGAGCCGAGTTTCACCTTGAAATCGGATGGTTTGAAACCCTTCACTGCTCGTTCGATCCGTGAAACCCGGGAATCATCCATATCCGGAAGCGCGACGCCTTTTCTCAAAAGAAACTCAATGTCAAAACCGTCCCGTATCTCGCCCCTGTCCGCCAAAGCCGCCGTCTTGTTTTTCATCATCTGCTCAAGGGTGAAGGCCCTTACGATCACCTGGATGACGCTGTGCCTTGAAAAGGCGATTTGGTCCTGAAAATCGAACTCCCCCGATTGTTTTCGGATCTCTATTTTAAGTCTTCTCGGGTAACCAGGGGAGCGAATCTCAAATAAAAGGGTGTGAAATTTGATCTGCGAGTCGGTTATTTCGCAGTCTTTGCCCAGGGCTTTTGCCATCTTGTCAAAATATTTTTCATAGTCGCGCTCTTTGACAAACCAGAAATCGAGATCAGCGGAATACCGGCTCAATTCATGGCAAAGCCTCAGCATGGTTCCCCCGCCGAAAGCCAGCGGCTCCAGAAGATGATGGGCTTTTAAGCGCTTAAGCGTTTCGATCTCAAAAATTTCATGCCGCTTAAAAATATCCATTTTGTTTAAGCATTCCCCGGACTCTTTCCGGAAATTTTTCCGCGAAACGGTTTAAAACGCCGGGATCGAACCGGCTGAAATCAATGGACGAGGCGTCAAAATCATACCTGCCCATGGATTTGAGATAAACGGCGTCCAGAAGGGCTTTTTCAGGAAGGGCGATAAAAAAGCCGCCGTCCACCCTTTCGAACCCGAAATACAAGGTCGGGTTTATTTTCCTGAAATGAAAAAAAACGCGCTCTATTTCCACCTCTCCGGATCTCTTTGACGCCGCCGATTCAAAAAAACCCCGCTGCATCTGGGTGGTGATCTCGTGGCGTTCCAGGGCCGTCATAAAGGAAATATACGACGGGGTCCGGATCAAATTGGCCACAGCGAACAGGCTTTCTTTGTCCAGGCGCCGCCATTTGTCCTTGATGATGTAAAGATTCCTTTTGACCCGGACCAGGAGCCCCTGGGCCACGTAGCGGGACGCCGCCACTCTCGCGGAAGCGGGGGCGATTTCCAGCGCCTTTGCGATATCCTCATATCCAAAATAAAGCTTTTTGATTTCATTGAGCCGGAAAAATTTCATCAAACACACTTAGTTAACATTTTTGTTAACTAAGTGTATTTGATGAAACCGCAGAAGTCAAGCCCTGATATACTTGATAAACCCGCAAATGGATCGGATTTTTTACGATGTCGTCAATACTTCACCTCCCACAAAAAAAGCCCCCTCGCGGGCGCGGTGGGCCCGGCCCGGCCCCGGTCCCGGGACCGAAAAATCTCCCCAATCTCTCCCGGGTCCATTCTTCCCAGGCCCGCCTCCACCAGGGTCCCCACGATATTTCTCACCATGTGGCGCAAAAAGCCGTCGGCCTCGATCTCAAACACCAGGCGCCCCCCTTTTTTTTCGAAAAGGGCCGCCGCCATGACATGCCGCCGGGCGTCCGTGTCCGGACGGCCGTGTCCCTCGAACGCCTTGAAATCATGCCGGCCCGCCACGCGCCGGGCCGCGTCGGACATGGCCTCCACATCCAGTTTTTGGGGGATATGCCAGACGTGACGGCGGCGTATGGCCGACGGGTGGGGCGTGTTTAAAAAAAAGTACCGGTATATTTTGCTTTTGGCGTCATACCGGGCGTGGAAGGATTCCGGCGCCGTCTCGCAGTCGCATATGACAATGTCATCCGGAAGCAGGCTGTTGAGCGCCCGTTTCATCACATGGGCGGAAAGCCGGGTCTCGCATAAAAAATTCGCCGTCTGACCCCGCGCGTGGACCCCGGCGTCCGTGCGGCCCGATCCCAGAAGGGAGACCTTTTCCCGGGTGACGGAAAAAACCGCGCGCTCAATGGTTTCCTGAACCGTGACCGCGTCTTTCTGCCGCTGCCAGCCGTGGTAGGCGGTCCCGTCGTACTCAATGACCAGTTTGAAATTTTTTTTCACCGCTCCCCCGCCGCCGGCCGTCCCCGTCTTTTTTGAAATACATCGTCACGCTTTTGCCCATGACCGGGTTTAAGAAAACATCCAGCGCCTTTGTCAAAGCGGGCTTTTTCATCATGTCCCACACCAGGAAACGGTGATAAAGGCGCAGGAGGGCAGGGTCTTTGCGCTCCGGGCCCACAAGGCATTTGAGCCACCAGTAGGGGGTGTGAAGGCTGTGGGCGAAATGAACGGCGCGCTTCGAAAAACCGGCGTCTTTAAAAAGGGCCGATATTTTTTTTTGTGTGTAGATGCGGATGTGCCCGCCGCTGGCGGCGTGATACGCGTCGGACAGACGCCAGCAGATCGTCTCCGGCCAGCGTCGGGGCACGCTGGCCGCCAGCTGCCCGCCGGGTTTGATAACCCGGGCGATTTCAGACGCCGCCTTTTTTTCATCCGGCACATGCTCCATCACCTCGGAGCAGACCACGATGTCGAAAAAACCGTCCGGGAAGGGCAGGCGGGTGATGTCGGCCGCCGCCAGGTCCCAGCGCCCTCCCCCAACCTCCCCGACCTCATCATGAAAGGCCAGATTTTTCCCGGCCGCCGCCAGATCGTCCGGGCTCAGATCCGCCCCGATGACCCACACATTCTCCCGGGCGTAAAACGCGCACGCGTGACGCCCCGAGCCGCACCCGATGTCCAGAACCCGGAACCCGGGTCTTACCTCCAGTCTTTTAAAATCGATTGAAATCACGAATCGCCTTTCTGTGCGCCGCCACTGTTTTTTCAGCGGCCTTTTCCCAGGTGAAACGCGCCTGAACCCGCTCAAAGCCGGCCCGGCCCAGTTCGGCGGCGCGGTGGGGATGGTTTAAAAGGTCCAGAACGCCCCGGGCCAGCGCCCGGAAATCCGACGGGGGAACCAGAACGCCCGCGTCCCCCACCACCTCGGGCAGGGCCCCGCCGGTGGTGCTGATGACGGGAACGCCGCAGGCCATGGCCTCCCCGGCCGGAAGCCCGAACCCCTCGTACACCGAAGGGGTCACGGCCACCGAGGCCCGGGCGTAATGCCTCACCAGCTCCCGGTCGCTCACCCGGCCGGTGAACCGGACCCGCTCGCCGATCTCCAGGCGCCGGATGAGCTTTAAAATGTCCCCGTCTTTTTTCGGGGTCCCGATGACCACCAGGCGGACCTTTTTAATTTTTGACACCACCCACAGCGCCTTTAAAAGATGCTCCAGGCCCTTCAGGGGCGTGTCCGAGCTGGTGGTGACAATCAGGCGGTTTTTTTCCCGAACCACTCCCGGGACCGGTTTAAAAAGCCGGGTGTCGATCCCGTTGGGCACGATCTCAAACCGGTCCCGGGGAATATCAAAGTCCCGGCCGATGTCACGGGCGGAGGCCTTTGACACCGTGATGATCCTTAAAAGCCTCCGGGACACGGTTTTTTGCATGCCCAAAAATGAAAACCACCTCAGCGCCTGCATTTTTTCAATAAAAGACCCGGCGTTTTGAAAGGCGATCCGGCGGTCCACGGTGATGGGATGGTGAATCGTGGCGATGACCGGGACCAGACGGGACAGCGCCCATATGCCGTAGGAAAGACTCTGGTTGTCGTGGATGATGTCATAGCGCCCCGGGTTTTTTCTTAAAAACCGATATGCCCGAAGCCCGAAGGTGAAGGGCTCGGGAAATCCCATGGTGGAGACCCCCATCCACTCCAGAAGATTGACGGGATCGGCCAGCTCCCCCGGGAACGGGACCCGGAACAGGTCCTCGGGATTGTAAAGGTCCAGACAATCCGGCCGATGAACGGGCACGTCGGGATCCAGCATGGGGTCCGGGGGCCCCGACAGCGCCTCCACATGGTGCCCCAGGCGTTTCAAGGCCCGGCTGAGGTTTTTCAGGTAAACGCCCTGGCCCCCGCAATGGGGGTTGCTTCGGTAGCTGACCAGGCATATTTTCAACGGACGGTCCTGTTTTAAAGAGCGGCGCCGTTTTAAAGAGCGCTCCGGGCCCGGCTTCGGCCCTGTCTGGTTTTTTTTCAAAATGTGTCCATTTCTTTTAAAAGCGCCTGCGCCAGCTGGTCCTGGGGAACCTTTCGGACGGCCTTTCCCTTTTTAAATAAAATGCCCTGGCCCTTGCCCCCGGCGATTCCCACATCGGCTTCCCGCGCCTCGCCGGGTCCGTTCACCACGCAGCCCATGATGGCCACCTTGATGTTCCGGGTCTCGGTCAAAAGCGCCCGCTCCACCTCCTCCACCAGACCGAACAGGTCGATGCCGCACCGGCCGCACGTGGGGCAGGATATGATCTCCGGGCCCCTTTGGCGAATATGGAGCGCCCGGAGTATCTCAAAACCCACCCGGACCTCCTCCACCGGGTCCCGGCTCAGCGATACCCGGATGGTGTCCCCGATGCCTTCGGCCAGAAGGGCGCCGATGCCGATGGAGGATTTCACAATCCCCGGGTACAGGCCCCCGGCCTCGGTGATCCCGATGTGAAGGGGCAGGGAGGTTTTTTCGGACAGAAACCGGCACGCCTCCACGGTCCGCCACACATCGGACGCCTTGATGGAGATCTTCATGTCATGAAAATCCATGGAGCGGATCATGTCGATGCTTCGCAGGGCGCTTTGCGCCAGGGCCTCGGGGGTGGCCGAGCCATGCCGTTTCAGAATGTCTTTTTCAAGGGAGCCCGCGTTCACCCCCACCCGAATGGAAATGCCCCGGGCCTTTGCCATCTCCACCACGGCCCGGGTCTTTTTTTCCCCGCCGATGTTGCCCGGGTTGATCCGAAGGCAGTCGGCCCCGGCCTCGGCCGCGGCCAGGGCCAGCCTGAAATCAAAGTGAATGTCGGCCACCAGGGGAATGGAAATCCGCTTTTTGATCTCCCCCAGGGCTTTGGCCGCCTCCATGTCCACCACCGCCGCCCGGACAATCTCGCACCCGGCCTTTTCCAGGCGCTTGATCTGGCCCACCGTGCCCTCGACGTCCCGGGTGTCCGAATGGGTCATGGACTGAACCGCCACAGGCGCGCCGTCGCCGATGGGAACGCGGCCCACGTAAATCCGCCGGGTCTTTTTTCTTGGTTTTGTCATCAATTCGATTTCGCCCTCGTCCACGCCTGATCCATCAAACGGTTGTCCCTGCCCAGGTCCATTGTGAACACCAGGGTCCCCATGACCTCCGGCGGGGGCCACACACCGGGATTTTCCCGGTCTTTTTTGTCCAGATAGGGAATGGCGGCCTCGTTGGGGGTGGCGTAATGGTTGTAATTGGAAAGCGCCGCGCCCACCTCGGGGTCCAGGATCCAGTTGATCCACTGATGGGCGCCGTCCGGGTTGGGGGCTTTCGCCGGCACGCACATGGAGTCCAGCCATATCTCGCTGCCCTCCTTCGGGACAGCGAATCCCAGACGTTTGGGGTCTTCGGCGATGGCTTTAACGGCGTCCCCGTTATACACAATGGCGGCGGCGGCCACGCCGGCCACCACATCGTTTTTTCCCCCCACCCCGCCTTTGAAGCCCAGGCAGGATTTTCTTTTTTTCGTTTTGACCAAAAGATCGGCGGCCGCCTTCAAATCCCCGGGATCCACGGAGTTGAAATCCCGTCCCATGTAAAGCAGGGCCGCGCCCATCATTTCCCGGACCCCGTCAATGAGCCAGAACGGCCCGAAGTCCTTTTCCGGATCAAAAACCACCGACCAGGACGAGGCGGCGGAATCCGGAAGCCGGGTTTTGTCGTACATCAGCCCCACCGTTCCCCACTGCCATCCCACGGAATAGAGGTTTCCCGGGTCAAAGGACACCTTCCGAAATCGCGTTCCCAGGTTTTTCAGGTTGGGCAGCCTGGAATGGTCCAGACGCCGGACAAGACCCAGCTTGATCAGGCTGGGAATGATATAGTCCGAGGGAACGATGATGTCATACTGGCCCGCGCCCCCGGCCTGGAGCTTGGCCATCATCTCCTCGTTGGACTCGTACATGTCCAGACGCGCGCGGATCCCGGTGGCTTTTTCAAACGCCCGGGGCATATTGATCTCATCCATGTATTCGGACCATATGAAAATCCGAATCTCATTTCCGGCGGCCCCGGCCGACGCCGGGGACATGACTGGAATCAGAAAAAAAAATATAAACAAACAACACACACATTTCCTCATGATCGCTCTCCTTATGGTTCGCTCAAAAATGGGTTGTTTTTGAAAGAGCCCCTGGTTTTAGTGTCCGCCCGCCCGGGGCTCTATTTTAATCCGCCCGCAGGTTTAATCCGCCGGCGGGTGGCGCGCTCGGCCCCGACCACCAGGATCGCCGTGGCCAGAAGAACCAGGGTGGACAGGGCGTGAATCTCGGGAGTGACCCCCCGCCTGACCGCGGCGAAAATATACAGGGGAAGGGTGACCGACTCGGGCCCCGCCGTGAAAAAACTGATGACAAAATCGTCCAGAGACAGGGTGAACGCCAGCATGGCCCCGGCGGCGATGCCCGGCGCCAGAAGGGGAAGGGTCACCTTTCTTAAAATATAGGCCGGGGTCGCGAACAGATCGCAGGCCGCCTCCTCGATCTCCGGCCCCAGGACCGCCAGGCGGCTTCTCACCACCAGGGCCACAAAGGCGCTCTGGAAGGTGACATGCCCGATGATCATGTTCAAAAGCCCCGGCTCGAACAGGGAAAAAATCCCCCGAAGCAGGCTGAACACAATCACCAGCGCGGCGGCCATAATAATATCCGGTATGACCACCGGAACATGAAGAACCAGATCCATCCATTTTCCGGACGCGGCGGGCCATGGAAATCTTTCCATCCCGATGGCCAGAGCCGAGCCGATGAGCGTGGCCGCCAAGGTGGAGGCCCCGGCCAGGGCCAGGGTGTTCCACGCGGCGGCCAGAATCATGTCGTTTTCAAAAAGCCTCAGATACCAGTCCAGGGTGAATCCCTTCCACACCAGGCCGTATTTTGTGGCGTTGACCGAAAACACGGCCACGGCCATCAGGGGCAGGTACAAAAAAAACAGGGCAAAAACCGCCAGCGCGCTCACCATGAATGGAAGACGTTTCACGCCTGTCGCCCTCCCCGCGCTTTTCGGGTGAAAAAATAAATCCCCACAAAGGAAAGGGCCGTCAGGGCCATGCTCACGGCGGCGCCGAACGCCCAGTCCCGGCCGGCCCCAAACTGATCCCGGATCAGATTCCCCACCAGCATGTATTTGGCGCCCCCTAAAAGATCGGGAATCACAAACACCCCCATGGCCGGCGCAAAGGACAGGATGATCCCCACATACAGGCCCGGCAGGGTCTGGGGCAGAATCGCCTGGAAAAACACCCGGGGGGCGGAGGCGAAAAGGTCGCGGGCCGCCTCCGCCACCTCCCAGTCCAGCCTCTCCACGACGGCGTAAATGGGCAGCGCCGTGAAAGGAAGAAAGATGGAGACCATGCCCAGGTAAACCGCCAGGGGGCCGGGGTACAGGGGAGATCCGGGCTCCACGAGCCCAAAAAAAGCGGCGATCCCGGCAAAGGGAAGGTCCGGGGACAGGATCAGAAACCACGCGTAGGCCCGGATGACCATGTTGGTCCAGAAGGGAATGATCACCAGGGTGAGCCAGAAATAACGGGTCCGCTCGGGCCGGGCCGCGATGAAAAAGGCCAGGGGATAGGAGACGGCCACGCACAGCGCGGTGGTGACAAAGGCGGTCTTGATGGAGCGCAGAAAAATCATCAAATAGTTGGACGTCCACCCAAAGGCCCCGAAACCGGCCAGGCGTTTGTAGTTGTCCGCCGAAAACTCCCAGACCAGCTCCCCGAACTCCCCCCGGCCCGCGAAGCTCACCGCGATCAGGACCAGACCGGGAATCAGAAGAAACACGGCGAACCACGCCATGCCGGGCGTCAGAAGCGCAAGCCCCCGTTTCAGAAGGGTCCGGGGCCTCGCCAGCTCGCCCCGCCACGTGATCAGGGCGTCCGGGCTTTCCGGGGAAGGCGAAGGGCTCGTTTTAATTCGGTTTTTTTTCATGTTATGAATCGGCAAGCGGCGAAAATTCCTCCGGGGCCAGCTCCAGCCACAGCCGGTCCCCGGGATTAAAAGACTCATAGGTGTGGGTTCTCACCCGCAAAGGCCCCGGCTCCACGCGAATATCGAGCCATGCGCCCCGATAGACCACATCTTTCACCGTGACCTCAAGCCCGTTTTTTTCAGGCCGGGCGTCGCGTATCCGTATCCACTCGGGCCGGATGGCCGCCATTCCCCGGGTCCACGGCGGGGTCTCGCTCATTAAAAAGGCGCCCATCTTCGTCTCAAAGACCCCGTTTGAAAACCGTCCATGAATCAGGTTGGCGTCTCCTAAAAATTCGGCCACGAACCGGGTCCGGGGGTTGTCGTACACATCTTCCGGGGTCCCGGACTGGATGATCTCTCCGTCCCGCATGACGGCGATCCGGTCCGAAACCGCCATGGCCTCGCCCTGGTCGTGGGTCACCATGACAAAGGTCTGGCCGAGCTTTTTTTGAAGACGCCTCAGATCCACCTGGACCCGGGCTCTCAGCCTGGCGTCCAGGGCGGACATGGGCTCGTCCAGAAGCAGGGCCTCGGGCTCGTTGACCAGCGCGCGGGCCAGGGCCACCCGCTGCCTCTGTCCCCCGGAGAGCTGATGGGGCCGCCGGCTCTCCATTTTTCCCAGGTCCAGCATTTCCAGGCGCTCCCGGACCCGCCGGCTCACCTCGTCTTTGGGAAACTTCCGGGACCGCAGCCCAAAGGCCACGTTGTCAAACACATTGAGATGGGGAAACAACGCGTAGCTCTGGAACACCATGTTCAAATGGCGCCTGGAGGCGGGCAGGGACGTGATGTCCTTTCCCCCCAGGGTCGTCTTTCCCGAGTCCGGAAGCTCCAGCCCGGCGATCATGCGAAGAAGCGTGGTCTTTCCGCACCCCGAAGGCCCCAGGAGGGTGAAAAACTCCCCCGGCGCCACGTGGAGGGACACATCGCGGACGACATGCTCCTCTCCGAATTTTTTGCTGATACGCTCAACCGCCAAGCCTTTTTTCATCTGATTCCCGCCCCCTGGAATTTTTTGCCTTTATAATGGGCGCCCCGGCGCTTGTCAATCAAAACAAACGCCCAAAACTGACAGCATCGTAAAAAATCCGATCTACTGTGTTACAGCGGTTATTTTTAATTGAGGCATACTAAAATGTATCGCCTCAATTAAAAATAACCGCCGCGCCTTGTATATCAAATTTTTACGACGCTGTCCCGGCCCTCCAGCCGCTTTCCCAAACCGGAGAAACGCCTGGTTTTTCGGGAAAGCGCGGCCCTTAAAATCCCCGGCGTTCCCCATATGGAAACGCTTTTCATGGCCCGGGTGGCGGCGGTGTACAAAAGCTCCCGGGTCAAAACCGGAAGGTCCCGGTCCGGCAGAACCAGGACCACATGGTCGAATTCCGATCCCTGGCTTTTATGGGCGGTCATGGCGTACACGGTCTCATGCCCGGGAAGGGCGAAAGGGGAAATTTCCCGGACCCCGCCCCCGGGCGCCGGGAAAAAGGCCCCGAGCCCTTTTGCGCCCGGCTCCCGGGACTTAAGGATGATTCCCGTGTCGCCGTTGAAAAGCCCCAGATCATAGTCGTTTCTTAATACCATGACGGGCCGCCCCGGGTAAAACTCCCCGGACATATCCGCGAGGCCCCGCCGGGCCAGCGCCCTTTGCGCGAACCGGTTCACCTCCAGAACCCCGAAGGGGCCTTTGCGCGAGGCGCATAAAATTTTGAGCCGGTCCAGCCGGGCCAGGGCCGCCTCGGGATCGCGCGAGTCCCCGCTCAGAAAAGAAAAAAAATCGCCCCGGGAGATCAAGTCCGAAAGCTTTGAAAACAGCGCCGGCCGGGCGCCCACCTCCTCAAAGGACACGCCCTTCATGGCCGGGTCCTCCATGCATGAAAGCGCCTGGTCCGTGTCTCCCCTTCCCAGGGCCCCGCACAGCGCCGCGACCCCGCTTTTTTTCGAAAAGCGATAACTTTTTTTCAAAACCGCGATGTGGCCCGACAAAGACGCCGCGCCGCAAATATCGGCCATCACCGAGCCGGCCTCCACAGAGGCGAGCTGGTCTTTGTCTCCCATCAGAACCAGCCGCGCCCCGGGGGGCGCGGCCCTGAAAAGCCGGGCCGCCATGGCCGCGTCCATCATGGAGGCCTCGTCGGCCACAATCAGGTCGGCCTCAAGGGGATTTTTTTCATTGTGATGAAAACGGGACGTTCCCCGGATGGGCCTCAAAAGCCGGTGAAGCGTGACCGCCCGGTCCGGGATGGCGGAGCGGATCTCGTTTGGAAGGGGCAGTTTTTCCCGGGCCCTTTTCACGGACTCCCCCAGCCGGGCCGCCGCTTTTCCCGTGGGGGCGCAAAGGCGGATGACGGGCTCCTTTTTGGGACAAAGCGCCAGAAAAAGGGCCATGATCCCGGCCGCCACAAAGGTTTTCCCGGTTCCGGGCCCCCCGGATATCACGCAAAATCCACTGGACGCCGCCAGGGCGCAGGCCTTTTTCTGCTCATCGTCGGGCAAAGCGCCCGGCGGAAAAATGTTTTCCATGGCCGCCTCCAGAGCGCGGGAGTCCGGGCCGTCAAATCCCTCCCCGGCTCTTGTCAAAACAAAATCGGCGATGTCCCTTTCGCGCCGCCAGTTCCGAAACAGGTAAAGCCTGTTTTCGGAATCCAGAACCAGGGGACGAAAATCCCCGGGGACGCCTGCGACCGGCGAGGACAAAAGCGTTTCACGCCAGGCGGAAACCTCGGGGCACGCGGCGATGACCCGGCCGGTTTTTTTGTCAAAAAACCGTTTTCCGGAAATGGACTCCAAAGAAAGGCACAGGTGCTTTTCCCCGGCGGCGCGTCCGGCCAGGGCCGCCGCCAGCGCGATATCCGGGTCGTCCCCGGATATTTCGGCGATGAATTTCGCGAAATAAAAATCAATCCGGGACAAAAAACCGTTTTCGAAAAGCGCGTCAAGCATGGGCATAAAGTTTTTGGATTTCCCTTTCTATAATAAACTCGTAAAAAATGGGTCAGACGGCGTCGTAAAAATTCGATATACAAGGCGTGGCGCTTTTTTGAGAGAGAGGCCATACATATAGTATGCCGAACGAACAAAAAAATGCCGCAACGCAGTAGATCGGATTTTTTACGATGCCGTCTCTTGAAAAGCCCTGTCCAGCCTCTCCATCAACTCCCTGGAAGGCCGGTCGTAAAACACCCCGAATTCCGGGTCCCGCTCAGGCCGTATTCCCCGGATAAACAGGTAAAAAACACCTCCGAATCCCGAGTCATAGTCATACCCCGGCTCTTTCAGGGAAAGATAACGGCTCAGGGCCGCCGTGTAAATATGATACTGGAGAAAATAAGCGTGCTCCTCCATGGCCGAAAGCAGTCTGGATGGGCGGTAGTCCGCAGGCCCGGTCCCCAGGAAATTGGATTTCCAGTCCACGATATGCCAGCGCCCCCCGCGTCTGAACGCCAGATCGATAAAGCCTTTCATAAAGCCCCGGCAGGGGGAAAAGGACAGCTTTCGGGCCATTCGCGCAAGGGCCGGCGCCGGGGGCGAAACGCCGGGACCGGCGTCTGAAAACACCCGCTCAAGGCGGCCGGGGTCCAGAAGGCCCATGGGGAAATAAAACTCCATCTCGGTGATCCGATCCTCCAGGGGCACATCGGCCAGACAGAAATCCGCCCCCCCTGGCCGGTCCGGGAACCGGGACAGCGGCGCCTCCAGCGTGTGTTTAATCATCGCAAGCGTCGCGGTTTTCCAGGCCGGGTCCACATCGTATTTTTCCATTTTCTCCCGGACCAGCGCCTGTCTTTGGTCCATGTCCCGGGAACGGAAATCCAGGCATTCGAACAGTTCATGAAAAAACAGCCCGGACCGGGCGCCCCGGGGAAAGTGGACGATGTCCCCATGCCGGGCCTCATCGTCCAACGGCTCTGTTTCCCGGGGCGGCGTCGGCTCCCATTTTCCATCGTCGCCGAAATCACCATGGAGGAAATCCCCAAAGGGCTCCGGATCGGGGCCTGCGGCCAGGGAGGAAAAGCTCGAGACTTTCCACGAATCGTCAATTTTTCCTGAAAAAGGCCGGAACAAAAGCCGCTGTTCCCGGGGACGGGGAAGCGGGGCAAAATCGCCCGGCCCCTCCCCATCCAGCTCCAAAACCTCAATGGCCCCCCGGGATCTTTTTTCAAGGGCCTTCAAGTCCGCGAGAATCTCCCCGTCGGTTTTTCGCAAAAACTCCTTTTCAACGGCCTGGACCAGGCTTCCCGGATCGCCGGTCTCATCCAGACGGCCCGCGCAGTGAAGCAGATAGGCCAGGGCCGATTTTTCGGCCGACCGGATTCGCCCCCAGAAAAGATGGCATAAAGATTTGGCCCGGGTCAGCGCCACGTAAAGAAGCCGCGCGTTTTCAGCCAGCGCCTCCCATTGCTGAACAGAGGCGCTTTTTTTCATGTCCCCGGAGCCGAAATCGCACACCAGGCGCCCCTCTTTTTCCGGGTCGTGAAACAAAACCGGCTTTCCCGGCGCCGGGACGCCCTCCCAGCAGAACGGGCAGAACACCACCGGGTATTCCAGGCCCTTGGACTTGTGAATGGTGACCACGCTCACCGCATGGCGGTCGCTTTCAAGGCGAAGACGGGACTCTTCCGGATCATCCCCCATGCCCTTTCTCATTTTCCCCAGCCACCCGGCCAGCCCCCGGATCTCTCCCCCGCGTCCCGAGGAGGCGTCGTGGAGTATTTCGGAAAGATGAAGCAGGTTGGTCAGGCGCCGCTCCCCGTCGGGATACGACAAAAGACGCCTTCGGACCTTTTCTTTTTCCATCATCGCGCCAAACATTCTCATAAACCCGCCTGTTTTCCATATCCGGCGGTATGTTTTCATGCGCCCGGCCATGTCCCCGGCGCGCGACCGCCCCCCGGGAAGGTTTTCCGCGTCCATGTCCCCGGCCCTGAGACCCATCATGTCCGTGGCCAGGGCGGACGCAAGAAGACGGCGGTCAAAGGGGTCGGCCAGGGCCGCTAAAAAGACGTTCATTTCAAACGCCTCCCGGGACTCAAAGATATTGCCCGAGTCATACAGAATGGCGGGAATCCCCAGGCTGGAAAACGCGTCGCGGACGATCCGGGCCTGCCGGTTGGTCCGCGTGAGAACCGCCATGTCCCCGGGGCCGAAGGGGCGCTTTGGGGAGGCGGCGATCTCAAGGGCCTGCCGGGCCACGGCCCGGGCGATGACCCGGACCGCCTCGGCCTTGGCCACGGGGCGGCTTTTGCCCCCGTCGTTTGTCCCGCGCATGAGCCACAGTTTCAGCGGCGCCCCGAAAGGACCCTCCCCGGGGTCCGGTCGCGGGGCCGGGCGGGCCTTGACAAAATCCATCCCGTCCAGAACAAAGGGTTTTTTCAGCCCCCCGGAAAAAACGGCGTTCACCGCCTCCACCAGCCCGGGGGCCGAGCGCCAGTTTTCCAGAAGCGTGTGACGAAACGGCGCGTCTTGGGCCGCTTTCATGTATGAAAACACATCGGCGCCCCTGAAGCCGTATATGGCCTGCTTGGGGTCGCCGATCATAAAAAGCGTTTTGCCCGGCGCGGCGAAAAGCCTTTCAAAAATATCATACTGCAAAAAATCCGTGTCCTGGAACTCATCGATGAGCGCCGCGTCGTAGCGGTCCCTGATGCCGGCCGCGAAAGAGGCGTTTTCTTTTTTCGCCAAAGCGTCCCTCACCCCGGACAAAAGATCGTCAAAGGACTGGATGTTTCTTCGCCGCTTTCGCCGCTCCATTTCCCTTCGGGCAAAGCCCATGAACCGGATGTCGAAAAAAAGAGCGAGCCGGTCCATTTCATCGGTCAGCTTTGTCCCCTGGTCAAAAATTTCGCCGCAAATATCGAATATGTCATGGCGCGGGGGCGCGAATTTTTTTTTCGTTAATTCCGCCAGCCTCCCGGGTGTGAACGATTCAAACCCCTTGAAAAAAGGAAAACCCATTCCCCGGGGCGCCGCGAGCCGGTCCATATTCTCCATCAGACGGCAAACCCGGGCGTCGCGATTTGAAAATCCGCCCGGTCTTGAAGGCTTCAGGGAGCCGAAAACCGACGCCTTGAGAGACGGATCGTAAAAAATCTTTCGAACCTCCTTCCTGCGCCGGGGCCACTCCCGCCGAAGGGTTTCCATGGCTTTTCGATAATCCCCCAGACTGTCCAGGGAAGGCTTTTCAATGTCGGGGACGATTTCGGCGTCCGGGGCTTTGACGCGCTCCAAAAGACCCTGGTAATAATCCGGCCCCGATATTTTCCGGCTCATGAGATGGACAACGAACTCGGGCGGGGAGGCGCAAACCCGCCGGCGCCAGAAATCCTCGGCGATCTCGGCGTGAAGCCCCCGGCCCGTCGCCAGCTCGCAGTCGAAAAGACGCCCGGACTCAAAAGCGCTGTCCGACAGCATGCGGCGGCAAAAGCCGTGTATGGTGAACACCGGCGCCTCGTCAAACTCGGCCAGCGCCCGCCGGATCAAAAAAAGCCCGTCCCGGCCGTCGGCCGTTTTTTTCACCAGGCCCTCCAGAAAGGGGTCGCCGGAGACGCCGCTCAAAAAAGCCTCGCCGGCCTCCACAAGCCTTGAGCGCATTCTGCGCTTCAGCTCGTCCGTGGCGGCCTGGGTGAAGGTGACGACCAGAATTTTGTTCACGGGCGTCTTTTTTTCCACGATGAGCCTTAAAAAAAGGCCCGCGATGGCATAGGTTTTCCCGGTTCCGGCGCCGGCCTCGATGAGGTTGACCCCGGACAGCGGAACTTCGGCCAGGTTGAATGTTTTCATAAATTCAGTATTGTGTTTACACGCAGGCTGGGTTATAATAAGCCATTTGTTTAAGAGCCATCATGTCAATAACATGAAACAGCTATGTTGACAAACCCAAACGGTTTGAACCGCCGGCCGAAACCACAAATTGTGAGGCGCCGAAATGACATGGAAAGACAATGTGCTTGAAAAAAAAATGAGGAAAAACATGTCCCGATACGATTACCCCCCGGAGGAAGATTTCTCAGACGACTTCAGAGAAGAGCCCAACGGCTACAATCTCAGGAAAAGCTGGTCCCCCATTGTCCTGGCCGTCGCCGGTCTGGCCGCCTTTGCCATCGTGGCCGGCTTTTTTTTCCTTAAACAAAAACAAACCGCCCCCAAAGAGCCCCCGGCCGCCTTCATGCCCGTTCCCCAGCCCCCCCGGACAGAGGCCGTCGCGGAGAGGCTTTCGCGGATCGAAAAAAATCTCAAAAGCCTTCAGGACATCACCGCCGGCCTGGATCAGCTGGCGGCTTTCCAAAAACAGCTTGACGCGCTCTCCGCCCAGATATCCGGTCTCGACAAGGCCATGTCCCGGCGAACGGATCAAATCAGCCAAAAACTAAACGCGCTCAAAACCCGCCGTCCCCCCGCGCCTAAACAGGCCCGGGCGCCTGAAAAAAAAGCGGCCCCCAAAGCCCCGGCGGTCAAACCAAAGGCAAAAAAGGCCCCGGTGAAAAAGAAATCCCATCCCAAGGCCCGTTATCACACCGTCCGGGCCGGTGAGACTCTGTTTGCCATCAGCCGGAAATACGGCGTCCCGGTGCCCACGCTCCGCAAATACAACAACCTGACTCAAACCACCCGGATTTACTCCGGCACCAAACTTTTAATCGCCCCGGGAAGGTAGGGGGGAAACGCGGCCCGCATGACACCCAAAGTCCTCACAGGCCTGGAATCCATGATTGAATCCCCGCCAAAGGGTCCGGCCGGATTAAAAATGGGGCTTTTATGCAATCCGGCCTCGGTGGACCGGGGGTTGACTCACGCCAAGACGCTTCTGGACCGGCGCTTTCCGGGCGCGTTACAGGCGCTGTATTCTCCCCAGCACGGCTTTTTTGCGGAAAAGCAGGACAACATGATCGAGTCCGATCACATGACCGATCCCGACCTGGGCATCCCGGTGTTCAGCCTCTACGGCGAAACCCGGATTCCCACCCGCAAGATGCTGGACCCCATCGACATTCTCATCATCGACCTCCAGGATGTGGGGACCCGGGTGTACACGTTTATTCACACCATGTCCCACTGCCTGGAGGCGGCGAAGCGTTTCGGGAAAAAAGTCATCGTGTGCGACCGCCCCAACCCCGTCAACGGGATCGCCGCGGAGGGTCCCCTTCTGTCTTTGGAATACGCCTCCTTTGTGGGCCGCCATCCCATCCCCATGCGCCACGGGCTCACCATGGGCGAGCTGGCGCTTTTGTTCAACCGGGAAATGAGCATCGGCTGCGAGCTGGAGGTCATCCCCATGAAAGGGTGGAAAAGACGGATGCGCTTTTGCGACACCGGCCTGCCCTGGGTCCCCCCGTCCCCCAACATGCCCATCCCGGAAACCGCCATGGTGTACCCGGGCCAGGTCATGTGGGAGGGAACCAATGTCTCCGAGGGCCGGGGCGCCACCCGGCCCTTTGAGTTTTTCGGCGCCCCGTTCATCCGACTCGAAAAATTAAAAATCCCCCGGGACCGGTTCCCGGGGATCCTCCTTCGCCCGGCGGTTTTCGAGCCCACGTCCAACAAATGGAGCGGCGAGACGTGTTTCGGGTTCCAGATCCATGTCACGAATTTTTCCATCTACCGGCCCTATGGCGTCTCTTTGAGACTCATGGCCGCCATCGCCAAAGCCTTCCGGGACGATTTCCAGTGGAAATCCCCGCCCTATGAGTATGAGTACGAACGGATGCCCATCGATCTCATCACCGGGGGCCCCGAGGCCCGGCTGGCGGTTGAAAACGGATGGGACATTGATGAGCTGGAACGCTCCCGGCAAAAAGAACTGGACGATTTCACGAAACGAAGCCGGGAGTTTTGGCTCTACGACGTGTAGGCCCGTCGCCCTTCCATCAAAAGAAACAGGGAGAAAAAAATGGAAACCCGATGCGAGTATTCCCAGATGTCCATCCCCGCCGATTCCAAGTATCTGCGCATCGCCGGTCAATACGCCGGTTCCGTGGCGGAAAAATTCGGCTTTGACCCCAAAAGCGTTGAAAAAGTCACGCGCGCCACCCGCCGGGCCGCGGCGTGGATCATGGATTACTCCTACGCGGAAAACGAAAAAGGCCTGATTTGGATTTCGTGCGAAATCGTTCCCGAAGGCTTTAAAGTCGCGCTCAAAGACAAGGGGCTTCCCTTTGATCCGTCCCGCCCCCCGAAAGAGGGCCCGGACGCGCCGCCGGACCTGTCAGACGTCCGGGACGAGGTGGACGAAGTGGAATTTCACAACCTGGGCCCGGATGGAAAAGAGATGGCTCTGCTGATCCGGGCCCGGCACAACCGGATCACCGACTATTACCAGGCCTGCGAGCTGGACTTGTACGAAGAGCCGGCCGGGCCGCCTCCCGGGGAAAAACCCAAAAAAACCCCCTACACCGTCCGGGCGCTGGAGCCGGGGGAGGAGGCCGAGGTGTCCAAATGCATTTACAAGGGATATCGCTACACCTACCCCTATCACCATGTTTATTATCCTGAAAAACTCATGGCGCTCAATCAAAACGGCTCCCTGTTCTCGGCGGTGGCGGTCACGGACCAGGGCGAAATCATGGGCCACAGCGCCCTTCGCTATGACCACAAAGACGCGCCGGTGGCGGAAATGGCCCTGGGCGTGGTGAAGCCGGAGTTTCGCAGGCAGGGATGTTTGAAACGGCTGTTTGAGTTTTTGGCCCAAAAAGCGCGGGAAGACGGCCTGATGGGGGTTTACGCCCAGCCGGTCACCATTCACACATGGTCCCAGAAGGCGTTCGTTGACATGGGCTTTTCGGAATGCGCCCTGGCCCTGGGATATCTTCCGGCCACCGTGAGCTTCAAAGGGGTGGGCAAAAAAATGTCAAAGCGGGGAAGCGTGACCGTCTGCTTTCTTTATTTCGCCCCCCCCAAGAAAACCCGGATTTATCCCCCGCGCGCCCACAAAGACATGATCGCGGCCATTTACCGCCGCCTGGGCGTCTCCCCCGACATCCAGGCCCCGGCGGCTGGGGTCCCGGACCCTGAGTCCGTGATTCAAACCAGCGTGATGAGCGCCACGGGCTTTTCCCGGATCGCGGTGGAAAAATACGGAAAAAACGCGGCTGAGCAAACCCGGAAAGCCCTAAAAGAGATGCGCCTGAAAAAGCTGGACGTCATTCAGCTGTTTCTGGACCTGTCCCATCCGCTGACGCCTGATTTTTCAATGGAAATGGAGGCGCTGGGTTTTTTCTTCTCCGGGATTCTGCCCGGCGCCATGCCCGGGGGCCGGGACGCCCTGATCCTTCAGTATCTGAACAATGTGGACATATCCTATGAGGAGATGGAGCTGTTTTCCGATGAGGCGAGGGAGCTGGCCGGGTATATCCAAAACCGAGACCCCAACATGACTGATGGCTAAGTAAAATTCGATCTACCGCGTTGCGACGGTTTTTTCCCGGGGCCACATACTATATGTATTGTGGCCCCGGGAAAAAACCGCCACGCCTTGTATATCAAATTTTACTTAGCCATCAGTGGGCCTTACGGCGCCGGCGGCATCGCGACGCGCTTTTGTTTTAATTGGAATTCACATATGAACAAAAAAGAAACGGATGAAATCCCAAGCCGCTTCCCCACCCGGGCCCTTTTGGGCTGGTATGAGGCGAACAAAAGGGAGATGCCCTGGCGAAAAACCCGGGACCCTTATAAAATCTGGCTTTCCGAAGTCATGCTCCAGCAGACCCAGGTCAAAACGGTCATTCCCTACTATGAACGGTGGGTGAAAAAATTCCCCTCCATCCAGGACCTGGCCGCCGCGTCCCCCGGGGAGGTTCTGAAGCTGTGGGAGGGCCTTGGCTACTACAACCGCTGCCACAACTTCCACAAGGCCGCCCGGCTTCTGGTGTCGGATTTCGCCGGCCGGGTTCCGGACGACCCCGATCTCTTTATCCAAATGCCGGGCGTGGGGCCCTATATCCTTTCGGCGGTCATGAGCATCGCCTTTGGCCGCCCCCTGCCCGTGGTGGACGGCAATGTGCTCCGGGTGGCGACGCGATACATGGAGTGGCGGGACGACATCTCCAAACCCGCCGCCGGGAAAAAAATCCGCCGGGCGCTCGAAGGGATCATCCCCCCATCCAATCCCGGGGATTTCAACCAGGCCATCATGGAGCTGGGCGCCCTGGTCTGCGTCCCGAAAAATCCCGACTGCCCCGGGTGCCCGCTGAAAAAAAACTGCCGGGCCAAAAAAAACGGGACCGCGGCATCGCTTCCGTTCCGGGCCAAAAGAAAAAAGACGCCCCTTTACCCGGTGGCTCTGGCCGTGATCGTCAAAGATAAAAAATTCCTGATTCAAAAACGCCCGGACTCCGGACATCTGGCCGGCATGTGGGAGTTTCCCGGGGGGAAACTGGAGCCCGGGGAGTCCGGAGAAGAGGCGCTTGAAAGGGAATGCCGGGAAGAGCTGGGCGCCGATGTAAAAATCATCCAAAAACTAAAAACGGTCAAACACGCCTACACCCATTTTAAAATCGAGCTGACCGTTTTCATCTGCCGCCCGGCCTCTATGGACGCCCCGCCCATCCGGTCATCCGAAGGCCGCCCCGTCCAATGGATCAAACCGGAGGAAATCGTGCGATACCCCTTTCCCGCCGCCAACTATAAATTCTTTAAAGAGCTTCAAGCCGCCCTTGAAAAAGGGGAAACAGTCTCTTAAGCCGGTCCCCGGCGCCGGTTTTCAGGCCAGTCATCAAAATCGCCACGGCCCGTCTGCCAAAAGGGTGTGCATGGGCTCGGCCGGAAAATCGTTCAACCGGATTTTCATGGACCCGCCTTCCCCCCGGGCCGCATAGGGAAAGTCCACATCATCCGTCTTTTCCCACACGATGTTTCGGGGGATATAATGGGGACGCCTATGATTTTATGTTTTTTACGGGATCAGTTCAAAGCGATGTTCGTTCTGGATGTGTTCGCTCCCTTTTAGATGAACGACTCACCGCCGGTTGGCTTATGCTGAGCTTTCTTGCGATTTCAACGGCGTTCATGCCAACGAATAAGAGTGGGTCATTGAATCGCGTCAATCCCGGTGCGCTCCCCATGAGCGGCTATCTCTTCAAAATGCCCGGAGCGTTGGGGATCTAAAGCCGGTTCGATTGAAAGCCTGAAACCCAGTGAATGAAGGATGGAGCGAAGCGTGTTTATTTTTGGATTTCCTTTTTTCGAAAGAGTTCTGTAAAGGGTTTGTCGATTCAGTTCCGTATTCTTTGAAAGCTTCGTGATGCCTCCCCTCGCTTCCGCGACCGTTCGAAGGGCCAGGAGAAACGCTTCCGTATTTCCGTCTTTAAAATATTCGTCAAGAGAGAGTCTGAGATATTCAGCCGCCTCCCCGGGTTCTTTCATTTTTTCCAACACAAATTCCCTGTAATTTCTCATGGCTCTCTCCTTTTTAGCCGGTTTTCCCACAATATTTTCGCCCTTTTCACGTCTCTTTTCTGCGATGATTTGTCGCCGCCGGAAAGAAGCAGGACGATGGCGGCGCCGATTTCACCATAATAAATTCTGTATCCCGGACCAAAATAAAACCTGAGTTCCCAGACCCCGTCTCCCAATGATTTATGGTCTCCTGTATTCCCTGTTTCCACCCGGTCAAGCCTTGCGAAAATTCTTGCCCTGTCCTTGACAGGCAACGAATTGATCCATTCCACAAAAGGTTCTTTACCATTTTCGGCGCGATAAATTTTAATTGTTTTGGGGTTTGTGTTCACGAATTGATTGTCGTTTAAATGCGACAAAATGTCAATATTTTTCTATTTCCAGAAAAAAATCAGAAACGCGCCTGACGAGACCCGGTATATGCGCGGGATTCCCTGGGAAGTATCGACACGGTGACAAACGGCCTTGGGGACGTAGAGGAAAAAATGGCCTACGCGCCATTCGGAAGCCCCCGGTCTTTGGACGGGCAGGCTGTGGATTTTTCGCTGTCTTTCACAAACCGGGGATTCACCGGCCATGAGCATATCGACGACATGGGGATCATCCACATGAACGGCCGGGTCTATGATCCTGAGATCGGCCGGTTCCTGTCGCCCGACGGTTTCATCCAGGACCCCTACAGCAGCCAGAGCTTTAACCGGTATACCTATTGTTTGAATAATCCTTTGCAGTATACGGATCCGAGCGGGCATTTTTTCAGTGTCATTGCCGCGTATGTGGCGTCCATTTCCTTTGCCGCCGTGGCAAAAGCCGTGGTGGTCGGCGCGGTGATAGGAGCCGCTGTGGGAGGGACGATGGCGGCCATCAACGGCGGGGATGTTTTGGAGGGAATGAAAGGAGGGGCGATATCCGGAGCCATATCCGGGGCTATCTTTGGGGGCATACATTTTATTCCCGGGATGGGGGAGGTGGGAACCGCCTTCTCCTCGTTCGGCCAGGCGATGGTTCATGGCGCCGGAGGGGCTTTGTCCGGGGCGATAAGCGCGAGCATCAGCGGCTCTGATCTCGGCATGGCAATGGTGACGGGCGCCATAGGGGCCGGGGTCGCCAAATATGTGGGCGGGAAATTTTTTCACGGAAAAGGTTTCCCCAAAGAATTGGCTGGACGAACCCTTGTGGACGGCGCTACAGGTGGAATCGGCGCTGAAATCTATGGCGGCGATTTTGGGGAAGGTTTTACGAATGGAGCGGCTTCTTCGGCCATTGGATTTTTGTGTAATGATTTGCTAATGTTGCTTAAACCCATGGGCGCGAAGGGAGCTGGGCATCTTGGAGTGGCAATAGGCAATGATGAAAATGGTTGGTATTATTTCAGTAAAGATGGAAGAGAAAATGGGGGGGATGTTAACGGATATCACAAATATGACACAAAAGCAGAATTGTTGGAAGCGGTCTCCGTCAAGTATGATTTAGTGATTGAAATACCTGCCACAGCTAAACAGGATTGGCGCATGATTGATCACGCTTGGGAACACCTTGAAAAACCTTACAACTTTAATCTTTTAAATTCTTCTGAACGATATCACTGCGCGGATTTTGCGATTGAAACCGCGCGAGTGGGCGGTGTGAATGTTGGAGGCAACGTTCTTTTCAACAGGCCAAATGGTCGTTTCTGGGAAATTCACATGGCCAACTCTTCGGCGCCTTTTTATCATATTAAGTCAGCATCGGCCCCATAATTGGAATGCGAAATTTTGGTGTGGCAAGTCTTTTGAAAATATTCCCATGTCTCCCGTTCTTCTGGAGGCATGGGAATTCATGAAAATCCGGGCTCTTTCTTTTTCATCCATTGGAGATGATTCGAAATGAAAGATATCACGATGATTATTTGCACGCTACTTGCCAAGATCACGAGTATTTTAATCTTATGCTTATTGCTATACCTGTCTGTTTTGAACTCAAAGGTTGAGGATTTTTCGCAACATCAGGTCTCAGACTCAATAAAAGATTCTTTGGAAAGGGGCGCTTTCATCAAAAAGGCGGTCGTTATTCCAGATAAGATACACCGAAATAACCATACTATCCATATTGTGGAGGCCTGGATTGAAAGAAGGATAAAAATCAAATATCGTTTTGGATTTTTTAAGAAAAAACAATATCTAAAAGACATGGTATTTTGTTTAAGATTCGACAGAACCGATTTCCTTGGCTTTTTCAAATGGAAGTTTGTGGTTGCGCGCACAGGCGGCTTAATGTCACGAAGAAGGAGTTTTTACAACGAGAAAACCCAAAAAAACGAAGACGTTGTTGACATTAATATGAAAAATATCGTTTTTGATATCAACGAAGACAACCAAGCCACTTTCCATGTAAGCGTTACCAGGGATTTTAAAAAGCAGAATAAAGAATTGCTTGTCATCACGGGTCTGGACAGACATTCCCCTTACATTGAAAATATCAAGGGGAAATGATCAGCCGGGTGGATTGCGCCAAATGAAGATCGCCCGGGATTTTTTTCTGGAAAAATAGAGACAGGCGAATAAAACTCGGTCATTGAATCGCGTCAATCCCGGGGCGCTCCACATGAGCGGCTGTCTCTTCAAAATGCCCGGAGCGTCGGGGATCTGAAGCCGGTTCGATTGAAAGCCTGAAACCCAGTGAATGAAGGATGGAGCAAAGCGTGTTTATTCCGGGATATATTGGGCGGCGTTAAATAATCTGAATCCCCTTATTTTTAATTTCGGTAAAAAAAAGAGATGGATCCTTTAAGGCATCGTTCAGGGAAAAAGGGGGATATAATAGGGATGCCTATGATTTTATGCTTTTTACGAGACCAGAACGCGATATTCGTTTATGATCGTCTGCCATCTATGCGTCCCCATTATACACCCAGACTTTGGCCTTGCGGAAAAAATGGGCGGCCATGACAACAGACTGAAAATTAAAAAAACGAATAGAATCTGTCATTTTCAGGGAAGATGAGTTTTTGAATTGCGCCCGCAATCAATATTGGGCGGAAATGGTTGGAATATGAATATTCGTTCTGTCCGGGAATGCATACAAAAAGGGCATTATAAATTTTCAGAACACGCTGTCAAACGAATGATAATGCGTTCGATAAAACGTCATGAGTTCGAAGAAATCATCATGCGCGGGGAAATCATTGAAGAGTATCATGACGATAAATATTCGCCGAATTGTTTAATTTATGGCAGGACCCAAAAGAAAAGAGAACTTCACGCACAGGCTTCATTTCCACCGCTCGTGGTGATTGTCACCACCTATGAGCCTGATCCGTCGAAATGGATCACCGGAAAAAAACGGAGGTAAAATGCCATGAAATGCGCGTTTTGTGGAGGCGAGCTTAAAAAGGATTTTGTGACATTTAGTTATGAAGACGCCGAATCCTATGTCTTAGTCGAACACGTCCCCGCTGAAGTGTGCCCGAAATGCGGGGAAAAGCTGTATTCCCCGGACGTGACGGACGCCTTGCTGCAATTCGCCGAACGGCAGGGAGAGCCTGTTCGGTTTATCCAAGTTCCTGTCTATGATTTCAGCGAGGCGATGGGAGTTTGATTTAAGATTTCAATGAGAATATCGGGGATATTATGGGGACGCCTATGATTTTATGTTTTTTACGGGATATAATGAGGCGCCAATTTGGGTCAGGCGGAGGAAACGGCGATCATTATCGAGGAAAGAGACGATGGGCTCAATTTGAGCCGCTTTCGGCGATTTGAGCGCTGGCTGTTTCAGGGATTCGGGCATCATCGGGTCCAAAGCGTTTGTCATGACGCATTTCCGGGGCTTTCAAGGCCGTTTGTTTCGTTTGGTTTTAATCTAAAAATGCTTCGGGAGTGATACCGGCTTGCTTCAATATCGCTCTCAGCGTCCCTTCGGGCATATCCCCGGAATGATTTGGGACAGTCGTGTGCCTGCCTGTCTCGGAATTATACCAGATTTCATGGCTCCCGGCCGCCTGGCGGTCAAAAGAAAACCCGAACCTTTTGATTTTTTTTACTATTCGACGGTAGTTGAAACCGGCCAGCCGGCCCATATCAAACTCCGATCACGAGAGGATAATCAAAAGTGTCGCTCACCGCCGACAATTCGGAAAACGTTTTTTTCTCTTTTTTTGCCTCAAGCAGTTTTCTTGCCACATCTCTCGCAATTTCAAGAGTTTCTGAAACAGTTCGCCCCTGGGCGATAAGCCCCTGCACGGATTCCGACGTTGCCAAATAAACGCCTTCGGGCAACTTTTCAATACGAATATTTAAAATCTTCTCCATTTTTCCTCTATCCTTGCGAAAATTGATGGGTTCATTTCCAAAAATATTTTTTTGTTCATGCCGATTTCCCCATGTGATTATCATAAGAATGGATCATTTGCAATTCAATCTTTCCAGGCGCCGGGGGAATTGACAGGGACAATGGACAGGGACAGGGCCATCCGCCAGGAAACCACCGGGTTTGACGGACGCCTTGTTTACCAGGACAAACAGCGCAATGCCCTGGGCCAGGAATACCGCTCGTCATTGCCGTATGAGGCCCCTTGAGACGGCTTACACGGCGCTGAATGACATTGACGCTGTTTCCAATATCCTTGAGGCAATGAAAGGATGGGCCATATCCGGGGCTATTTTCGGATGTATCCACTTGATTCCCGGGATGGGGGTCCCGCTTGGTGGGGGAGGGTTTTCAGAACCGCTCACCCAGGCGATGGTTCATGCCGGTGGAGGGGCTTTGTCCGGGGCGATCAGGGCCGGGGTCGCCAAATATGTGGGCGGAAAATTTTTTAGCGGCGCAAAACACTTTAAAAGAGGATGTTAACCCTACAACGTGACTTATAATTTTAGGCGCTGATTTTATTGTGTTTATCAAAAGTGTGCCAAAACTGGAAACCCTTGAATTTAAAGCTTTAAAAAAACAAGTCACGTTGTAGGGATATCACATCATACAAAAACCCAATCTCTGATAAACTCGTAAAAAAGATTGGGATGGCTAAGTTAAAAATTCGATATACAAGGCGTAGCGCTTATTTTTAATTGAGGCAATACATGTAGTATGCCTCAATTAAAAATAAGCGCTGCAACGCCGTAGATCGGATTTTTTACGACGCCATCAATCTCTGTTCGACCGGAAAAACAGACACATGAAAAAAACAAAAAAACGGCGGGCATATCAGGGGCAAAGCGAGCGAGTTTCAGAGGCGATTTCAGGAGGGGGGGACAAAGGCAAAAAAAAAGGGCCGCGAAAGTTTCTTCGCGACCCTTTTTGAATTTCGATATGCCGAGGGACAGAATCGAACTGCCGACACGGGGATTTTCAGTCCCCTGCTCTACCGACTGAGCTACCTCGGCGCAAACATAAGGCATATGTATATACCCCAAAACTGAAAGATGTCAAGAGAATTTTCGTGGCTTCTCCCAAAAATCCGCCTCATCCCATGTCCCCGAAAAGATGCTGGGCCAAAACGCACGCGGCGATGGCGGCGGTTTCGGCCTTTAAAATCCGGGGGCCGAGGGACGCGGGGACAAACCCCTTCCGGCGGGCCATGTCCGCCTCGTCTTTCTCAAATCCCCCCTCAGGGCCCAGCATGACCATCACCGTCCGGGGACGGGGAGGGGCCTGGGGAAAGGCCGCCTCCAGGGCCTGTCCGAGACCTGTTTTTTCCTCTTCCCAGAAAATCAGTTTCAGGTCGCATGTCCGGCCAGCGTCCAGGGCCCCCTGGAAATCCCCCGGGGGGCCGATTTCCATCATTCGCCCGCCCCGGCTCTGTTTCATGGCCTCCCGGGCGATCTTTTCCCACCGCTCTTTTTTGCTTTCCATCCGTCCTTTAACCGGAACCCGGGCCGAGCGTCTGGAAAAAAACGGCGCGGCCCGAAACACCCCCAGCTCGGCCAGGCTTCGAATCACGCGGTCCATTTTTTTTCCCTTTAAAATTCCCAAAGCCGCCGTGATCTGAACAAAAGACTCCGGCGCGACAGACACTTCCGTGATCTCCACCCGGACCCGGCCTTCGGAAAAACCGGCGATCCGGGCCCGGCCTTTTCGTCCGGAGCCGTCATACAACCCAATGACATCGCCGGTTTTGAGCCGAAGCGACTGGGACATGTGCCGGGCCTCGGAGCCTGTGACGACCGCCGGCGATCCGGCGTTTGGAATTTTTTCAAGATGAAAATATCTCATGCGTCATCCGGCGCCCGGGCCGGCCTCCATTTAATGCTTGGAATTTGTCTTGGTGTTGGGTATATTGGATGTATATGGGCAATGTCCAGACAATGTCAAACCTTATATGACGATACCCGCCGGGGAGGAAAACCGTGGCCATACAATCCACCGCGCTTGCCGCCAACATCAAAGACTACCATCGGGACGTGTCCATTGATCCCGCCTGCTCCCCCCTTCAGAAGGTCATGTCCCGTTACCCGGGCGTGATGGAAGACTTTGACACCTTCCTCAAAGAGCTGTCCCACCCGTACAAAAACATGGGCTTTATCATCGCGGAGGCCCGGGGATACGCCCTGGACTACTTTCACCTGCTTCAGGCCGACCCGGACGGAGAAAAGGCGGCCGATCTTTTTGTGGATATTTTCGCAAACGCCATACAAGACGCCCCAAACACCGGCGACCGGGAAAACGCCGCGGACAACCTGCTGCTTTACCTGGAAAAAATCCTTTCAGACGCCGGGGATGATTTTGAGAAGTTCGAAGGCGTCCTCAACCGGGCCTTTGACCTCATCCACGCGCTTCCCGATGGTCTTTTTTTTCTTTTTGTCAAAAGCTTTTACCAGATCAAAAAGCTGGGAGAACTTTTTCTTGAAAAAAAAGGAGGGGACAGGGACGGTTTTGAACCCATCAACCGGCTTTTGATCCGGCGCTGCGACCGGGTCTGCGACTACTGGTCGGCCGAGGAGGACCCTTTGCCCTGGCTGGAAAAAGAAGCCGGGCCGGACGTGAGGATCCGGGACTTTGAGGGGCTTTTTAATGAAATTTCCCACGCCTTTATCCGGGACATCAAAACCCGGCTGGAGGAAATCAAGGCCGAAAACCCAAAAAATTCCCGGCGTCTTCTCAAAGCGCTCACGGCGCTTCCCGGCTACGGCCATTTTGTGTCCACCTATAAAAAAACCCCGATGATGTTCACCGATGTGGGGGAAAGAAGCCTGGAAAGCAACCGCTTAAAGCTGATTTTTCTGTTCCACACCATGATTCTTTCCGGGCTTTCAGTGATTCACGAAGAGACCCTTCGGGAGATCAACCGGACCATCCGGTGGCTTATTGACCATGAAAACACCTCTTATATCGAGCGGATCATCGAGCAGACCTTTCCCATTTTAAAGAAAAAAACAGCGCGGTACCCGGCCACCGCGCTCAACTGCATCCTCACCATGGGAACGGGCGTGTACAAAAAAAACGACATCGACCTGATCAACCTGTTCATCACGTCGGTCATCAGCTTCGGTTTCCAGCTTCCCATGATATCCGGGGTGGGGGACGACTGGCAGATCAAGGTCAACAGCGCCCATCTTTTAAACATCCGGACATGGCTCCGGCTCATCGAGCTGAACCCCCGGTTCTCCACCCGGCTGATTTCATATCTCATCATCCACCTTTCCCTGTTCGGGGTGTTTATCAAGGACACCGACCTGTTTCCAAGGGACATCACCCGGCTTTTAAACAGCGACATCCAGTCCGTTTACAACCTCATCAAACAGCTCGCCGGCCTTTTCCCGGTGTATTTCAACGACATCGGCGCCGAGGGGCGGCTTCGGGACATCTCAACGGAGCTGGATGAGCTCACGCGCCGAAAGGACCTTCTGATCCATTTCCTCCGCAAGCAGAGCCATGTGGAGAGCAGCAACCGGATCATCGCCTTTATGGAGGCGGTTCTGGAGTTCTGGAAAACCCGGGACAAAACCGTGGTGGAGCCCTTCACGCCCCCCCATATTTACCGGGACATATCCGAAAAAGGCCCCTTTGTGGACGGATGTCATCACATTTTGAACGGCCTTGAAAAACAGGGGATTTCAACCCATGAGATTCTTTTTCTCTCTGAAAAAACCCTTCGGGACGAAATGGAAAAAATACCCGGCGCCGACCCCGGGGAGACGCGGCGGGTCTTTCTTTTCGTGTCCTTTTACAAGCTGGTTCACCGAAAGTACAACCTGTGCCCCATCGAGCTGGAGGAATATGTCTCCGAGCTTTCGGAGCAAACCTTTCCGGGAATCGAGCGCGTCAAGCAGGCCCTTTACGAGACCGACTCCACCCGAAAACTCAGCGGCATTCTGGACTGCCTGGAGAAATTAAAAAAACTGATCCTTTGGCCCGAGGTGTTTGAAATCCAGGAGGCCATCTATCGAAAGCGGCACTTCGCCGTGGATATTCCCTCCATGTACGGGCATTATTCCGAGCTGAAATTCAACGCCCTGGGGCTCACATTCCGGCTGGAATCCTATGTCGGGGCGCTTCTGGAGGAGATCATGGAAAAAATAGACCTTTCCCTGATCACCAAGGCCGCTTTCCACGACATCTATTCCCTGATCCACCTGTTCGTCAAGGCCCTCAGGACAGACGGGCTTTATTCCACGGAAATGGAGAACCAAAGGGACCTTCTGCTTTATTCCCTTCACATGAAAAGCTTTTCCATCAGCCAGTACATCGACATATTCAAGGGGTTCGCCAGGGCGGTGAACAATATCATTGTGGACAACATCGCCTCGATCCATGAAAAAAACCTGGGAAAAGCGCTCAAAGACGCCCCTTTTGAATGGATTTTGCCCAAATACCAAATGGTCGCGGAAGAAGATGACCCCCAGGGCCGGACCCTCAAAATCTCGGAGGTGTTTTTGCGGGATCGAATCGCCCTTTCGCCCGGCCTCCAGCAGTTTGACGTGTTTTTGACCCGGATACTGGACACCCTGTCCCGCCAATCCGAGCGGCTGGAAAGAGACCGGCTCCGGCTTTTGTTAAACTATGACCCCAACACGGCCATCTCGCCCATCAGCAAGGCCGAAGGCTCCATTTCCGGAAGCGTGTACTTAGGGACCAAGGGAAACAACCTGCTTCGGCTCAAGCGGCTGGATTTGCCCGTTCCGCCCGGTTTTATCATATCCACGGAGGTGTACCGGTGCATGGACATCATATGGAGCTATCCCCCGGCCCAGAAAAACTTCCGAAACCAGCTCAAAAGGGAAATCCGGGCGCTGGAGAAAAGAACCGGCAAAGAGCTGGGAAACCCCGCCAACCCGCTGCTGCTTTCCGTCAGAAGCGGCTCTTCCATTTCCCAGCCCGGCATGATGGACACCTTTCTGGACGTGGGCGTCAACAGCGTCATCGCGGAGGGGCTGGCCAAAATTTCGGGAAACAACTGGTTCGCCTGGGACACCTACCGCCGTTTTCTCCAGTGCTGCGGCATGGCCGGGGGCATTTCACGGGACGATTTCGACGCCGTCATCAAGGACAAAAAGGATATACTGAAAATCGACGCGAAAAACGATTTTTCCGGAAAACAGATGCGGGAGCTGGCCTTGAGCTACAAAAAACTCATCCGGAGTTTCGGGATCAGCGTCATTGAAAACCCCTTTGACCAGCTCATGATGTCCATTAAAAGCGTGTTTGAGTCGTGGAATTCCCCCCGGGCCAAAACCTACCGGAAAATCATGGGAATCTCGGACGACTGGGGGACCGCCGCCACTGTGCAGGAAATGATGTACGGCAACCTGTCCTCCCGGTCCGGCGCCGGGGTGTTTTACACCCACAATCCCCGCTGGTCCGGCGACAGCCTGCGCCTGTGGGGGGATTTTTCCGTGGGCGACCAGGGCGAGGACGTGGTGTCCGGGCTGGTGAAAACCCATCCCATCTCGCTTTTGCAGCAAAAAACGGAAAAACGCGCCACGGACATCATTCTGGAAAAGGACTTCCCCCAGATATATTCCGAGATGAAAAAATGGGCGGATCTTTTGATCAACCGGGAGGGGTGGAGCCCCCAGGAAATCGAATTCACATTTGAAAGCGACTCTCCCCGGGACCTGCATATTCTCCAGACCCGGGACATGGAGATGAGAAAAAGCAAAAAAACCGCCGTGTTCGATCTGAAAGAAATCGATGAAAAAAAACTGCTGGGCAACGGAATCGGGGTGAGCGGGGGGGCCATGACCGGTCGCATCGTGTTCAGCATAGACGAGATGGAAAAGCTCCGAAAAACCGAGCCGGACACCCCTTTGATCGTGGTGAGAAGCGACACGGTGCCCGACGACATCCGGGAAATATTTCTCGCCGACGGCCTGCTGACGGCCCGGGGGGGCATCACCTCCCACGCCGCCGTGGTGGCCCACCGGCTGGAAAAAACCTGCATCGTGGGATGCGGGGAGCTTTTATGCGACGAGGAGAAGAAAATCGCCTCGTTTAACGCCGCGACCCTTAAAACCGGGGATTTTATCAGCATTGACGGGAAAAGCGGCGCGGTTTATAAGGGTGTGATCAACCGAATCAAAAAATGACGATGGCGTCGTAAAAAATCCGATCTACTGCGTTGCAACGCTTATTTTTAATTGAGGCATACTACATGTATTGCCTCAATTAAAAATAAGCGCCACGCCTTGTATATCGAATTTTTAACTTAGCCATCCAAAACTTTTTTACGAGTCTGTCAAGAAATAGTTGACATTGTAGTTCATGTCCCGCCTGTAACATTTCAACTCTTTTCTTTTTTTAATTCTAAATTTTCGTCTCGGCCCTTCACGTCCTCATGGTTCTGAGTTGGGCCAGCTCCCATATATAATCGTAAATATGCAGGCCCTTGCTGGCGGCGATGATCTCCCCGTCCTCCACCCCGATCTCCATGGCCATGTATTCCTTCAAAAGCTGGATGGCGCCCAGGTTCGCCGGAAAGCCGTTCCACAAATCCCAGGACCTGAAATACACCATGAAATGCAGTTTTCCATACCGGATTCGCGTGTCGATGCCCCGAAGGCAGGGCGGGTCGTCCAGGCGGATGGAGTCGGCGTCCCCGATGGCCATGTAGGCCTGGTTGGTCCCGTGCCCGTCGGTTTTGTACATGCGGATGACCTCGGCGATCTGGGGCTCCAGGTACGTCCCGTAGGTGTAGTCCTCGTTGGGCTTTTGATCGCTGGTCATCAGGTAGGGAAGATACGACTCGATATAGCCGTCCTCCACCGGGTTGGGAATGCCCAGCCCCGGGGGAATGTCGGGAATCAGCGGCCTTGCGCCGGGATGTTTGATATGAACGGTGACGTAGTCAAACTCCAGCCTTTCCCGGCCCTTGAAACTTCCCCGCTCGATCACGTATTTATGGCCGTGGTCCAAAATATCATACACGCAGGCGAACCAGGCGTCGGGGATGTCCCGCGCTTCTATATGAATGGTTTTCATTTTATATGTCCAGTGACGTGACGCTCAGCGCGTTATTCTGGATAAACTCTCTTCTGGGCTCCACATTCTCGCCCATGAGCAGGGAAAAAATGGAGTCGGTCTCAAAAATATCCTCCACCTCGACCTTCAGAAGCGTTCTTTTCTCAGGGTTCATGGTGGTTTCCCATAGCTGATCGGGGTTCATTTCCCCAAGACCTTTGTAGCGCTGGATGGAAATGCCTTTTTTTCCTTCCTCCATCAGATATTTCAAAAGATGGTCCTTGTCCTCAATCCGGAATTTCTCCTCGCCGGATTTGGCCCGGACCGAAAAGGGCGGGCGGTCGAATTCCGATATTTTTTTCGCAAACCCGAAAAGCTTCTGGTAATCGGAGGAATAAATCAGCCCCCTTCCGATTTTCAAATGCGGCGGGGGCGTTTCCCCGTTTTCATACAGGTCGCCGGATTTTTCTCCCCGGGGGATTGTGATTGTGATTTCGTAGGCCTTTCGCTCCTCGTTCCACACCGGGTCCGCGGCCGGGTATGATTTTTCAATCAAACGCTTTTGAAGCGCGCTCATTTTGTCCGGGTCTTTTAAAAAATTCTTTTTGGCCACGCCCTCTTCCAGAAGGGTTTCCATAATTTTCTTTTCAATTCCCCGGTTTTGAAAGCTGCCCATCATTTTATGATACCGGGAAAGGTTTTCCAGAAAATTCGCCAGAACCGACCCGGTGATCTCTTTCTCGCCGTTTTGGGCGTCCGAATTTTGAAGCGTTCTTTTTTCGCATATTTTCTTCAAAATATAGTCGTCCAGATCCGGCTCCTCCTTGAGGTAAACGGCGCTTTTTCCCTTCCCCACCTTAAAAAGGGGCGGCTGGGCGATGTACAGGTATCCGTTGCTGATGATATCGGGCATCTGGCGGTAAAAAAAGGTCAGAAGAAGGGTCCGGATATGGGAGCCGTCCACGTCGGCGTCCGTCATGATGATGGTTTTTTTATACCGGATTTTTTCAATGTCGTGCTCTTCTTTTCCCACTCCGGTTCCCAGCGCCGTGATGATGTTTTTAATCTCCTCGCTGGTTAAAATTTTGTCGAACCGGGCCTTTTCCACATTTAAAATTTTTCCCTTCAAGGGCAAAATGGCCTGGAATTTTCGATCCCGCCCCTGCTTGGCGCTGCCGCCGGCGGAGTCTCCCTCCACCAGGAAAATTTCCCGCTGTTCCGGGTCCGAGACCTGGCATTCGGCAAGCTTGCCGGGCAGGGTGGAATCGCTTAAGGCCCCTTTGTTCCGGGCCATGTCCCGGGCCCGCCGGGCCGCGTCCCGAACCCGGGCCGCGTTCACGGCCTTGGTGATGATTTTTTTGGCCACGCCCGGGTTTTCTTCCAGAAACACGCTGAGTTTTTCATTGATAAGGGACTCCACCAGGCCCTTGACCTCGCTGTTTCCAAGCTTTGTTTTGGTCTGGCCCTCGAACTGGGGCTCTTTGATTCTCACACTGATGATGGCGGCGAGCCCCTCCCGGATATCGTCGCCTGAAATCTTTTCCTGTAAATTTTTGGGCAGGTTCCCGGCCGCCAGGTAACTGTTGATGGTCCGGGTCAGGGAGGATTTAAACCCAATGAGGTGAAATCCCCCCTCAACGGTGTTGATGTTATTGGCGAATGAAAATATTTTTTCAGTAAAGGTGTCGTTGTATTGAACGGCCACCTCGATCTGAACGTCGTTTTTTTCACCTTTGATGAATATGGGCTTGTGAAGCGCGGAATGGTGGCGGTTTAAGTATTCCACAAAGGACATGATGCCGCCTTTGTAATAAAACTCTTTTTGGGTCTCCGAGCGCTTGTCTTCGGCTTTGATCCGGATATTGGGGTTTAAAAAAGCCAGCTCCCTGAATCTGGCGCACAGGGTGTCAAAATTAAACTCATCCGTGTTGAGCACTTTGGTGTCCGGCATAAAATGAATCTTGGCGCCGGTTTTTTGGGTTTCCCCCAAGACCGCCAGCTCTGTTTTTTTCACGCCCCTTTTAAAGGTCTGAAAATATTTTTTCCCCCCTGAATAAACCGTGACATCCAGACGCTTGGACAGGGCGTTGACCACCGAGACGCCCACCCCGTGGAGCCCGCCGGACACCTTGTAGGAATGGCTGTCGAACTTTCCGCCGGCGTGGAGTTTGGTCATCACCACCTCAAGCGCGGGCACTTTCTCGGTTTTATGGATGCCCACCGGAATGCCCCGGCCGTTGTCTTCCACGCACACGCTGTTGTCCGTGTGAATGGTGACATTGATGGTGTCGCAGTGACCGGCCATGGCCTCATCCACGCTGTTGTCCACCACCTCGTAAACCAGGTGATGAAGCCCCTGGATGTCAATGTTTCCGATATACATGGAGGGCCTTTTCCGAACCGCCTCCAGACCCTCCAGCACCTTGATGTTGTCTTCGTTGTACACGTCCTGATTCATATTTTCGTTATTCATGTGTGATTAACCCGCAAAAAAATTAATTTTGACGACATCTTAAAAAATTCGATATACTGCGTTGTGTATTAAATTTTTTAAGATGCCGTCTGATCCGTTTTTTACGATTTTATCATACGTTGATAAAACCGTAAAAAAATTTGGAATGGCTAAGTGAAAAATCACGGGACGGCGTCGTAAAAAATTCGATCTGCAAGGCTTGACGCTTATTTTTAATTGAGGCGATACATACAGTATGCCTCAATTAAAAATAAGCGTCGTAACGCCGCGGATCGGATTTTTTACGACGCCGTCATACTTTCATGGGCATGATGACGCTCAAATAATCAATATCCTCGTCACCTTCAATGACGCACGGATTTTTGTCATCCGCTATATTCAAATAAACGTCCCGGCTTCTCATCACATTGATCGTGTCGATGAAATACCTGGGGTTAAACGCGATCTGAACGGGGTCGCCTTCAAATTCAATGGGCGTGTCCTCCCTGGATTCCCCGATCTCCGGATTGGTGTTTTCAATGGAAAAAAGGCCGTCTTTAAACTGAAAAAAAACGCTTCTGTATTTGGAATTGGAAAAAATCGACATTCTTTTGAGCATCATCAAAAAAGGCTCTTTTCTGATTTTCACCTTCTTTAAATTTTCCTTGACCTGAATCACCGAATCAAAGTCAGGAAAATCGCCCTGCAGAAGACGGATGACGATTTTTTCGTTTTCATTTTTAAACACCGCATGGTTGTCCTTGACCCCCGCGTGGGCCGGCCCCTGGTCTTTCAAAAATTTAAGCGCGTCGCTCAGCCCTCTTTTGGGGATGATCACCGGAGCGAAGTCATAGGGAGGCGTTTCATCTTCCCCGAAGCGATAGTCGGCCTTGGACATCCGGGTTCCGTCGGTGGACACCATCCGAAGCGCGGCCGCGCCGTCCTGATTCAAATGGGAAAAAAGAATTCCGTCCATATGGGGCCGGTTGTCATCCCTGGGGCCGATGACCACGCTTTTTTCGATCATGTCTCTGAGAAAAGAGGATTTTATCTCAAAAAATTCAATTTTCTCAATCTCAGGCGCCAGGGGAAACTCCTCCGGGTCCTGTCCGGCGAGGCTGTAATGGACCTGGTCGTTTCCGATCCGAATCCACCGGTTGTCAAGCTCGTTGAACCCGATGTCATCCACCGGAAAATCTTTCACAATCTCAAAGAGTTTTTTTGAATCCAGGACCATAGATCCCTCGATCTCGACCTCAGCCGGGTAAACGCCCTCAAAACCGGTCTCCGTGTCCGTGGCCTGGATGATCACGTTTGAGCCTGCGGCGTGAATCAGCGCGTTTTCCGTGATGCTTAAAGAGCTTTTCCTTGAAGTGATCCCCTGAATTTTAAATATGGCGGAGGACAGAATGTCTTTTTTTATTTTAAATTTCATCTTAAAGGCCTTGTTTAATATTTTTATAAGTGAATATAATAATAATAAAGGGCTTCTTATAATGACAATATCTTTTTAACTGGTTTATTTCTTTTGAAATAATGACTGTTTTTCCGGTCGGAGCCGTCTATGAAAGGCTTTTCATAACACCGGGGTTTTTGTCAGATGAAAAAAGAATTGTTTAAAACCCGGGGGATTTTTAAACATTATCGACAAAACAGATAACAGATAAAATCGTAAAAAATTCCATGCGGGTGGTTTTTTTAAGCGCATTGGATAATCTATAATAAAGGGGACAAATTTTCAACTCTTTTCTTTTTTTAAAAAAGGTCTGAAATCCGACGGGAATAGAGGGGGGGGCGGTTTTTAACTTTTTGTTTTCACAAATGAAAATAAAAATAAAAAAAAAGGGGGCGGGATGAATCTTAAAAACAAGGCGGCCCTGGTTCTGGGCGCGGTTCGGGGAATCGGAAAAGGAATCGGCCTGGCCCTGGCTGAGCGGGGAGTGAAAACCACGCTGAATTATTTTGACTGGGAAGAGGATGTGGCCCGGCTCAAAGAAGATTTTCGCCGAACCGGGCAGGAGCATATGATTGTTCAGACCGATCTTTGCCGGACCGGGGCTGTCTCTGAAATGGTGGAAAGGGCGGTCAAACGCTTCGGGCGCCTGGACATCCTGATCAACAACATCGAAAGAGGGGGATGGCCTGTGGTGCACGGCGCCTACACCCAAAAGCAGTGGGACCTTGAAATGGCCGTGACCCTCAGGGCCAAACAATGGGTCTTTGAATCGGCCCTGCCCCATCTTAAAAAATCCGGGGACGGCGCGGTCGTCAACATTTCCTCCATCGCCGGAATCGTGGGAAGATCCGGCCCGGCCGGGTATGTGTTCAACGAGGGATATTCGGCCGCCAGCAGGGGCGTGTCTCTTCTCACGGAAACCTGGGCCCGGATGGGCGCCCCGGAGGTCCGGGTGAACGAGATCATGCTGGGCATGGTGGAGACCCGGCATGGACCCGGCACAAGGGGGTGGGGGCTGCTTTCAAAGGCGCAAAAAAAGGCGCTGATGGATCATATTCCGGCGGGCCGCATGGGAACCATCGAGGATGTGGCAAAGGCCGCGCTGTTTGTCATCAAAGACGCGCCTTATATGACCGGCGCTGTTTTGAGGCTGGACGGGGGATATGTCTTAGGGGGGGAAAAGATTCCGGAAATGCCCCCGGGCGTGGTGTGAGCCGGCCCCCCTTATTTTCTTTTTGGGACGATATTCTTTGTCTGAACGCCCCACACGAAAAATCGGATCCATTCAAACCCGAATTTTAAAAGCGCGTCGTCGTCTCTTTTGATTTTTTTCAGCACAGAGCCTTTGACCTTGAATCGTTTCAAAAAACTGCTGTCCAGAACAAATGCCTTAAACGCGTCGATGTTGTAGGCGGCCATAAAGGCCATTTTGCCCCGGGGGCCGTTCGCGGAGCCGGTTTTCCACGGGTTTTGGCTGAAAAGGGCCTTGACCTCGGCCCACAGCAGGGTCATTTCCTCATGCAAAATTCCGTCCTGGTCTTCGGCCCACCCTTCAGGGGTCCATTGGGTTTTTTCATGGCGGCCCCGGCAGAAATCCGGCGGATTGAAAAACCGGATGATCCGGGGCTTTTTTTTCCCTTTCTCATAAAGGGCGCCGCGCTCCATGGGAAAAAAGCGGCAGGTGTCCGGCCGGTCTTCATAGACCCCGCATCCCGACTCCTTTAAAAAAGGGCAGGTTTTTTCATCGTTTTCACTCATTTTCAAAAGAACGTCGGGGAAAAAGTTAGACTTTCTTAAAACCACGTCCACATGGCGGTCGATGAATTCCCCGGAGGAGACGCCCAGGCGGGTTTTGAGCCGAAGAGCGTCATAGGGATTTAAAAAAAGATTTAAATTCCGGCAGCATAAATTAAAACACGAAAGGCCGCTGTGGCATTTGAACGAAAAAACGCCGTTTTCCTCCAGGCGTTTTTCGGACAACCGCGCCATGTCTTTGGGGTCCACTGTTTTCATGGGCTGTCTCCCGCCGGGTCTTTGTGGCCGGCGATCATCTCGGCCACGGTCATTTTGATTTTGGAGGGCAGGCCGAATGACTGCCTGACGCTCTTTTCCAGCCGGGCCATTTCCATGTACAGGGGGGTCCGGTCCAAAACCGCATGTTTTCCCCCTTTGCTTTCTTTGCTTTGAACGTCGAATTCCCCGCAGCCCGGGCCCTTTAAAACCCTTGGCCCCCGGCGCATTTCACAGGCCACGCCGTGAAGCCGGCAGATCATGGGGCGGCGCTCGTAAAGCGCGCAGCGCCCCTCAATGTTCACCGGGCACATGATCCGGGGCCGGGCGTCTTTTTTTTCATTTTCAAACGCCTCGGCTTTTTGGCGCGCGTCCACGGCTTTTTTCAAAACCAGGCGCCGCGTTTCATCGTCAAGACGATCATACCCCTGGATCAAATAGAAGTATTCCAGGAATGTGTGGTGGTAAAAATGGGTCATACAGCAGTTGTCCCGGCATCCTTGGCATTCAAACCCGCTCGCTTGGGCCGCCTCATGGTATTTTTCATCCATGACGCGGCAAAGGCGTTTGAATTTTTCAAAAAAAGGCTCCATTCCGGCGGGTGGTTTCATGGCGGGTCTCAAACCAAAGGAGAGGGGAAAAAGATTCGGGAGTAAAGGGACAGGGCGTGGCGGTCCGTCATGCTGGCGATGAGATCGCACACCACCTTCTCTTTGGGCCGGCCGGATATGGCCGAGGCCTCTATTTCAATATACGTCAACTCATTTTCAAGGGCGTCGTTGTTTTCCAGAAAATAAAAATAAAGGTCGGAGACGATTTTTTTCGCCTTTAAAAACTCCCGGTGCACACGCGGCGACCGGTACACGTTGTCATAAAGAAAAACCCGAAGGGTTTTCATGGCGGAATAGACCTCGTCGCCGATGCGAAGCGACAGCCGGCCGTCTTCCAGTTCGCTTAAAAAGATCAAACTGTGGATCATGGTGGTGGCCCTTTCGGAATGGGTTTTTCCCAAAATTTCCACGCATGAGCCCGGTATCTGGTTCTGGCGGATCACCCCGCTTCTCTCCGCGTCCTCCAGGTCGTGGTTCAAATAGGCCATGATATCGGCGATTCTCACCAGCATGCCCTCATAGGTCGCGGCCAGCTTGGCGGGATCGTCCGGAATGATTTTTCCATACCCCTTTGAATGCTTTAAAATGCCGTCTCTCACCTCAAAGGACAGATTGAGCCCCCGCCCCTTTCTTTCCAGCGCGTCCACCACCCTCAGGCTCTGCCGGCTGTGGGAAAACCCCTCGGGGTTGATCTCCTGGAGCGCCGCCTCGCCGCTGTGACCAAAGGGCGGATGCCCCAGGTCGTGGGCCAGGGCCACGGCCTCGGCCAAATCTTCGTTGAGACGCATGGAGCGGGCCATGAGCCGGGCCATCTGGGACACCTCCAGGGTGTGGGTCAGCCGGGTCCGGTACATGTCCCCCATGGGGGAGAGAAACACCTGGGTTTTGTATTTCAGGCGCCTGAAAGCGTTGGAATACACAATTCTGTCCCGGTCGGTCTGAAACGCGGTTCTCACCGGGCACGGGTCTTCCTTTTTTTCCCTGCCCCTGGATTGGGCGCTCAGGCATCCGGCCGGGGACATGAAACTTTCTTCACGTTTTTCAAAGGCCTCTCGGATGGATGTGGGCCGGGCGTCGTTTTTTTTATCCGGATTCATGGGTCAATATGGTTTCGGGTCTATTTTTGATGGCTTGTTCATAGTGAGGGTAATTTATTGGCATGGGGAAGATATGTAAAGAATTTTTTTCAAAAAAACAATCATTCCATACCCTGTCACGGCGACTCATACCAGCTTCCGCGTCCCTTGCCGCGCAGAGCCAGATGGTTTTTCTCAACCAGCGCCCTGAAATGTTCTTTCAGGGTGTTGCGGCTCACACCGGTTATTTTAATCATATCAGCCATCGCGACCCGTCCGTGTTGTTTTGCATGATCCAGAATTTGAAGAGACAACTCCGGCAAACTGGATAAGATTGTTTTTTCGCGCTCAACCTTTTGGGCGAGGTTGCGGCTTTGTCGCGCCAGAATTCGCAAAAAGTAAATGATCCAGGGCTGCCAATCCGGTTTTTCTGCGCGGATGGTGACTTGTGTCCGGCGCAAAGCCGAATAATAGCCTTCCTTGTTTTTTTCGATCACGCTTTCCAAAGAACTATACGGAACGTAAGCATAACCGGCGCGGAGTAAAAGCAAGGTGGTTAAAACACGGCTCAATCGGCCATTTCCGTCCTTAAACGGGTGAATTTCCAAAAACACCACGATAAACACGGCAATCGCTAAAAGCGGGTGCGATGACCGGGTTTCCAGGGCTTTATTTGTCCAGGTGACAATCTCAGTCATTAACGCCGGTGTCTCAAAAGGAGTGGCTGTTTCAAATACAATTCCCACCTGCCTGCCGGTTTCATCAAAAGCGGCGACGCTATTGGATGACGTTTTATATTCCCCACGATGACGGGAGTCTTTTTCGCTGTGTCTCAGCAGGTCGCGGTGGAGTTGTTTGATATGATTTTCGGTCAGATGAATATCTTCCCATGACTCAAAGACCAGCTCCATCACTTCGGCATAACCGGCCACTTCCTGCTCATCACGTGTTTCAAAACTCCGGATCCGCAAATTTGACAGCAGCTTTTCCACGTTACGATCTGAAAGCCGGCTGCCTTCAATACGTGTGGAAGATCCGACGCTTTCAATGGTGGCGACATGGCGCAAAGCGTTTAAACGCTCCGGCGCAAGGGTTCCCAAAGCACGCCAAGCCCCTTTGAATTCATCAATTTCAGAAATGAATCTCAGGATGTCCTGTGTGATGTTGAGTGTCTTTGTTTCTATCATACACCCACTTATACACCCACAATCACCCATTATTCAAGCCTTAAATTTACCTGTAAACACCTATCTGCTATTTTTCGGTGTTCATGCTTACGGATTTTTTGAGAATTGTCTGTGTCGCCGCCATGTGCTATTTGTGGAAATAACGCCTTTTTGGGTTAAAAAAAACGGCGCGGATTTTTAGCATTTTATATTTTAATGTTTCGGTTGGGCGGCGAAAATTTTATGCGGGCGCGTGAAAATGGCGTGCCTGGCAGGATTCGAACCTGCGGAATACGGATTAGAAGTGGGGTGGCCATTAATAAGCGATTATATTTATTTTTAGCAGGTTGTGGATTTTTGGTTTAAAAAATGTTGTAAATATGTTGCAGTGTGTTTTTAAAATTAAGGCGCTGGCGGCGCGTCTTTTTGTCACCTTTGGGTGATTCTGGCATTTATTGTTTTTGGCAATCGTGGTGCTTATGTAGTCGCCGGGAACGCTAAAATCAGCCAGAAAAAAGCCCTAATAAAATTTCGATTAACACAAATTCTCCCGGCTTTCTTTGTTGGCTGTATTTTTTAGGGCTTTTGTTTAATAGTTCTACCTGGAGGTGTAGGAATTGATGACATTGTGGTGCCTTCCTTTACCCATACAGACCATTGTCGTAAACTATTCCCGTTTCTTTTTTGAGTGGCAACAGTCCAGTTAACTTCATAAACTATTGAAATATAATGACCTAAATCGAATCCAGATATATTTGGTTCATGATTTAGTTTTTCTATGCACTTAACGATAACCGGCTCATTCTTTGCCGATGTCCAAATAGATTCCACATGTCCACCAAATTTGTCTATTGATAGAATATTAAGTATAAGGCCCTCATCATCTTTAGAAACTAGGTCGAATCGCCTAAGAACTGTAAGGGCATTTCGATAACCGTTTTTAACTAAAAAAATTTCATCAACTTTATTCTTTATCAAATCAAGCGTTTCACAAACTGTTGCCGGTGATGCTGCTGCTGAGAAAACAACCCCTCGCTTTTGACCTCTTTTTAAAATATTCTTTATATCAGTTATAGCTGATCCTGAGTCCTGTATAATAATATTTTCACCCGATTTTAGAAAGTAACCTGTATGAACAAAAAGATTTGATAATCGATTTTTATATGTCGTCCAAGTTTTCTTACCAAAACGTGCCTTAGGTAAACATCCCTTTAGGATTTCAGTCACAAAATCCGGGTCCACTGTTTTCCCCGCTGCCGCCTTATAGATTGCTAATTTCAATGAATGCTTACCAATCTTTTCTCTTAGTTTTTTTAGTGCTGAAGCGTTCGAGCAATCATTTAATTCCCTGTGAGCTTTAAATTGAGTTCCTTTTCTTTCTGCTAATCCAAACATTACCAAATCTGCACCAATATTCCATACGGTACGCTCATTCAGTTGTGTTAGATTAGCTATTTTATCAGATTTTAAGTAAGAAACAGTATTAAGTTCCTGGAAAACTTTTAACATCGAAGAAATATCAGATGTCGGAATATAATTAAATGGAACAATCGGAACCTTACCTGTAAGGAGGTAATCCTTAAAAATATCCCAGTAGATATTTAGACGATCTCCACTTTTAATCACTAACCTTTTATGGACCAGATTATTTAGTACAGCGATTCCTGAAATTTCGATTATTTCACTCCAGTCAGCAGGAGCCTTTTGTGCAATTATCTTAAGGCAAGTGTGTTCTGCAGATGATAAAACATCTAAATCATTTTCAAATAATCGATTAACATCCAAATCAATTGATATTGAATCAGTGCCTTCACCTTTTTTAATATTTTCATATAGATTGATACATAGTTTCTTCAATAGCCAAGGAAATCCCTGGCTTGAGGCCGAAATTTGGTGACGGATCTCTATAGGAATTTTTTTCTGAATTTCTTTTTCAAAAGTGGTTATACATTTAGAAATCTCGCCACTATCAAAAACATCAAGTTTAAAAATGCGCCTATAGTCAGATAATTTATGCCACATATGATACGCAGGGTGATCTTGTTGTGTTGTACTATCTGTTTTCCACGCAAATCCTAAAACGAAATTTCCCTTATATGAAGCCACATCCAGCATTAAATCTTTAGCCGCGGAGAAAACATTAAATAGTTCAGGTTTTGAATAGAGTTCCTCAAACTGATCAAATATCAAGCAGATTACTTGTCCTTTTCTCTCGACTGACTGTAAATATTTTGTAATTGTGGGAGATGATAGAGGTGTGCTTGGATCTGTTAGTTGAATATCAAGCGGTTCACCAAAACCTACCTTTTGTGCTGTTTTTAATGATTTTAATAAAGAAGTCGCTATATATGAAGGTTTTACTGCGCCTCGCATATCAACTGCAAACGTAAAATGTTTATTTTTATAGAATTTATTTCTTGATCTGTCTCTTACTTTTGCAATTAATGAGCTTTTTCCAAGCCCCGATTTTCCAGTTATTGCAAAAATCCTTGTGTCACTTTGCTTTTCTTTTGCATTGTTTAAAAAAGCAATTATTTCTTTTTGAGCATCTTCTCTACCGACAAAATCTTGTGGTCTAGCAGGCCTATAATCATTCCAAGAGTCTCCTATTTGGACTTCAACAACACCATAGCTGCTTATCGATAAAGATGGAAATTTCTTTTCTGTTTTACAAACTCCGATTTTTAAATCGTAACCTGCCAAATTTGTCTCTAACTGAGAAATATTATTTAAAGTGGCTTCATCTTGAATATGTCTTCCATTTTCAGCGTTATAAATCAAAACACCATTTGGAGCGCCACCATTCAGTGTATATACACCCCAAAACCTTCCATAACTTGTTACCATCATGGTCCAATCACCTAAAAATTCTTTGCCTCCAATATAGTTTTCCGCTTTTTCTAATGGTATAGGGCATATAACTGAGGCATTTTGGAGTGATTCGATCACATCCTCAGGCCCATAGAAACTTAACTTCGACGATTGCTCTTGAGGCTTTTTTTTCCACATTTCAACAAAGCCTTTAGCCTCCTTTCCAAACTCAGACGTTGAAACAATCCATCCTTCTGCATATTCATAGCCAGTAACGGTGCCAAGAAGCTGCCGTAGGACAGGTGCTCTTATTTTCTCTTTTTGAGCCTTGCATTCAACATAGATCTGCTTTTCATTAACTCGATGTTTACAAAGTAAATCAAGCTCTACGCCAGTGAACTTAATCTCTTTAATAACATCATATCCTTGTGCCTGAAGAAGCTTTTTGGATAAATTCTCTAAAAGATCACCTTTCGTCTTTGCAGTGTCATCTTTTTTACATGCAACTTCTATTTTCATTATCGTCCTTTAAATAACGCAGTTTCACTTCTAATATTTGCAGTATCTATTATGTTCGTATAGGTCAGTGCCGCGATTCCCGGAAACGCAGTCGCCGGGAATGTCGCAAATCCACGGGCGGCGGTACGCCGTACCGTGGATTTGTCTGGTTGGGCCTTTCATCGTTTCATCGCGTCTTCGGCTTGGCCGCCCCCTGCCTTGTGTCGCTCAATAAGGCGAACTGCCGCGTGGATCGTGGCTAAGTAGTAGTAAAACAGCCAGCTGTACCAGAACTCGGTCTTCTGCCTCGTATTGTGATGGCGAATGCCGAAGTTGTTGGCGAGGTTGAAGATGTCTGACTCGTCTTTGGGCATCAGGACCTCCTTCAAGTCGGGACGTAGAAACTCGAGAACGTCCGCAAGCTCACGTATTGCATTACGTCTCTCGTCTAATGAGGATCGGTACCGACGGAACTTGTTGCGCGCAGCCTCGACGCGTGCGGAGATATTGTCTGGATTCACATGAGGGATTGGGGCTTCAAAGAGCCCTTCGAGTCCTGTGTCCGCCAAAGCCATGATCTCACCGTCGACAGACAGCTCGTATCCCGGTCCATACGGGGCCAAGACTTTGTTTACCTTTGCACGATACTCTTGTCGCCCTGGTTCCCGTTCAAACGTGTTGCAATGCCAAGCGCAATCGTCCCAATCGTGGTAATGGCGCTCGACTGGTTTCGAGCAGTGCTCGTAAAGAAACTCAATCATGTCGAACAGGTCATCTTCTGAGTATCCGTCGATATTGCTCCGGATCGGAGCAATATCATGTTTCCTTAACTCGAGCAGGAGTGCCCCCTTAAGATCATGGCCAAGAGTGCCGGGCATGAAGCCGTCGACGCAGTCGCAACCAAGGGATTCCTAGTCCTCGAAGCGGACAAAGAGCGTCTTGAATAGCTCACGCAGTGCAGACAGGTTAAAGCACTCAGACAGCGTGTTCTTTCCCGTGCGCACAGAGTAGTACGGTTTTTTTCGCATTCAGTCTTCCTTGTGGCCCAGTCGCGGCGCGAAGCGTCCGCGCCATTATCTATGGTCCTATGGTCCGGGGCCGGGCGAAAGCCGTTTCACCCCGAGCCATAGCTCATCCTGTCTTTTTTTCTCCACACCTCTTTTAATCAATCATAGCAATCACATAAAACCGCCCAGAGGTCCTTCTGGCGACTTTTTCCATAAGGGTCGTGATGGCGCGATGGTCGCGAGCGGGTAATGTTTTGTTTCTATCGGAAAAATGGAATCTGCGAACAAAAACTCCGTCTGTGGGTCCAAGCCCGGTTTCCATCGTGTGTTTTTACGCGCCGGGCGGCTCAGGTCCGATTTTGGACATTTTAACGACCCATTTTCTGCGTTTTGGGTATTTTTTCGCGTCCGTTTTATCTCCAGAGGCAGGTTGGGTTTAAGCGAAGCGCAACCCAACAGTTTTATGGTTTTTTATATAATTTTATTGTGAATGTTGGGTTTCGTTCCTCAACCCAACGATCTGCGGTCTATGTGTAAGAATAAAGATGGGTTCCAACCATTCGAACAGGCGTGGCCCCTCCATGAATAAGCCCATGAATACGTTCCACCGTTTCCGGCGAGAAATATTCCTCCCCTGTTTCCCGGCACATACGGGCGGGAACATTTTCGATGATGTAAAATTTTCCCTGGTGGTTGAGCGTGTAAGTCACCCGTGTTTTAACCCCGGTTTCTTTCATGTTTGATTCCACCGTCTTTTAAAACCCGGAAAATCCCGTCTTCCAAGTTTCTTCACGCGGGTCTCTTCAACCCCCCTTCTTTTTATTTTTCTTGTCTGTATCGCCGCCATGTGCTATTTATAGAAATAACGCCTTTTTGGTTTAAAAAAACAAACGGCGCGGATGTTCAGCATTCTATATTTACATTTTCGGTCGGTCGGCGGAAAATTTTTGGGCGCACGGGCGTGTGAAAAAAGTGGCGCGCCTGGCAGGATTCGAACCTGCGGCCTACGGATTAGAAGTCCGTTGCTCTATCCAGCTGAGCTACAGGCGCCGACTTGATTTAAAACTGTTTTTTCGACTATCACAAGTCTTTCAGGTTGTCCACAAAAAACGTCAAGGGACATCATACAACGCGATGAAGAAAAAAAAATCCCCAAGGGCCTCAAAGGCGTCTGCCAAAAAGACTCCGGCCAAAAAGCGTCCGGCGAAAAAGAAAAAACCGGCCAAAGCTTCAGGCGGCCAGAAGGCCCTGGTCAAATTTGATCATCTCCAGCGTTATCTCAATGAAATCAGCCGCTACGATCTTCTCACCCGGGAGCAGGAAAAGGAGCTGGGCGCCCGGATTCAGAACGACGGCGACCGGGAGGCGGCCTATGTGATGGCCACGTCCAATTTGAGGCTGGTGGTGAAAATCGCCCTTGAGTTTCAAAAAGTATGGATGCAGAATCTTCTGGATCTGATCCAGGAGGGCAACATCGGGCTCATGCACGCGGTGAAAAAGTTCGACCCGTATAAAAACGTGAAATTTTCCTATTACGCCTCCTTCTGGATCAAGGCCTATATCCTTAAATTTATCATGGACAACTGGCGGCTGGTGAAAATCGGCACCACCCAGGGGCAGCGCAAGCTTTTTTTCAAGCTGAAAAAAGAAAAGCAAAAGCTGATCGACGAGGGGTTTGACCCCAAGCCCAAGCTGCTCTCCGAGCGGCTGGGGGTCTCCGAGCGGGAGGTGGTGGACATGGACCAGCGCCTGGACGGCTGGGACCTGTCGCTGGACGCCCCGGTGAAGGACGATTCGGACACCGACCGGATGGGGCTGCTTAAAACCGATTCCGAGTCGGTGGAGGACCGCCTGGCGAAAAAAGAGATGCACGCGCTGTTGCACGAAAAAATCAATGAGTTCAAAGAGCGCATGACCGAGCGGGAGTCTGAGATCTTTTTTCTTCGGATTTTTTCAGACACCCCGGCCACCCTTCAGCAGATCGGGGACAAGTACCACATCTCCCGGGAGCGGGTGCGCCAGATTGAAAAAAACATCATCAAAAAGATGAGAGAATACTTCAGAAATGAAATACCCGATTTTGACGATTACACCGGCTCCGGTTAAACCCGTCCGGGCCGGGGGGACCCCATGAAAAGGGCGGCGCTTTTTTTGCTGGCCGCGGGAGTCCTTCTGACCCACGTCGCGGGATGCGCCCTGATTCGAAAAAAGGAGGCGCCGGCCCGACGCGCCTACTATGAGTACGCCCTGTCCCTGGCTGAAAGAGGAGAGGGCCGCGTCGAGGAGGCCGGCCGTCTCATGGACGAGGCCATGAAGGCGGACCCCGGCTCCGTGTATCTCCAAACCGAGGCGGCGTCTCTTTTCCTGGTTCGCCAAAAGAAACAAAAGGCCCTTGGAATCATTGAAAAGGCGCTGTCAAGGGAGCCGGACAACAAAGACGCCCTGGTCATGCTGGCTGAAATCAGGCGGGATGAAAAGGATTTTGCGGCGGCCAGAAAGGCATGCCGGAAAATTCTTGAAAAAGACCCTGAAAACGAGGAGATTCATGTTTTTTTAAGCCGGATTTTTGTGGAGGAAAAGGATTTGAACGGGGCCTTGCGGGCCCTGCGGGACATGTTGAAAATTCTGCCCGGGTCTTATTCCGCCCATTTTCTGATGGGCATGGTTTACGCCGAGATGGAAAAATGGGGCCCGGCCGAGGATCGTCTGAAAAGGGCGCTTGAGCTGGACCCTCAAAACACGGGGCCGGCGCTTGAGCTTTTGAAAATTTACCGAAAGCAGGGGCGCGACGACGATGTTCTGGAGGCCTACCAGAACCTTCTGGACAAAATGCCCGGGGATTTTATCACCATCCTGGAGCTGGGGCTGCATCATCATAAAATCGGCGAGCGGGAGAGGGCCGCGGAAATTTTCAGAGACCTGGGAGAAAAAAGCGGCGCCAATCCTCACCTGATCGTCGTCATTTCCCGGTTTTATATCCAAAATAAAAAAAACGACGACGCCCTTGTGATTGTGGGCGGCATGCTGAAGGGAAACCCGGAAAGCCCGGACCTTCATTATCTCATGGGCATGGCGCTGGAGACGGCCAAAGACCCCCATTCGGCGTTGTTTCATTTTGAAAAACTTAAAAAAAAAGACCGGTTTTATAAAAAAGCGGTCTCCCGCAGCTCGTTTTTATACCTGGAAACCGGAAGAATCCGGGATGGAATCGAGCGCCTGGAGTCGGCGCTTGCCGACACACAGGATGAGCCGGATTTTTTTCTTCACCTGGGCTCTTTTTATGAGCATGCCGGAAGCCTGGATAAAGCCTCAAAAATTTTGATCCGGGGCGTGGGGCTGTTTCCTGAAAACCCCGGGCTGTATTTCAGGCTGGGGGTGGTCCACGACAAGGCCGGCCGAAGGGAAAAAGCCATTGAGGCCATGAAGGAGGCCGTGGCCCTGGACCCGGAAAACCCCAGCGCGCTTAACTATCTGGGCTACACATACGCGGAGATGGGCATTCGCCTGGACGAGGCGGAGTCGCTGATCACGGGGGCGCTTAAGCGAAAGCCCGACGACGGGTATATCACGGACAGCCTGGGGTGGGTGTATTTCAAGCAGGGCCGCTTTAAAAAGGCGCTCAAAACCCTGGGACGGGCCAACGATCTGGCCGAAAACGAGCCGGTGATCATGGAGCATCTCGGGGACGCTTACCTGAAAGTCAAAGACACAAAAAAGGCGCTGGAATTTTACAGACGCTGCGCCGACATTTACACAGACGCCAGAGACCGTGAACGAATTGAAAAGAAAATCAAAGACCTGCTTTAAAAACGGCGCCCGGGTTTGCGGGGCCGCCATCGCGCTTCTTTTTGCGGCCATGGCCCTTTTCGGCTGCGCCGGGGACCGTCCTGGGCCGCCCGCGCGCTCTTTTCCGGCCCCGGCGCTCCAGGGGGAAATCCAGACCCTTATCCGCGCGGCCCGGGAGAAAAACGCCGGTCTGCGCTCGTTCAAGGGGCTGGGAAAAATCCGGTTTTCCCAGGACGGACATATCCAAAGCGCCCGGGCCGCCTGGATCGGGGCGGTTCCGGGGAAGTTTCACCTGGCCATCCTGGGGCCGTCGGGGACGCCTGAGGCCAACATCGCCGGGGACGGCGTTTTTTTGTACCTGGCGTTACGGCGGGACAACAAACTGTACAAAAGAAAAATGGGGGATGGGTTCGTGAAGAGCCGGCTCCCGGTCCCGGCGGATTTCAGGGACATGGTTCTTCTCCTGGCCGGGCGAATCCCGGTTCTGGATCATGGACGGGCGGCCCTGTCGGAAACCCCCGGGGATCCGGGGCGCCGCTTGACCCTTTGGGGAAAAAAAGACGGGCGGGTGGAGAGAATCTATTTCGACGGGGAGAAAAATCAGGTCCGGAAAGTGGAGATGTATGAAAAAACCGGGGCGCTCCAATACCGGGCCGAGTGGGGGAAAATGAGGAGAGCCGCCGGTTTTGAGGTTCCGTTTGAGCTGCGGGTCTCGGACGGCCTGGGCGGGTATTTTTTCATGGCCGCTGAGCGATACTGGCCCAACGTGGCCACCCGGCCTGAAAATTTTGTTTTAAAAAGAGCCCCGGCGCCCCAAAGCCCCCCCCAAAAAAAACAGCCGGCCCCAAAACAGCCCCCTGCGGCCGGCGCGCGATGAGACGCCCGTTTAAAGCCATCGCCCTGGAATCCCGGCTCAAGGCTTGCCGAAATGTGGACACTTTGGGCGTGCGCCCGAATTTTTCCGACTACTCGCCGGAGGAGGCGGAGAGGATTCGAACGGCGGACAAGGTGTATTATCCCTCCGCCTTTTACGCGGATATTTTCGACTCGGCGGGGATTCGGACATTTCCCAGCTATCACACGTATAAATGCGTCCAGGACAAAATCATGCAGACCGCTTTGTTTGATCTGCTCAAAGTCCCCCACCCCCGGTCCCGGGTGTTTTACGGCAGCCCGCGAAAAAAAAAGCGCGTTCTGGAAAGTTTTTCCTTTCCCTTTATCGCCAAAATTCCCCGGGGCTCGGCCATGGGCCGGGGCGTGTTTCTCATTCGCGACGAAGGCGACCTGGACGAGTATCTGGAATCTTCCCGGGTGTATTACATCCAGGAATACCTCCCGGCGGACCGGGATATCCGGGTGGTGATCATCGGCAAAAAGGCGGTCCTTTCATACTGGCGGGTTTCGTCTCCCGGCGAATTCAGAAGCAACGTGGCCATGGGGGGCTCCATCCGGATGGACGGCGTGCCTTCGGAGGCGGCGGACCTGGCTCTTTTCACGGCCGCCTGCTGCGGCTGGGACGACGTCGGCATGGATGTGATCGCGTTTAAGGGAAGGCATTATATTCTGGAGGCCAACATGAAATACGGCCGGGAGGGGTTTCGGGCCGCCGGAATCGACTACGCCGCTTTCATGGAGTCTTTGATTGAAAAGGGAGAGATATAGGGTTTGATGGAAGTCGATCTGGATTTAAAAAGCCATTTGGATTTAAGAAAGATCCGGGAGGGGCTTTTTGAGCGGGAAAGGCGCGTCCTGTCGCCCCTGGCGGCCCTGGGAGAGTCCGCTGTCCGGAGAAATCCCTGGGTCCGGGACGAATCGGATTACCGGCCGCCCTTTTCCGTGGACGCCGACCGGATTCTGCACTCCCTGGCCTATGCCCGCTACATCGACAAAACCCAGGTGTTTTACTTAGTGAAAAACGACCACATCACCCACCGGGTTTTGCATGTGCAGCTGGTTTCCAAAATCGCCCGGACCATCGGGCGCTTTCTCAACCTCAACGAGGACCTCATCGAGGCCGTCTCTTTGGGCCACGACATCGGTCATCCCCCCTTCGGGCATGACGGGGAATCGTTTTTGTCCGGGATATGCAGGCGGCGCGGCGTCGGGTATTTTCACCACAACATCCAAAGCGTTCAGTTCCTGGACCGGGTGGAGAACCGGGGCGCCGGATGGAACCTTTGCCTTCAGACCCTAGACGGCATTGTCTGCCACGACGGGGAGATTCACAACCGGCGCCTGGAGCCGGAAAGGGGCAAAACCTTTCAAAAACTGGACGAGGACATCCGTTTAAAGAAAAAAGACCGTGAAAAAAAGCTGGTTCCCATGACCCTGGAGGGCTGCGCGGCGAGAATGGCCGACACCATCAGCTATGTGGGCCGGGATGCGGAGGACGCCATACGCCTGGGCGTGATCCGAAGATCGGACCTTCCGGCCGAATCGGTCCGGGTCCTGGGAGACACCAACGGAACCATTGTGTTTCACCTGGTGACGGACATCATCCGAAACAGCGTGGGAAAGGGCCATATCGCCTTTGGAGCCGAATGCTCCGAGGCCCTGGAGCGGCTGAAAAAATTCAATATGGAGCGCATTTATTTTCACAAAGAGGCGAAAAAACATTTCACCGCCATCCGGGACCTTTATGAGATTTTGTTTGACCGGATTTTGGAAGACATTGAAAAGCGAGACCGGTCCGCGCCTGTTTATTCCGAATTTCTGGACGGCCTTTCAGCAAACTACATCGACGCCCACAGGCCTGAGGAGATCGTCCGGGACTTCATCGCCGGTATGACGGACCGTTATTTTTTAAAGCAGTTTCCCGAAAACATGCGGCCCGGCCCGGTTTTCCAGTGATTTTTCGGGCGAAACGCGCGGGGTCGCCCGCGCTTTTTTAAAAGAACAGGGTGTTTGCGATTTGCGAAAGAAAAAAGAGGAGAGGGTCTATCGCCGCCACGCGCGCGCCGCGGGTCTGGAATCTTTCCAGGTGGCGGTGAAAGAAACGGACCTGTTTATTTCAGCGGAAAGGCGTCTGGACACGATGGCCCGGGACCTGATCCTGGAGCGCCGGGGCTATATTGAGAATTATATCCGGTCGCGTCCGGAATTCGTCCAAAGCCTGCTTCCCCTTCCCATGGCGGGTCCGGCGCCTGAGATTGTCCGCCGGATGATCGAGGCCTCGGGAAAATCCGGGGTGGGCCCCATGGCCGCCGTGGCCGGGGCCATCGCCGAAGAGGTGGGAAGGGGCCTTTTGGAAAAAAGCCGCCAGGTGATTGTGGAAAACGGGGGCGATGTGTTTATCAAGACCGACGCCGTGTCCACGGTGGGCGTTTTTGCCGGAAAATCGGCGCTGAGCGGCCGCCTGGGCATTCGGGTGGACTCGTCACAGGCGCCGGTTTCCGTGTGCGCCTCCTCGGGCTCTTTGGGGCATTCCAAAAGCATGGGAAAGGCCGACGCCGTATGTGTGATCTCAGGCTCGTGCGCCCTGGCCGACGCCGCGGCCACCGCCATCGGCAACCATGTGAAAACCAAGTCCGACTTGAAACGGGCGCTGGATTTCGGCAAAACCATTCCAGGGGTCCGGGGCGTTTTGATCATCATGGACGACAAGGTCGGAATCTGGGGGGATGTGAAGGCCGCGGCGCTGGACGGATGATAGCGCGCCCTGAAAAGAAAAAAGTTGAGTTATTTTTTTCAAAAGAGTAAAATGGCCCCCGTTTGGTTTTGAACCGATTTTAAGAAGGAATGGATATGAAAAAAATGAAAATGGTTTTTTTTGTGGTTCTGGCGGGACTTTGCGCGGCTCTTTTTTTCCAGAACCAGGAGTTTTTCTTAACCCGGAAAAGTCTGGGCATTGATCTGTGGGCGGCGGCTTACCGGACTCCGGAGATCTCCATTTTGATCCTGGCCCTGGCTCTGTTTGTTTCAGGGGTTTTGATCGGGGCTTTTTTCAGTTTGTCCAAACAGATGAAACAAAAAAAGAGTATCCGGATTTTAACCGCTGATTTAAAGGTTCACCGGCAGAAAATAGACGAGCTGGAAAAACGCCTGGAATTTCCCGGGAGCCCCGCCGCTCAGACGCCTGTGGAAGAACCCGAAGCCCGGGAAACCCGGGAAACCGCGCCAGGCGCCGAATGAAAGACGGCGATAACCGACCATGACCTCCCCAAAGATCACCCCCATGATCCGGCAGTACCTGTCCATTAAGGAGAAGCACGCCGACGCCATACTGTTTTACCGCATGGGGGATTTTTATGAGATGTTTTTCGAAGACGCCCACACCGCCTCGGGAATTCTGGACATCGCCCTGACCGCCCGGAACAAAAAAGAGGCGGTCCCGGTCCCCATGTGCGGGGTGCCCGTAAAGGCGGCCAAAGGATACATCGCCAGGCTCATCGAAAACGGCCGGAAGGTGGCCATCTGCGAGCAGGTGGAAGACCCGGCCCAGGCCAAAGGCCTGGTCAGGCGGGAGGTCACCCGGGTGATATCCCCGGGGATGATCGTCGAGGACGAGCTGCTTGACGAAAAAAGCGACAACTACCTTCTGGCGCTGGACCGACAAGGCGCCCGCGTGGGGATGTCTTTTCTGGATATTTCCACCGGGGATTTCCGGGTTTCGGAAACCGATGACGAAAACGCCGTTTTTGAGGAGATCCTCCGGGTGTCGCCCAGCGAAATTCTTCTAAGCGAGGACATGAGGGACGACTCCCTTTATTCCCGTCTTTCCCGGCTCATGCCTGAAAAACGCGCCTCGTTTTTAAACGGCCGCGCCTTTGATTATGAGCGGTCCCGCCGCCGCCTTCTGGCGCTTTTCAAAACCCGGTCCCTGGAAGGATTCGGATGCGGGGACATGAAAGCCGGCGTGGGCGCCGCGGGCGCGCTGGTTCATTACATCCATGAAACCCAGGGGGGGGGCCGTTGAGCACTTCACCCGGATCACGCCCCACACGCTCAACGACTGCCTGGTTTTAGACGATGTGACCTGCCGGAACCTGGAGCTGGTGGTCAACACACGGACCGGACGCCGCTCCGGGACCCTTTTAAGCGTCATGGACCGGACCGCGACCCCCATGGGCGCGCGCCTGATCAAAAAGTGGATCCGGCGCCCCCTGACAGACCCCGGGGAGATCGCCCTTCGCCATGACGCGGTGGAAGAGGCGCTGGAAAACGTCCGCGCGCGGTCTGAAATCAGGGCGGCGTTAAAAAACATGCGCGATTTTGAGCGTCTGGGCAGCCGGATTTCCATGGGGCACGCCAACGCGCGGGACCTTCTGGCCCTGAAGAACTCCATCATGGCCCTGCCCGACGTTTTGTCCCGGACGTCTCTTTTTTCCGCGGCTCTTTTTGAATTTCCCCATGACCCGGCCGAGCTTTACAGGCTGGCGGACCTCATCGATTCGGCCATACGGGAAGACGCGCCCCCGGTCACCCACCAGGGAAACATGATCCGGCCCGGTCACGATGAGGAGCTGGACGAGCTGGACAAAATCAGCCGGGACGGAAAAGCGTGGCTGCTTGAGCTGGAGTCCCGGGAAAAGGAAAAGACCGGCGCCGCGTCCCTGAAGGTTCGTTTTAACAAGGTGTTCGGGTATTACATCGAGATATCCAAGGGCCAGTCCAGACTCGCGCCTCCCCACTACATTCGCAAACAGACCCTGGTCAACGCCGAGCGATACATCACCGACGAGCTGAAAACATTCGAGTCCAAGGCCCTGGGCGCCCAGGAGCGAAAAGCGGCCCTGGAGCGCGATATTTTTGAGCGCGTTCGAAAAGAGGCGGCGGCCCGAAACCGGCATATTTTTAAAGCCGCCCGTTTCCTGGCCCGGATCGACTGTCTTGCCGGACTGGCCGAGGCGGCGGCCCAAAACGAATACACCCGGCCGGAGGTCAACGGGGGCGGGGTCATGGACATCCGGGCCGGCCGCCATCCGGTGGTGGAAAAAACCCTGTCCGGCGAGCGCTTTGTGCCCAACGACATCCGGCTGGACGACGAAAAGAGCCAGGTTCTGGTCATCACCGGCCCCAACATGGCCGGGAAATCCACCATTCTCCGGCAGACCGCGCTCATGGTCATCATGGCCCAGGCCGGGTCCTTTGTCCCGGCGGACCGGGCCCTGATATCGGCCACCGACCGGATTTTCACCCGGGTGGGGGCGCTGGACAACCTGTCCGCCGGCCAGAGCACCTTCATGGTGGAGATGGAGGAGACGGCCAACATCATCCACAACGCCACGCCCAAAAGCCTGGTGGTCATGGACGAGATCGGCAGGGGCACCAGCACCTTCGACGGCATCTCCATCGCCTGGGCCGTGGCGGAGCGTCTTCACGATCTGGACGGAAAGGGGGTCAAAACCCTTTTCGCCACCCATTATCACGAACTCACGGAGCTTTCGGCCCATCGCCCCAGGATTCAAAATCACAACATCGCGGTGAAGGAGTGGAATGACGGGATCATTTTTTTAAGAAAACTGGTCAGGGGCGGGGCCAACCGAAGCTACGGCATACAGGTGGCCAAACTCGCGGGCCTTCCCCCCGGGGTCATCCAAAAAGCCGAGCGGATTCTTTTCCGCATTGAAAAAGACCGGGAAACGGCGGGCGTCGGAGCGCCGCCGCCGGGGGATTTGGACGAGCCCGGCCCCGGGGACCTTTTTCAGAATCCTGAAATTCACGCGGCCATGGAAAGGCTGAAATCCTTGGACATCTCCCGACTGACTCCCATAGAGGCTTTGAATCGTCTGGATGAGCTGCAAAAGGAACTTAAACGTTTGACATGACATATTTAAAAAAAGGGTTTTGCCTGGCTTTGACATGCCTGCTTCTGACGGTTTTCGCTATCCCCGCGCAGGCGGTTTCCCCCCGGAAAAAGTACCACGCGGCTGAAAAATGTTATAAAAACCTCAAAGCCAGCCGGCAAAAGATGAAATACCGGGACAACTGGCTGTCGTGCATCGACAAGTTTGTGTCCGTTCACCGCGCCGATCCGTCGGGAAAATGGGCCGCCGCCGGCCTGTACCGGGCCGGGGTCCTTTACCACGAGCTGTACCGGCGCTCCCGGAACACGACCTACCGGGCCGAGGCCCGGGATATGTTTTCCCGGATCGCGAAGCGTTTTCCCAAAAGCGGCTACCGCGCAAAGGCGCTTGAGCGGCTTAAACAGTATTCCCGGCAGGATCAAAAAAGCGGACAGTCGGCGGCCCGAAGAAAGCGCATGGAGGGCCAGTACGCCCGGGCCCGCTCCTGCTATGACCGGCTTCTCAAAAACCCCAAAAAAATGAAATACCGGGACAGCTGGTTCAAATGCGTCAACGCGTTCAGGGCCGTTTACGAAAAAGACCCGTCCGGCCCCCTGGCCCCTGCGTGCCTTTACATGTCGGGGATTTTGTACCAGGGGCTTTACCGATATTCCAGAAACATGTCGGATAAAAACGCGGCCGCCGACATACTCACAAGCGTCATCGCCAGGTTTCCCAAAAGCGACTACAAAGACAAAGCGAGCCGGGCCATGACGGCGTTCGCGTCCAAAGCGCCGGCGACCCGGAAAGCGAAAAAAACCGTCAAAAGGGCCCCGCCGTCCAAACGGGCCGCGGCGAAAAAGGCGCCTTTGAAAAAAAAGAAGAAGGCCTTTGAGGATCACTCCGTCATCACGGGCTTTAAGGTGTGGTCGGACAAGCGCCACACCCGCATCGTGATTTACGCCGACAAAGAAACCGCCTACGATCACCGGATGTTAAAGAAAGACCCGTCGTCCAGAAAGCCTCCCCGTCTTTATGTGGATTTTAAAAAAAGCCGGCTGCAAAAAGACGCCCAGAAAAGCGTTCATGTGGATGACAATCTCCTGGTGGATGTGCGCTCGGGCCAGTTCACCCGGGACACGGTGCGAATCGTGTCCGACATCAAATTTTTCAAAAGTTACTCCATCTTTTCCCTTAAAAATCCCTTTCGAACCGTCATTGATGTCCGGGGAGCGCCGCCGGCCTCTCTGGCTTCACGCGATCAAAAAACACGCGAGTCCAAAAAAAGCAAAAAAGTCGCGGCCCCGGCCAAAATCAAAAAGAGGAAAAAACCCGCTTCCACCAAACCGGCGGGAAAAAAGGGAAAAAAACAGGAAAAAATCGCGCCGGGCGCCATCGCCCGGCAGTTGGCCCTGGGGGTGAGCCGGATCGTCATTGATCCGGGACATGGAGGACGCGACGTGGGGGCCACCGGTTACTACAAAGGCGTTTTTGAAAAAAACGTCACCCTGGCCATCGCCAGACGGCTGGCCAAAAAAATAAAACAGCAGCTGGGCTGCGAGGTGATTCTCACCCGGTCCAGGGACCGGGGGCTGAGCCTGGAGGAGCGGACCGCCATCGCCAACACAAAAAACGCGGATCTGTTCATCTCCCTTCACACCAACGCCCATAAGGACAAACGGGCGCACGGGATCGAAACCTACATCCTGAACTTTGCCACCGACGACGACGCCATCACCGTGGCGGCCCGGGAAAACGCCACCACTGAAAAAAACATCAGCGACCTCCAGACCATACTCAACGATCTGATGCGAAACACAAAGGTGGACGAGTCTATCCGGCTGGCGGGCTATGTGCAGAATTCGGTGGTGGGCCGGCTGAAAACCAAATACAGCCGAATCAAAAACAAGGGCATCAAACAGGCGCCGTTTTATGTGCTCATGGGCGCCCGGATGCCCGCCATACTCATTGAGACCTCCTTTATCAGCAACCGCCGGGAGTGCAAGCGCCTCACCAACTGGGAATACCAGGACCGTCTGTGCGACGGGATTGTGAGAGGAATCCGGGAGTATGTCAAAGACACCAAGCCCAGCGCGCTTTTAAACGCGCCCTCGCCCGGGGCGTGACGGCCCGTCGGGCGTTTTTCCCCGCCCATCAGGCCGACAGGGAGACATCCCCGGCGTTGTAAACCAGGATCACGTCTCCGGGCAGATCCACAATTTCCTGAAGACGGGGGATGAGCGCGCCGAAAGGGTCTTCGTCGGCGGGCTCGAATCCGGCGAAGAGGACGGCCGATGGCCCCATGGCCCGGCGAACGGCGTCAAGGGGATTTTCTCCACAGGCGATGACGATCTCAGCCTCGATTCGACCTTCGGCCAGGGTCTTTCTCATTTCTTTTTCCATGTTTTCCACGTCCGCTTTGGGCGCGGCGGGACGGATCACGCGCAGTGGGTGGTCCCGCCATTCCCGGTTTTCCTTGAGCAGGAAGGCGAGCATGAGCGTCAGGGAGCCATTCGCCGGGCCGCTCCACCAGACATTGACGGCGCCGTCGGGGACGCGGTGTCTTTTTTCCCTTTCCTCCTCCTGTTCGCACGCCACGATGATAAGACTGCGTTTCATCCGTTTGACAATGCTCAGACTTTCCGAGAACATGCCCGCCTCCCGGGGGTTGGGTTTCCAGGCCAGAAGAACGGTGTTGGGGCGGATTCCGCCGATGCCGTGGCATTGCAGCAGGGCCTTGATGGCGGCGTGGATGTTTTCCTCCACGATGACGGCCGGAAAGGCCGGGAGCCCGGCCTCCCGGATGAATTTTCGCAGGATGATCTCCGCCTCCCGGCGGCGCTCGATAAGCTCGTCAAGCCGGCCGGGAATCACCTGGCCGATGGAGACCACCCCGCGTTTGGAGCACAGCCAGAAGGCGTATTCGGCGAGATGGAGCCGGTCGCCGGCCCGGCCGCTGAGCGCGAGGATGGCCGGCCGCCAGTTTTTGGGGTGGTAGCGCTCAAGCTCCAGGCGCGACAGGGCCTTTCGGGCGCGCTGGTAGGCCAGGCCGCTGCCCAGATCTCCCCATCTCACGATGATCTGGGCCCGGGCGATGAGGAAATAGAGCGCGGCGGAGAAGACGATGGCGGCCAGGGCCCACGTGAAATGGATCAAAAACATGACCCCCAGGCACCCCGCCGCCCCGAAAAGCGCCACGGACCAGTGGTTGAGCTGGAACGTGGGGCGAAAGCTGGGATTTTTCGATATGCTTTCATAGAAACAGGCGAGATTCACGGCGGCGTAGGTGATTAAAAAAAACATGGAGATGATGGGCGCCACCGCGTCCAGGTCGCCGGCCATAACCCCGGCCTGGGCGATGAGAAACGTGAGAATGATGGCGCGGCGGGGCTCGTCGGAGGGCCCGCTTCCTTTGGCGAACCATCCAAGGCGGGGAAAAACGCGGTCCCGGGCAAACGCCTGGAGGATTCGGGGGGCGCCCATCATGCTGCCGATGGCGGATGAAATCGTGGCGCAGATGACCCCGGCGTAGATGAGAACAGGGAAAAAGGCGCGATCCTTCATCACAAATCCCGGGCCCGCCAGCTCGGCGCGGGGAACGCTTCCGGCCAGCAGAACGGTGATGGCCGTGTAAATGAGCGCCGAGACGGCGATGGCGGCGAAGACGCCCCTGGGGATGGCGCGGCTGGGTTCTTTAAGGTCCCCGGACAGGTTCACCCCGGCCATGATGCCGGTGACGGCCGGGAAAAAAAGGGCGAAGAGCGTGAAAGGGGAGTGGCCGGACGTCCAGTCGGGATTCAGGTTGGCTTTGAGAATCTCGGGCGAAAAGCCCTGGGCGGCGCCCGCGAAGAACGAGACCAGGGACAGCGCCAGAACGCCCAGGATGCCGTATTGGACCCGGATGGTCCATCCGGCCCCGATGTAAACGCAGGCAAACACGGCCAGGTTGGTGAGGGTGGACACGGCGCGGAAGGAAAGCCCCATGTCGGGGACGGCCGAGAAGATCGCCTCGGTGAAGCCCGCCACGTACATGGCCACGGCCGCGGCCTGGGCCACATAAAAAAAGACGGCGATCACGCCTCCGAACTCCGCGCCCAGGCTTCGGCTGGCCAGGTAATAGGCCCCGCCGCCTTTCACGCGCATATTGGTGGCGATGGAGGCGATGGACAAACCCGTGATGACGGAAATGGCCTTGGCCGCCGCGAGGATCCCCAGGGCATGCCAGAGACCCGCGTGTCCCGTCACAGGGGCGAACCGCATGAACATGATCACGCCCAGAATGGTCAGAAGGCTCGGGGTGAAAACCCCGCCGAAGGTCCCGAATTTTTTATCCGCTTTATTCATCTTGCCCTTCCCGCTCATTTCTCATCTCCTCCGAATGGGGCTTTTCAGCGCGCAAAAAAAATCGTATCTTTGGAAATGGCGGCGGTCAAGAAAAAAAACACGGGACGGCCTTTTTCACTGAAAAGCGACTTGAATCCGAAGACGATTCATATTATGATAGACCCATATTTGGATGACGGGATGGACTTTTTTTTGAAAGGAGAAAAGAGATGAAATATATCGCCATTGTTTTTTTCGCGCTGTTTTTTTTCTCCCCGGCCCAGGCGCCGGGAAATACCCTGTCCTATGAAGTGGATGGGAAAACCTATGAGGGCCGATTTGTCAGCCCCGCCCCCGACGCTCCCCTTGTGCTGCTGATCCATGACTGGGACGGCCTGACCGATTATGAGCTGAAGCGGGCCGACATGCTGGCGGACATGGGATACGCCGTGTTCGCGGCGGATCTGTTCGGGGCCGGAGTCAGGCCCACGGATGTCAAAGACAAGCGTCTGCATACCGGGGAGCTGTACCAGGATCGAAAAAAAATGCGCGCTCTTTTGCGCGGGGCGCTGGACGCCGCGAAATCCAGAGGTCTGAATGTTGAAAACGCCGTGGCCATGGGATACTGTTTCGGCGGGGCCGCCGTGCTGGAGCTGGCCAGATCCGGGGCGGCGTTGAAGGGTTTTGTCACGTTTCACGGGGGGTTAAGCGCCCCGGCGGGGCAGGATTACTCCAAAACAAAAGGGAAGCTGCTGATTATGCACGGCGCCGCGGATCAGCATATCCGCATGGAGGAGTTTGCCAAACTGGCCGTGGATCTCGAGGAAAAAGGCGTGGCCCACGAAATGATCGCGTACGGCGGCGCCCGCCACGCCTTCACCGTGTTCGGCTCGGACCGCTACCATAAAGACGCGGATGAAAAATCCTGGAAACGATTTGGCGAGTTCCTTCTTGAAACACTCCGAAGCCGGGCCGATTGAGGGTCTCGGTTTTGATCCGCCATACAAAACGGCGTTATCCCCGGGCCTGCCAGAGACAGCGAATCGGGTATTGCCGGATCAGGGGGGCCGGAGTCAGAATGGTCAGGGAATGCTCAAGGGCTTGACATATGAGCATTCGGTCAAAGGGATATTTATGCAGGGCGGGGAGTTTGCATAGATGAAGCGTGTCTTTCTCAGATAGATTCAAAGAGGCGATCAGGTGTCTTTTTCGTTCTTTTGGGATAAATCGTTCAGGAGGAAGAGGAAGCTTCCCCAACTGGCTCTTCACATTGATTTCCCACGCGGACACCACGCTCAGATACACTTCATTTTCGGGATTGACAAACGCTTCAATCGCCGCGGGCGAAAGCGCGTCGCTTCCCTGGGTGATCCAAAGAAAGGCGCATGTGTCGAGAAGAATCCTCACGGGTTTTCGCCGTTGAAAGCGGCGCCGATATCATCGGGAAGAGGGTCGAAAAAAGAGTCGGGTATCTTGAAGCCGGGATACTCTTTTCCGCCCAGCCCGACGGGACGTTTTCGGAGGGGAATCGAGTCGATGGAACTGATCCGGGCGATGGGAACATTTCGCTTGCAGACGGTGATGGTTTGTCCGGCGCTGACCCTTTCCATGCATTTTGAGAAATGCGTTTTTATTTCGCTGATGTTTAAATGTGTCATACCGGTATTATAATCCGGATGGTTTCCCATGTCAATGGCGGCCATGGAAGGGAGTGGGGACGCCGGGCGGCTCAGCTTTTTAAAACCAGGTCAAAGGATTTGACCATCATGGCCGGCTGGTAGGATTTTTTTGCCTTTGCCAGGCCCTCCACGCCCATATCGCTTTCTTTGTTGATATATGTCAGGCCCTTGAAAAGACGGCGGGCGCATTCCCGGTCAAAATGCTGGTAAAGGCCCTTGATCCCCGCGAACGCCTTTTCAAAATGAAGCGCCCCCATCTCCCGGGTGAGGGTCGAGGCGATGCCGAAGGCGCTCACCGTGCGGTCGATGCGGAGCAAAATTCCCCTGAACCCCAGGCGGTCGATGTTCCGCAGGGCGTTTTCGGCGGCCCGGCGCTCGCAGGCCAAATCTTCCCTGGGGTTCACGTCGCAGTCTCGCTCCTCGCACCAGAGGTCCAGAAACTCCAGGCATTCGTCCGCGTTCCCCGGCGTGATGGGCTCTATGAGCGTCCGGTTTTTCGCCTCATGGCTTCGGGAAAACTGGTTGATGAGGTTTCTTTTTTTGGAATGCCGGTTTCCCGGAAGTTGGGCGAGATTTTCCGTCCGATACACATAGTCATGGTATTTTTTTCGCTCCACGATATCAAAAAAGCGCTTAAACTCGGACGAGCCGAAGGCGTCTATGTATTCCAGGGGAGCGAAGGAAAACCTTTCAAAGTCCAGGCGCCTGGCCAGGCGGCGCAGCTCCCCCGGGGAGTATCGCCTTTCTCCGGACACCGGGAGCAGGAGATAATCTTGCTTTTCCGGATCTGAAAATTCCCCGGAAATCACCAGGGCGTCCCCATCAATGGCGCCGCCGGGCCGATAAAAATCGTTTTTCCAGACCAGCGCGGAGGACAGGGAATAGGCGCAAAGCGCATGAGACTGATTTTCAAAGTATTTTTGAAGCTCCGGATAGTCCCGGGGCGTGATGGGATTTAATTTCATTTTTTTAAAAGCATGGGAGACGCGTCCCGAAAGATTTCAAACCCCTGGCCGGAGTAAAAACGGCTCGATCCTTTTTCGGCGATAAGGCCGATCCACCCGATGCCGTCGCTTTGAATTCGGGATGTGATTTTTTTTAAAATTTGGGTTCCGACGCCCTTTCGTTTGAAACCGGATTGAACGGCCATGTCCTGGATGTAGGCGTCGCTCGCCCCGTCGCTGATGGCCCGGCCCATGCCCACGATTCGGCCCTGGAACTCGGCGATCACAAAGCAGTGGCTTCCAGACACAATACCGGACACCAGATCGGGGTTTTCGTTTTTTTCATCCCACCACCCGTTTTCCAGGTAAATGGCGGCGATCTCCTCGCGCTGTTTCGGGGTGGGCGATTTTAATTCTTTGATAATGATAAGCACGATAATCTTCTATTCAACCTTCTGTTAAAGTATTTGACATCAAGCAAGCGAATATTTTATTATCCCAGATTCGGCATGGCAAGGAAATTTTGGTTTGGGACCCGGAAAGCGCCGGGCGAAACGAGGGAGGCGGGGCCGGCATGGAGGCGTTTTGAATGGAGTATGAAAAGACCGGGGGCTTTTTTTACAGGGCCGCTCCACAGCCCTTTGATCCGAAAAAGCCGACCCTGATTCTGATTCATGGCGCGGCCTCAAACGGCTCGTTCTGGGAAGAGCAGGCCGGGGGGCTCAAAGACACGGTCAACACGGCGGCGCCGGATCTTCCGGGCCACGGCCGGGACCGGGGCCCGGCGAAAGACAGCGTCCGGGGATGCGCCGACGCCGTTTTGGCGTTTATCGACGCCGTCCGCCCCCCGGGGCCTTTGTCCCTTTGCGGGATCAGCATGGGCGGGGCCATTGTTCTGGAGCTTTTGACGGGCGCGCGGCGGGAATTGTTCGCTTCCGGCGTTCTCATCAACACAGGGGCCAAACTGGGGGTGGACCGGGCGATTCTGGACCTGATTGAAAGAGACTATTCCGACTACATTGCCATGCTGCGTCTTTTCGCCGTTTCTCAAAACACAGAACCGGAAAAAACACAGACCCACATTCAAGAGATCGCAAAATGCGACCCCCGGGTGGCTTTGGGGGATTTTCAGGCATGCCATGCCTTTGACGCCCGGGATCGGCTGGACCGGATCAAGGCGCCGGTTCTGGTCCTTTCGGCGGGCGACGACACCCTGACCCCGCCGGCCTACGGAGAGTTTCTGGCCCAAAAGATCAAAGACGCCCGGCTTGCGCATATTCCGGGAGCGGGTCATCTTTCGCCCATTGAAAAACCCGGGGAGGTCAACGCGGCCATCCGGGAGTTTTTGCGCGGGGCCGGACAATGAGAGGCAAAACCGATCGGGGAAATGAGTCCGCTGTCCGGAAGGCCGCCATTCGCCTGGCGGGAGAATGCGGCGCGAGCCGGGCGGACATTTTGGACGCCTTGGGACTTCCCATGGACAAAGGTCTGGCCTCCATATGCAAAGACCAGCGCTGCGGCGGATACGGCTTTTCCGCCAGTTGCCCGCCCCATGTCATGAATCCCGACGCGTTTGAAAAGGAAATCCCGCGCTTTCATTCCGCGCTGGCCTTTCAGTTCAGCGTTCACACGGATATTTTATTCGGGGACCAGCGCCATGAGGTTTTGCGCGTGGTTCACGAAACCGCCTCCGCGATCCGAAAAAACGCGCTGGAATCGGGCGCCGCGCGGGCCATGGCCATCGCCGCCGGACCCTGCAAGCAAATATTTTGCGGCGCTTATAACCAGTGCGAAAAGGTTCACGGAAACGGCCGGTGCCGCCACCCGGACGAGGCCTGCCCGTCCATGTCGGGTCTGGGGATCAGCTTCAGGGAAATTTCCCGGCGCCTGGGCTGGGATGATGACCAGAAAGACGGGAATGGAAAATCGTTGAGCGCCATGTCCGGGATTGTGCTGCTGGGGTGAGAGGGAGAATGGCGGGTCTAAATTTTTTTTCAACGCGCGCGAAAAACCGGGAGGAGCCATGTCAAACCATCGGCGCTTATGGGCGTTTTTTTTAGGGATTCTTTTTTGGGGGGCGGCCGCCTCAGTCTGCCGGGCGGATTTTAAGCCCCATTCCCTGGAGGCGGGGATAGAGGCGTTTCAAACGGAATATGACGCGTCGGGCCTTAAAAACATGCGCGGCCCGATGGTGGGATTTTCGGGCGTTTACGCGTATCGCAGCCCCTGGCGCCTGCTTTTAAAGGCGGAGTTTGCGGCCGGTTTCGGCCAGGCGGATTATGAAAGCGCCGGGACCGGCTCCATGGACGGGGTGGACCACCGCATATATGAGGCCCGGGGCATCCTGGGATATGTCCGGGATTATGATTTCGGGTCCTTCGCCGTCAGCGCCTTTGCGGGCGCGGGTTTCGGCCGTCGGAATTTAATCCATGATTCCAGCGGAATGGAAAGCACAACCGGCCAGTTGGGCTATAAAAGGGAATTCGTTTACGATTACACGCCCATTGAGATCGAGGCGGTCCTGGACCTGGGCGACGGCTGGTCCCTGGCCTTTTCGGCGGAGTATGACTTTTTCTGGCGGGGGGAGCATATTCGTCATGTCGGCCAGGTGTATCCCAGTTTAAACCGCGTGAGAAACATCCAGGATTCCGGATACGGGTTGAGGGGTTCTTTAAAAATCACCAAAACCGGCCCGCTGACCGTGGCGTTTGAGCCGTTCATCCGGCATTGGAACATTGACCAGTCCAGCCGGGTTTCTTTTGAAGGGGCGGACCCGGGCGTTGATTTTTCAAAATTCACCTTTGAGCCCCAAAGCGAAACCACGGAGATCGGCCTTAAAGTATGCGTGCGGTTCTGACCGGGCCGGGCTGAAGGGGGCAAAATCCGATGAAAACGAAAGAGGTCATCCAGGCCGTTTTCGCGGCCCTGGTCGTGTGTCTTTCTTTCCCTCCGGGCGCGGACGCGGGCAGCAGCCGGGTGGGCTCGAAAACCTATTTTGAAACGGACCGCGTCATCCGGTTTTCAAACAAGGTCGAAAAGTTTCTGGAACAAAAACAGGCCCGGGCGGCCATTCTCGCCCGGGTGGGCATAGACAGGGGAAAATTGCCGGAAGGGATTCTTTTCACCCACATCGGCTTTGCCGTTCATTCCCAAATCGCCGGGTCCCCGGGCCGAAAAAATTCCCGCTACGCCATTCACAACCTGTACCAGCGCGACGGCCGGCCGTGGAGAAGCGATTTGATCCGGGATTTTCCGGCGGATTTTTTTTCCGGGGCAAGGATGCTTGAAGCCGGGATCATTATACCGGGGCCGGAGCTTCAAAAACGCCTGACGCAAGTGATTTCATCGGACTTCTATCAGGATGCCCACAACTCCCATTATTCCACCATCGCCAACCCGTTTACCCTGGATATGCAAAACTGCACGGAGCATACCCTGGACATTGTGTTCGCCGCCATGTATCAAACCACGGATATGGCGGAGATTAAACGAAATCAAAAAAAACATTTCATTCCCCACCCGATCAGGGTGAACCCGCTGACGCTGTCAATCGGAGCCATATTGATCCCCGGTCTTTCCACATCCGACCATCCGGGCCCCCCGGTCACCGCCACCTTTGGCTCCATCGGGCGTTTTTTCAAAGAACATGACCCCGCGTCCCGAATTTACATGGTGAGGGAAAAGGACTGATTTTAAATCAGAATGTCGATGAAAGCCCCCAGGAAAAGCGCCGGGGCGATATACATGTTGACGGCGAATATTTTTTGGATTTGAGCCGCGTCATGGCCCCGCCATGCCAGGGCCTGCTGCCGCGAGAAGACTGCGGCCACGAAAAGCGCCCCGATCCAGTACGGGGCGCCCCGTCCCGTGTGGACGCCCGCAAAGACAATGGCGGACAAAGAGACCAGGTGGCACAGCGCCGATACCAAAAGCGCCTTTTTCCGGCCCAGGGCCGCCGGAACGGAATGAAGCTTTTCTTTCCGGTCGAACTCCATGTCCTGGAGCGCGTAAACAATGTCCAGACCGGCGATCCAGGCCATGATGACGACGCCCAGGGCGAACGGGACCGCGGAGAAAGAACCGGCGGCCGCCAGGTAGCCCCCAATGGGCGCCGCCGCCTCCACCAGCCCCAGGTAAAAATGGGAGGAGGCGGAAAAGCGCTTGAAAAAGGAATAGGTGAAAAGCCCAAACACGGCGGGAAAGGAAAGATAAAAGCACAGGCGGTTTAAAAAAAACGCCGACCCGATAAGCGCCAGGCAGGACAGCCACGCCCAGACCCAGGCCTGCCGGGGCGCGACCTCCCCCCTTGGGATGAGCCGGTCCTTTGTCCTGGGATTTTTCGCGTCTATTCGATGGTCCAGCGCCATGTTAAAGCACATTCCGGCGGACCGGGCCGCCGCCAGGGCCGCGGCGGTCAAAATCCATGTTTTCGGTCCTCCCCCGCCGCCGAACGCCACCCCGAGAAAGGCGAAGGGCAGGGCGAAAAGGGTCTGTTTGACCAGGATCAGTTTCAAAAAATTTTTAAAGCCCATATTCCGCCCATCTCCCGGTCACCCGCCGGATCATATCATCCGACATTTTAATCTCTTCCGGCCATGGTCTTCCCATTCCCTCCTCCCGGGTTTTCCGGGTGGCGTCCACGCCCATTTTTCCCCCGAAATCCGCGAAGGCGGCCGAATGGTCCAGGGCGTCCAGGGGGCCCTGGGAAAACACCAGGTCCCGGCCGGGGTCCACATTGTTCAACAGTTTCCACACCACCGTGCCGGAGTCTTTCAAATCGATGTCTTTGTCGAACACCACGATGAATTTGGTGGAGGCCATCTGGCCCAGCCCCCAAAGCGCGTGGATGACCTTTTTGGCCTGGCCCGGGTATTTTTTGTCGATGGAGACCAGGGCGCAGTTGTGAAAGACCCCCTCCATGGGCAGCTCCATGTCCACGATTTCAGGGACCACCATTTTGATCATGGGAAGAAAGAGGCGCTCCGTGGCTTTGGCCATATAGCAGTCTTCCATGGGCGGCTTTCCCACGATGGTGGCGGGATAGATCGCGTCTTTTCTGTGGGTGATGAGGGTGATGTGAAAAACCGGGTAGCGGTCCGCCGGGGAATAAAACCCGGTGTGGTCCCCGAACGGGCCTTCCACGCGGTCTTCATCCGGGTCCACATATCCTTCCAGCACGAAATCGGATTCCGCCGGCACATACAGATCCGAGGTTTTGGCTTTCACGGTTTGAACGGGGCGCCCTCCCAGAAAACCCGCGAATATCAGCTCATCCACGTCCGGGGGAAGGGGCGCGGTGGAGGCGTACGTCACAAGAGGGGAGCCCCCCAGGGCCACGGCCACGTCCATGCGGCGATTCAAGCGCTTGTGTTTGTCGAAATGGCGGGTCCCGTCCTTGTTGTACTGCCAGTGCATGCCGGTGGTGGCCGCGTCGTACTTGTGCATCCGGTACATGCCCATGTTCTGGACCCCGGTTTCCGGGTCTTTGGTGATGACCATCGGAAGGGTGATAAAGGGCCCGCCGTCATGGGGCCAGCATGTGAGAATGGGCAGAAGGTCCAAAAGCCCCCCGTCTTTTTCCATCACGATTTCCTGGCAGGGGGCCCGCCGGATTTTTTTGGGAAAAATTTCGGACAGGCTTTTTAAGTCCATCAGGGTTTTGATTTTTTCCCTCAAACCCTGGGGCGGCTTTAATTTCATGAGGGACTGTATTTTGAGCGCCAGCTCGTCAAGGGGCCGGCCCCCCAGGAGGGCCTCCATCCTTTCAAAGCTTCCAAAGGCGTTGATCAAAACCGGGAAGGGGCTGTTTTTCACGTTTTCAAAAAGCAGGGCCGGTCCATTTTGTTTGCTGATTCGGTCCGTGATTTCCGTGATCTCAAGGTTCGGGTCCACCTGGGCGGACACCCGCCTCAGCTCCCCGGCGTTTTCAAAATGAGCGATCAGCTCTTTTAAATTTTTAAATGACATGGTTTTTTCCTTGTTTTTCTGCGGATAACCTGGACAAAAGGCGGCTGGCATTTTGGATCAGAGTTAATCCGTTGTGGCTCGCTTCGCTCTCACAATCTAACCTTATTCGTTGGACGATGATCAACTTCAATGCTGATTATGTTTCTTAACAAGATATGTTGATAATGACGCACAAAGTCCCAATATCAACTCTGCCTCTTCAAAAGATGGTATCCGACCTTCACGCAAATGTCGCCCCATTTCAGAGGTAAAGCCCCATGCTTTTTTTATGGACTGGTCTAACGGCTTGGGTATAACATCTTGGTATCTTTTTATTATTTCGCCGAGGGTGGCTCGTGGGTTGCCGCTGATCTCTCGCATAACACATTCAAGGGCAGCCATAGAATGCTGAATTGTTCCAGTGATGTCAGGGCTCGGTCGACGAGACATATCCAATATTGCCTCATGAATTTCTTTGCTTGCTGTTTGCAGACCACTTTGTTTTAGACTTTCCTGAGCCCTTTTTGATCCGAGTTCAAATCCCTCTTCACCACGCACTTCGATTTTTCCGGATATTAGTTGCCATCCAATACCTTCTTCTCGAAAATAAGAATTGATTTCTGTCTCGAAATCTGGAGCTTGGGCTGAAGATGCGCTTTTGTATATTTCTTCTATTACATCATAAATTTTATACCACTCGCACTCGTCCAAAAGATTTCTTATTTCTTCATCGATATTAGGATATTCGGACCAAGCATTATTAATATCTGGACGTTTACGCAACGCTCGACAAACGACCGGCCTAAGAGTTTTCGGACTAAAACCCTTATCGTACGCGATATCAACTATAACACCTCGCATGCTACGGGAGGCATCATTGCGTATTTTGATTTCCTTTTCTTCTGGATGAAATCCATGACGCCTTGAAAAAGAGTCTTTCATAAGTTTTTATACCTATCGGGGTTGATGATCACCGCAAACATCTCCCTATTATACTAATATTCTTTCAAGCCTTTTCGATATGCCGGGCGTGATCAGCAACTCCAAACTATGCTTGGGCCGCATGTTCAGACCAAGGTTTGATTTTTTTTAGTAATGGGCCAAGCGCGCGCTCTGCGACTTCCGTATCGTAGGCGACTTGCGCGCGTAACCAATATCCGTTAGATAAACCAAAGAATCTGCACAATCGTAAGTCAGTGTCGGCTGTGATAGAACGCTTATTGGATACAATCTCGCTGATACGCTGAGCCGGGACACCGATTTCCTTAGCCAGGCGGTATTGGCTGAGCCCCATTGGTTTTAAGAATTCTTCCGACAGGATTTCACCTGGGGTTACAGGATCTAATTTTGTCATGATTATCTCTCCTCAGTGGTAATCTACGATTTCCACATTTTCCGCCCCCGAATCTGTCCATGAAAAGCAAATTCGCCATTGATTGTTAATTCGGATGCTATATTGACCCGTGCGATCACCCCTGAGCGCTTCAAGACGATTTCCAGGCGGCGCTCTTAAATCGCCAAGCCGGTTTGCGATTTCGAGCTGTCTGAGTTTCCGTCGGGCAACTTTCGCAATATTCACAAATTTTTTAACATGATCGCCTCTTGACAGCGTCTCTGTATTTTTGCATTTAAATGATCGGATCATGTTCTATATAGTAACGCATCGCATGATTAACGTCAAGCGTGATTATGGCGGCCCCAAACGTTAAATTGTCAAAGGCGAGCGTCAGCAAGTCCGGCGCAATGGCCGGTTCGGGGCTTTATTCCTTTATACGTTTGCCCATAATAGAAAGACTGTATTCTTTTCCATCCATGCGGGCCACATTCGGGAGAGCGCCCCATTCTTCAAACCCAAATGATTTAAATAGATTAATGCTTGGAATATTATGCGAAAAAATAAAACCGACAATCGTTTTAATGTCGAATTGCTTCGCCGATTCCAAAGATTCTTCCAAAAGAGTTCGCCCCAGTCCTTTCCCCCTGTGTTCCGGGGATATGTAAATGCTGATTTCAACGGTCTGCTCATATGCGGGCCGGCCATAGAAGGATTGAAAACTGACCCAGGCGACCACTTTCCCATTTTCTTCGCGCACCCATAAGGGTCTTTTGTCGGGCGAATGTCGCCGGAACCATTCCAGCTTTGATTCAACCGTCACTTCTTCTGTGTCCGCCGTGGATTGCCGTGTGGGGATGGTGGAGTTGTATATCGCGACGATATCGCTCAAATCTTTCTTTGTGGCAATTCTCATTATTTTGATCACCCAACGAACGCGGCGCCGGCGCGCGTCCGCGATTTTTAAAGCACTTTGTTTTCCGCCCGTCCTTTTCGGCGCGTCATGAAAAAGGAGCGCCGCGACGCATTTTTTTTACGACGCCATGAAATTTGATTGAAAAAATTATGATCTGATCATGGTAAGCATCATTTTAAATCTCTTGACCGCTTTGAGGGAATGGGGTTTATTAACCGGCAAAATAATCATTTCCCCTGTTTTCAATACATACGGTTTTCCTGAGATCATAATTTCCGCCTCACCATCCAGGACGCAAACCAACGCGTCAAACGGCGCGGTATGCTCGCTTAATCCCTGTCCCTGATCAAAAGCAAACAATGTCACGGTTCCTGTCTCTTTTTTGATTAAAGTTTTGCTCACAACAGACCCATCCTGATAGTTGACCAAATTCTTTAAGGAACTTACCTCAGGCTCAGTATTCATTTCTTTTCCTTTCAAATTATCGTGACCAAGCGTTTATTTTTCCTGTCCGCCTGAGCCACCCATTATTCCCTTAAGGGTTCGCTCAAAAATTAGTTTGCAATTTTGGGGGTTAAGTCGCCTGTCTGACAAGGCATGAAAACTTAAGGCATATCGGGATATGCCGAGTTTTCATAACGCGGTCAGACTGGATGAATTGGCTTCCAAAATGTAAAATTATTTTTGAGCGAGCCCTAAGTATCGCTTTGGATTTTCATTGGCTATTTTCCAGAATATATCCTCACCCAAAGCGAAACGAAGTCCCGTTGACAAACGCTTCTCAGAGTATTTTTGGCTTTCGACCGTATAGAAGTCCGATCCAAACAGCGTTTTTTCTAAAACGGCGCGTTCCTCTAATAATATTTTTAGAAAAGGCGCGTTTTCCTGAAAATTGAAGATCGTATAGGATATATCGGTGTACAGGTTCGGGTAATCGCCACTGCGTATCAGTTCCAGGATTTTCTTCAGCCACGTGGGCTTATCGGGATTTCGGGGTTCATTCAAGCGCCGTCTCCACTCTCCGATTCCTCCAAAATGTCCCAGGCAAACTCTGAGTTCTGGAAAAGCGTCCATGACTTTCCTGTAATGGTCGGGATCCGCCAGAGCATGCGCGTCGTGTCTGCTCATGTCTTTTGAATTAACCGAACCCGTGGAGCAATGGGCCAGAAGCGGAATGTTTTTTTCCACCATATAGGGATATATCTCCTCCATCAGGATCTCATGATCCGGCCCATACCCCAATGTCGGATATATTTTTACGCCTTTAAAATGATGGTTTTCAACCAGTGACCGCAGTCTGCGGAGCGCATGGGGACGACGTGGCTCTATATGAGCGAACGGTATCAATATGTGACTATATTTTTCATCCTTTGAGAGTCCGGCAAGCTCAGCATGCTGCGCTTCGATGTCTTCTTTAACCTTTCCCGCTCCCATATAGGCCATATCCATCGGAAGAACAATAAAGCGTGTTCCTTCCGGATAATAGCCCATCAGGCGCTTCAGGTTGCCTTCCTGCGTTTTTCTGTATGCCGCCTGTATAAAAGCGGCGTAGCGATGGGCTTTATCATTTTTTGTCCACGGAACAATCGCCTTCATCACTCCCCTCAGAACAAAGCGAAACGGGGCCATTCTCAGCGCGGGAACCAGGAATAAAGGGAAATACCTGTTCGGGATATTCTCATGGGTAAAAAGATGGCTGTGGCAGTTATAAATGGTTTTTTCAGCCATGGGGGACCTCCTTCATGCGCTCTTTCTCATGCCGGCGAAGGGGCGAGTCAATACTCCCATCTTTCACATGCCCAAACGCCGGGCGTGTGGCGCGTCTTTTTCCCGCCGCTCCAATCCCGTTGTGTGTTTGAGTTTACAATAATCCATATGCGCGCACACATGGTCGGCAAAACCGACGCCCGCTTCTTCATACAAACTGTATACGGCGTCAACCCCCGCGTCTTTCAAAAGACGAATTTCGTCCTCATAGCGGACCGACGCGGTGATCTGTCCTTTGTAGCCTCTTTCTTTCATCTGCTGAATTGAAAATACGCCTGTCCTGGGATCAGGCAAGGCCAGCATCACCAGGGTCACCTTGCTTTTTGAAGGCTCGATGCGTTTCCAGAAATCACTGTCTTCGGCGTCTCCGTAAAGAACCCGCCTTCCCTTTTTTCGATGCGCGCTCACTTCCTCCGGGTTAAAATCAACACCGATCACGATATCGCCGTATCGGCGTCTCATTTCGTCATAGGCGCTCGCCCCCACGCCCCCCATGCCGAGAATCGCGATTTCAGCGTCGCCCGGATAGATCGGCTCATCTTCAGGCAGGCGTTTTGAAGTCTCGAAAAAATGCAGACGGCCGGACATTCGCGCGTAAATGCTGTGGGAAGCCGCGTTTAAGGGAGCGGCCATGATGAAGGTCATGGAAAGCGCGATGGCGAGCGTCACCAGCCATTCCGCGCTGATCCAGCCGTTGGCGACGCCTATGGAAGCGACAATCAGGCCAAACTCACTATAATTGGACAGACTCAGAGACGCAAGCAAAGATGTGCGGACGCGCAGCTTGAAACGCGTCAGGATGATTAAAAACAATCCGGTCTTCAACGGCATGACCAGGGCCAGCGCAAGCGCGATTATCAACCCCGCCGGCGTGGGAGAGCCGGAAATGCCGATATTTAAAAAAAACCCGATTAAAAACAGATCCTTGAATCCAAGCAATCTGTCCGCCAGCTCACGGGCCTTGGGGTGAGAGGCGAAAAGCATTCCGGTCAAAAGCGCCCCTAGGTCGCCTTTTAATCCCACAAGCTCAAAGCCGCTGTGACCGGCCACCGTCATCAGTATGCCGAAAAGCATCAGCAGCTCGCCATGGCCGCACATGGCCATCAGCCTTCCAAGAACGGGCCTTGCGATAAAAAGCGACACAAAAAGAAGCGGCGCCCATGCGGAAGGAACGTTTCCGGTGGACGCCGCTAAAAAGACAACCGCGATGATATCCTGCATGATCAGAATGCCGATCGCGACGGCGGCATGCCGGGAGGCCATCTCTTTTTTTTCCTCGAGCGTTTTCACGGCAAAGACCGTGCTTGAAAAACTCAGGGCGAACGCGATCAGCAGCGCGGTTTGTCCGGTCAATGAGCCAAAGAGGGGCGCTCCTGAAAAAGCGAGCGCCTGGATCACAACGCCGAAAACAGCGACCGTGACCATCATGTGAATGGACGCGCCGGCCCAGATTTCGGGTTTTGCCAGGCTTTTGATTTTGAGCTTCAGTCCGATGGTAAAAAGAAGCAGGGTGACGCCGGCGTCGGCGATTGTTTTGAGCGTTTCGCCACCCGTCACACCGATGCTGTTAAGCGCGAATCCGGCCAGCAGATATCCCACAAGGGGAGGCAGTCCGATTCTGCTGACGACCGCGCCGAATATAAACGCGGCTAAAATCCATAATGGGTTCATTTGCTGGGCGCCTTAGGGTTCGCTTAAAAATTAGTTGTTTTTGAGCGAACCCTTGTATGAGCAATGTATGATTCATCTGATCAGTCAAAAGCGAACATGGGTCTTCTTCTTATCCGGGATTTTCGCGCGGTGTTTCTTCAATTCGCGATTTTCATAAGCATTATTGGCCTGTCCCCATTTTGTCCTTACAGCTTTTCATACTCACTCCATGAAAAAGACTGGCGATTATTCTCACCTGATCGATATATATTCATTAACTTGATAAGCGAATTGTCCTGTATGTTGTCAGAGTGATTTTTACCTATCTTTCTGAAGAGAAAAGTAACTTCAGGATAAGATTGGAATTGAATGGCAGTATTATTGGGCGGTGAAATCTTGTCGGGCGAAAAGTCCATTGACATTTCAACTGTTTCACCTTTTGAGGTATTAATCGCATACCATTTCGGACCTATTCTCACCATGGCAAATTGATGACCATTGATTGTCATTTCATAATCTTGTCTTTTATATGCCATATTATAATCTTTTGCCACACAGGTGGCCGCATAACGCAAATCACCAGGATTGTCTATTATCTTGAGCTCTTTAACGACAGCTATAAATACTCTCGCATAATGCGTGCAGCCAAAAGCGGCTCTGTCTTTTATGATTTCACTTGCAGATGGCGCAAAAAAAACATCGGCTGCAGTATCTGACATGTATTTGGCATGCCAATTTTTGATATTTTGCTTCTGGTGAAAAGAAAGATTGAGCGTGACCAGGAAGCCTAATTTTAGAGTGTCAAAGATATCATAATAAATATATTTTGATGGTTCCACCGCATTGGAGTTAACACCATGCTCCCTGCTTATTATTATTTCAGAAATTTTTCGAAGCATCGAGAGCTTATCCTCATTTGGAACGTTGGCAATTAAAGGTTTGACAACTGAATTTGCATATTCTTCAACCTCGGAAGTCACGATTGCCGCGTCTTCGTTTTCTAAGGAATTATTTGCAAATGATTTAACGCATGAGCAGCTAAAAATACAGATTGTAAAGACTGAAAAGCAATTCAAATGAAATCTAATAAAATCAGTGAACATAGCCCATACCGTTCCTCAACTTAGAATTTTGACACCCAACGCTATTCTCACCCGCTCAAAACGGACTCCGCAGGCGTGCGGTTGCGGTCAGGTGAAGAGAGCATTATTTGCCTGTCTCCATTTTTCCCTATTAAACTAATCATCGAATCAACAACTATTATTTCTGCAGATAATCAGAAAATGTTCCATTTTTTCCATATAAATCAATTTCCCAAGCTATCGATTTAGCGAACCCTTCTAAACCTGGGTACAATGTCCTTGAGTTTAAATTCATTAATTCCAAATCATTAAGGACGCTTAGCCGCTCTTTTGCAGCAATATCAATACGAGTTACTGGGGATTTATATCTTCTTGTCGGTTTTTCATGATCTTTAAAATACTCTTCAAAAAGGGTATTATTGTGCCTGTCCCTATTTTTTCTATGGTGATTTGCCTGTTCCCATTTTTCCAATGTCGTCTACTGGTTGGTTTATGAAAACCAACTTACAATCAAATTGATATCATCTTCATTGAGGTTAATTTGCGCCTTTGCGCATAATGTAATTGTATTTTTCACAAATGCCTTAGAAATAACATCTTCTGTGTTATTTTCTTTGAAATCATGACCACCGAATGTGATCCCACGCAAAATAAAATTAATATGCTGTCTTCCAATTCGAATTCCAGCTTCTTTACAAGCGTCTCGCACCGCTTTGGAAGTATAGGTAAAATGATATTTATTCAAATTCACTTCTGTTGCTATTTTATTGAACAGCATCTTATAATGATTTGGAGGGAAATAGGGAGTGTCGGTTAAGTCACTGATTTTTTGCGCAAGAGGTTCAAGATCAGGGCGCTCTGATTTAAAATTTTCGTCACATTTTATTTGCGCTGAGGCTTTCGGGGTATTGTGTCTTTTTGGATCAAATATATAACCAGGCGTGACGTTGGATATCGACAGCCCTTCAAGGTTCAGTGTGTTTACATACTTTTTGAATGAATCATAACCACCCCACCCATCGGCGATATCAGGAAAAGTTCTTCGAATAGCAGATGCTATTGTAGCCATACTGACAGGTTTATTTGATTGAGCGACACGATTGACAATAAGTTTACCGCACTCATCCGGCCCCGCGGCCTGGACGGCAGAGGGCTCGTTTCTAACCGGTTGTGTGTCGAAATTGAGATCCGACAGAGCTTCTTCACAAAATTGATCTTGATCAATCACAACATCAGCCACAGCTCTATATGCGGATGAAGAAGGACCAATAGACAGGATTGTGGTGCGTTTGTCCCACTTTCTCAGGCGCAATAAAACGGGTGTGAAGTCTGCGTCAGCCGACAGAATAATGAATTCGTCAAAATTGGTTTCGTGTTTGATCAAATCCATAATGTCCAAAATCATGTGTATGTCCGCGCTGTTTTTCCCTTGTGTCGTTAATGATGGACAGTCAATTGTTTCAAATGCGCTGCGGATAAAATATGGGCGGTAATCTCCAAATGTTTTGGGGTTTAGGTAACACCTCCTGACGAGAACCCTTCGAGTTGGGTTATTTGAGCTGTGCCCTTCAAGTGATTCTTCTATCCATGAAAGCCATTGTGACGGTTTTTTAGCAAATGAGCTTGCTAAATTCTCATCCTGTTCTTTCAGTCTTATGTAAATATTGTCAAAATCGACAAATATGGCGCTTTTCATCGTTATACCTTTCAGTATTTTTCGACCGCTATTCTCACCCGCTTCAAACGGGCTCCGCAGACGCGCGGCTGCCTTCAGGTGAAGAAGTTTGTTGGGCATTTCAAGTTTTCGCTGGTTTTTGACGCAATCCTGAAAGCGCAAGTTAATCAGGCTTTGGCGCGGGATGCTTGCTTTGGCTTTTTCCGGGTCCCATTCAAAAATCAATTTTTTTATTCAACATTGTATTGACGTTGTCTTTCGTTGTCAAGCCATCTTCTCAGGGTTCGCTCAAAAATCGGGTTACAATTTTGTGAGTTAAGCCGCCCGTCTGGCAAGGCGTGGAAAATTGAGGCATATCGGGGAGATGCCGAGTTTTCATAACGCAGTCAGGCAGGATGAATCGTATTATTTGCCTGTCCCTATTTTTCTATTGATCCCTCCAGAGAAAAAGCCGGAGGAAAAGAAGGGCCTGAAAATGGCGGAGCATCCTTTTTTCGGCATGTCGTCCCAAGACGCCGGCAAATCAGTGTCAGATGAAATAGACGCTTTGAGGAAGCCCAGATACGATGATATTTGTGATATATTTATCCGGACACAGAGAGGCAACCAAAAGGCCGCGAAGTTGATGGAAAAGGCGGATGAAAGGTTTCTTTCCATCCAGACTTAAATGGAACTTCTGCAATGCGCTAAAAACAAAACGCAACATAAAAAGACCAAAGATTTCTTAAAATCATTTGGGTTTGTCGTTCTTCCTCTAACAGAGAACATTGGCCATCGAGCCTCTATTTACGTTGAAGAATACACCTTGTCATCCAGTATCAGGTCAGGCGACGCTATAATCGCCGCGACAGCCGTTGAAAACAACATGACGCTTTCCTCAAGCAATGTGAAACATTTCAGGGTGATAAGAGATTTGCGATTGAAGACATTCAAGCCTTGAGAAAATATTCTTCCTGAATAAAGACTTGTTTTGGACGCGGGGCCTGATCACACTAAAAACACCAAAAAAAAAGGGCGTCCGCTTCGAAATGAAGCAGACGCCCTTTTTAAATTTTCGAATTTTAAGACCTTAAGTCAAGGTCACATTCGCGGCGGCGGGTCCTTTGGGGCCATCCTCAATCTCAAAAGAAACCCGGTCCCCTTCTTCAAGGGTTTTGAAACCGGAACTGTTGATCGCTGAGTAATGGACGAATACGTCCGGACCGTCTTCCTGCTCGATAAAGCCGAAGCCCTTTCCGCTGTTAAACCATTTTACGATTCCATTGGCCATAGTGGCGTCCTCCTTTCAAAAAAAAAATTATCACAAGCTTCAAACTTCAGGCAGCCACTTCTGGCAAAATGGAACTTTCCTTTAGAGCGAAACTGTCTCGCCCGTTTAAACACGGGCCTTCATTGATTAAGGCCGCAGTGTAACGGCTATTTTTTTTAAAGTCAACTTATATTTTATAGCGCCGCTTGATTTTTTTAAAATAAATCCAAAAAAGGCCGCGTCGCGTCCCGCCGACGGGGTGGCGACGTTGTTCTTGACAGGAAATATAAAAGCTGTATATTTTGAATACATACATCATTGGAGGCATGATATGGTAAGAACTCAGATTTATTTGACGCAGCGTCAGCGTGACGAGTTGGCGATCATGGCCAGGAATTCAGGAAAAAAACAAAGTGAGCTGATTCGTGACGCGTTGGATCGTTTTATCAGTGAATCGGGGCGGGCTCAACGCCGGGCGGTATTGAGCCGGGTTCAGGGAATTTGGAAAGATCGCAAGGATCTTCCTGATTTCAAGGCCCTTCGATCCGAATGGGATAGGGGCTGATTATGCGTGGTTTCATTCTTCCCGACACGGATGTTCTGATTGATTTTTTCCGGGGCCATAGAAAAGCGGCGGACTTCATCCATGACCACTTCGCCCGGATTATTTTGTCATCCATCGTTGTCGCGGAGTTATGGGCCGGCGTGAAGGGCGATGCTGAACAGGCCGCTTTGGAAGACTTCATTTCCCTTTTTCGAGTCGCGCCGATAACCGCCGGGATTGCCCGGGCCGGGGGACTTTACAAGCGAGATTACGGCAAGTCCCACGGCGTGGGTTTGGCGGACGCTCTTTTGGCCGCCACTGCCGAGGAGGAGGGCGCCGAGCTTAAAACTCTGAACACGAAGCATTATCCAATGTTCAAAGGACTCCGGTCCGCTTACGAAAAATAGTTTCTGAGAAAATGGGAAAAATAAAAATTTAGCAAAAGAGCCTGTTTTCACAATAAGACACCGAATCTGAATCACATTGAATTCGGCGTTTTTTTTAAAAGCCCACATTCCCCTCTAAGAAACTGAAATATCCGTTTTTGTTGAAAATGATATGATCCAGAACGGTGACGCCCATTATTTCCCCGGCCTGCCGCAATCGTTGTGTCGTTTCAATATCTTGTATAGAGGGCTTCAGCCCGCCGACCGGATGATTGTGAGCCAGGATCACGGCCGAAGCGCGATCCATAAGCGGATCGGCAAACACCTCCCGGGGGTGGGCATGGCTTCTGTCCACAAGGCCGATGGAAACCACCCGGATATTAATAATTTCATTGGCGCCGTTCACCGAGGCGCAAAGAAAATGCTCCTGTTTTCGGTCCGCGTAATGCTGGATATGGGGGACTAAGTCGGCGGGGGTTTCGATGCGGATTCCTTCCGGCCGGATGCGCCGCCTGGAAAATTCCATGGCCGCCAGGATCAGGGCGGCCTTGGCATTCCCGATGCCGTCAAAGTTTTTCAGATCATCCGTTGACAGTTTCGCGCCTTTTTCGTCAATGACCGGAATCATTTTCCCGGCCAGGGTGATGGCGTCATGCTTCGGGGAGCCTTTTCCGATGAGGACGGCAAGTAGTTCATGGTCTGTGAGAGCGACGGCGCCGCGCTCAATCAGTTTTTCCCGGGGCCGTTCATATTCCGGCAGATTTTTAATGCTTTTTTGTGGCATAATACGCTAAGCCGCCACTTGCAAACCGTGCTGGATAACGGTCAATGCCATGGCGTCAAAAATGGCCCCTTTATCAATATATTTGGGGTTGCCAAGATCTTCATAACGGCCCCGGATTTCATATGTGTTCTGTATCGAATCGTTCACCTGCCCGGTGTAGGTGTTTTCAAGATAATGGATATCTTCCTTATGGATCGCGATTACGGTCTGAATTGTATTGTCGCTCATCTTTTCTTCGGTCACCTCTTTGATGCAAAGGGCCTCTTCATCGCTGATCTGAAATTTTTTGCTGATTTTTTCAATCATGTCCCGCACCGAGACTTTTTTGGCCGGCGGTCCGCCGCCCCCTTTTCGCCCTCTTTTTAATTTTATTTTCCCGGAAATGCTCACTTCCCCTTTGTGCTGGACGCTGGCCTTGACCACTCTGGTTTTACGCATTTTTTCCATGAGTTCTGAAACCGAGCCCGGTTTGATGAGCTGAGGGCCGACATATTCAGCGAAAACGGCAAAGACGCCGATATGTTTGGGGTAGGTGAAAAAACAGGTCAAAAAATGATAGCTTTTGACAAACCGGGCCAGCAGGTAGACGAATTTTTTCCGGTCATCCGGCTGGACGAACCTGTCCTGAAATCTTTTCCGGAACCCCTTGATCACAAACTCAAGTTGCGAGTCCTGGCCCGCCGCAATGAGTCGCGTCATCTTTTTGGCGTCCCCATAGCTGAAAACGCCGCTTTTCATGATCTCATCGTAATAGCCGACACATTGATGTTTATCCGGCTCAGAGGCCTCAAGGGGAGGGCCTTTGCGATACGTGTTAAACGCTTTCAAAATGGCGTGGGCATTATTGGTAAAATCAACCACCACAACGGTTTTTTTGTCGCCATGACATCGGTTCAAGCGGGATACCGTTTGCACGGCGTTGCGATCAAACACACTTTTGTCGAGAAACATTCCGGCGAGCAGGGGCTGGTTAAAACCGGCCAGAAACTTGCTCGCCACCACCATCAGCCGATAATCTTCCCCTGCAAACCGGTCTTCGATAAGTTCGCCGGGCGACAAACCGTTTTCCTGAATTTCTGTAATGGATTCATTGGTATCGGGATGGATAAAATCAGAAAAGGCATACAAGACCTTATAATCGACGCCGTCCCGCTCTTTGATTTTGTTTTTTATAATTTGGAAATATCGCAAACCCGCCAGACGGGAGGTGGCGACGATCATGGCCTTGGCCCGGCCGTCAATCAGCGATTTGATTTTTTCTTCAAATATGCGAAGCATCACTTCGGCTTTATACTGAATCAAACCCTCGTCTTGAAAGGCGACATTTTTCAGGGCCTTGCTCACCACTCCGGCGGGATAGAGGGTTTCTTTATCCGCGCCGGGAATGATGGGGCAATGCAGGTTATAAAGGGTTTTGTAGGAAATAATGCCGACGGCCACATCCAGAATGTATCCTTCCTGAATGGCCTCAGCTTCGGAATAGGTGTCAAACGGCTCGCCAAACAGTTGAATGGTGGCGGGCGACGGGGTGGCGGTGAAGGCGACAAAGAGCTGGTTTGAATCGTGGGCGCGGATAATTTCGGCAAGTTCGTCTTGCGGGTCGATTTCCGCATCCGCCGTATCCCTGGCCGGTTCATTGGAATTTCGGAAAGGCGTTCGGATGGCGGCCCCCATTTTTCCTTCCTGGGAACGATGGGCCTCATCGATTAAGAATGCCACCCGCCGTTTTTTTAAATCAGGGTCGCCCTCAATTTCACCTAAAATCCATTTGAATTTTTGCTGAGTGCTGGCCACTATGGGTCGGCCGTTTTTTAAGAATCTTTTTAAATCCCTGGCTTTTTTGGCATAACCAACCACGCCATGCAGGTGGGAAAAATGATCAAACTCATCCCGAATATTTTTATCCAGCGATTTCCGGTCCGTCAGCACAAACACCATATCCAGCATTTTCTCGTTGCCGCCGGATTTATACAAACTATGCAAACGGTCCGCCAGCCAGCAGATAGAAAGGGTTTTGCCGGAGCCGGCGGAATGATCAATAAGGTATTTTTTCCCGATATCGCCCCGCTTCGTAAAATGCCCCAGGGCGTCATTCGCCACATTTTGAACCATGCGGGATTGGTGATAACGGGGAAAAATAGTGAAAGCGGGTCGTTCCGGCTTATCCTGCTCAGCCTCTTTTTGCGGGACGTAAATCAGAAAAAAGGATAGCGCTTCAAGAATTGTCTCTTTGGCCAGAACATCACGGTAGAGGAATTCCACCGGGTATTCATTTTTATTTTCAGTTTTGTTTTCAAGACCGGCGTTGTGCCAGCGGAAGTTTTTTTCTGATTTTGGATCAGTGGCGACCATCACATCGTAATTGTCCGCCGCGATATGGAGAAACGGGAGTTGAAATATTCTGTCGCTGTGATCCCGGTCCGCATATTGTTTCACCGCATCATGCGCGGTCTGATTTTTTTCGTGCTTCAGCTCCATGGTGATAATGGGGAGGCCGTTTAGAAAAAAACCAAAATCAATCCGTTTGTTTCCCTTGATGGTCAGCTCGGGGATAAATGTGATTCTGTTTTTGCTGTGATGCAAATTGGCGGCGCTTTCGCTGGAACGGGGCTTTGGATAATAGAGCTTAAATTCCAGCCCCCGCGCGACAAGGCCGTTTCGTATGATCAGCCACAGGGGAGAAATTCGCAATTCAGCCTTCAGCGCTTTGAAAATCTCATCTCCGGCGTCGGTTCCATAATCCTTTTCCAGGCTTTCAAAGGTCTCAGGCTGAGTGGCCCTGAGAAAGGCGATGAGATGATCTGAGGCAAAATAATATTCCTTGTCGATGATCTCATCCCGCTTAAGCAACGCATAGCCATGTTCGCGGATAAAATAGTCCGCGATATGACGTTGGAATTTTTTTTCCGGCCCTTCAAACATAATTTTACCGCGATTCCCGGTCTATTTCTTTTTCAACGTTTTGCCTGATTATGCGACCGTCTTTATAGATAATAAGCGGCGTCCCGGTCTCTCTCGCCGTCTTCCGGGCTTTTTGGGCGGCCCGCCTCAAGGCCGCGTCAATTTTGGCGAGATTGGGGTTTCGAAAGATTTTTTTTGTCGGGGTCATGGATTTTCTCCAGCATCAATCAGTCGCGGGCTTTCGGCTGAATTGTCATACAGCGCCCAGGCATGGACCAAAGTTTTATAGATATTATGAAAGTTATCCCGGCCTTTGTCAAATCGGCGGCGGATCACCGAATCATCCACATGATGGCCGCCCTGGGAAACGCGAGTCCTCACCCGATCCACCGCTATTTCCGCATTGGGCAGACTGAGAAAAATGAGTTCAATCCGATATCCGATTTCCTTCCACTCCGGAATATATCGGGCGTACAGGCGACCGCTCAACGTGGTTTCAAACGCAAAGTTTTTCCTTTGCCCGGCATATGCGCTGATTTCTTCAAGCATCAGACGCCCCGCCCTGAGCGCCGCTTGGTCCGGATTGAATGGCGACAGACCGGCCGCGATCAGGTCGGCGTTGACAAAGGCCGGACAGAACGCTTCCCTGACCAGAAATTCCCTGGCGAATGTGGTCTTTCCCGCGCCGTTTGGCCCGGCGATGATAATAATCTTTTGTTCGGCGCTCATGATTTATTCCGCGCATTGTTCTCTGTTATCCGTCGTTTTCCGGTCACGCATTCGTGGATCAGGGATTTTCGGTATTGTTTCAGGGTTGAAATTTGCTCAGACAAATTACTTTGCATATTGTCTAATGCTTTCATTTTAATATCCAAATACTGGACAATCAGTTGTTGTTCCCTAACTGAAGGAACAGTCACGGGCAAATAATCATATTTGGTCGCGCTGATATTTTGTATAGTCGCTTGAGTAAAAATAACATTTTTCCAAGCAAAATAAGCATGTGATTTGGAAAAATAATAGAGATATTTTGGGACCAATTTTATTTTATTGGTTCTTGCTCTAATCAAGTAGCCAGCAAAACATGCCAGCCCCTTGTAGCCACTAAATAAAAAAGTCTTCCCGACTGTGGCTCCGCTTCGCGCAAAAAGTAAATCTCCTTCTTCTAAATAGTAACCTATAGCCTTGTCAGGAGGTAATGATTTAAATGCTTCTGGCTTTAGTGTTCCACTATCACCAAAGTCAGTAATCCTAATATATCTTGGGTATTCTGGATCGTCTAACTCGGCAGCTTCATTTGTTCCATACATTAAAGGTTGCGAAAGCAGCCGTTTAAGTTTTTCAATGACCCAATGTTGAGGCATTTTCCCAATCCACTCCACCCCCGAATCCTTCAACTCCACAGAATCATCCAGTCCACGGGTGACGGCCTTATGGATAATCGATTTACGCAGATCATCCAGAATTTCAAGCTGCTTTTGTTTGGCTTCTATGACTTTATCAATGGTTGCGCAGGTTTTGTCGAGGTAGGCGGCAATTTTGCGTTGTTTTTTGACAGTCGGGACAGATATTTCAAGATACCCCATTTGACGCGAACCAACTGATGGCACAGGTCCAGGATTTGCGATATATGAAATATCAAATGTTTGATTCACAAGATAATATAAATATTTGGACGATAGCACATTATGATCAATTACATATCCCATCATATTGTTATCAATACAAGAACTCATCGACAACAACTTATATCTATTTAATTTTACTGCTTCACCCACTTTTGCAAATACAAGAGTATTTTTCGGGAAAATAAAAGCACCAAGCTTTAATGCAGTTTCATGAGAAATATAATGTTCTGTTTTCGACAAAAAAAAATCATTTTCCTGAAGGTCTTTAACCTTATAAAAAGGAAATTCTAAGCCAGATAAACCTTGTGCTGCTATTGGAAATCCTGCACCTCCTTTTAGAAGACCAAACCTTTTGAGAGGAACTATCCTCCAATCTGTGAGCTTATTATCATGCCATATCTCTTTTATCACCGACTTTCCCTCAACCCCTTCAAAATCTCCCCAGCCTCTTTCTCCAAAGCCCAAAATTCCTCCAAAAGCTCATCCGCAGGCTTTGGCGGCTCGTATTTATAAAAATACTTGTTTGGCAATATCTCGTAACCCAACTGGGGGCTGTCCTTCCAGCGAACAATGGGTTTGGCGATTTCCCGTTTGAGAAATTCTTCAATATCTTCGCCGTATGGGATATATTCATGGTCCGAAACATAATGACGGTGGGTGAATTCAGGGTGAACATACAACTTTTTAATAAAATCCTTGATCGCCCTGTTTTTTTCTTTGGCCGTTTTGAGATTCTCCGTCAAACCGGCAATCTCAACGGCAAAAGAGTCTTTCACCTTTTTTTCAAACAGTTTCGGAAAACTGTCTTTCGGGCCAAGGGTAAAACGGATTTCCCGGTCAACCGAATTGAGCTTCAAACGGATGCGAAAATCAATGTCGGAGTCATAAAACTGCTGTTCTTTTTTGATATTGGCCGGTGTAAACGACTTCACATACGGTTCGGTAAGCCAGGCGGGCTCATCGTTTTTATCGGTTTGCCAGAAGACCACACTCACCTTGTGATAGGCAAAATCCGTGTTTTTAAAAATTTTGACATGCTCATTTCCCCGAAGATCGGCCTCGTCTTTTCTGAGCCATTCCACAATCTGTCGGCGGTGACGGCTCAAAATACGGTTTCGTTTATTTCCGAATGATTTTGGCTCCTTGTCAAACTGTTTTCTCGCGTCAATGATCCTGGTCCGTCGCTTCCGAGACGCCGGTTTATTATTGGTCAACAGCCAGATATAGGTGTAAATGCCGGTGTTATAAAACAACTGGTCGGGCAGCATGACAATGGCGTCCAGCCAGTCATTTTCCAGAATCCAGCGGCGGATTTCGCTCTCGCCGGAGCCGCAGTCGCCATTGGACAAAGGGGAGCCATTAAAAATAATGGCGATTCGGCTCCCTCCCTGCTTGACCGGCTTCATCTTGGAAAGCATGGTTTGCAGGAAAAGAAACGCTCCGTCATTGGAACGCGGCATGCCGGCCTTGTAGCGGGTGGCCTCAAACTTTTTTGCCTCTTTCTGATAACCGTCTTTGCCGCCCCAGGTGACGCCAAAGGGAGGATTGCTGAGCATAAAATCAAACTTATGCCGCGCTTCGGCCAACTGATCCCCCGGCTCCCGGCTTTGCGCGGAATGGGGAATCAGCGAATTTCCATAGAAAACCTCGGCCTGCTCATCGCCTTTGATCAGCATATCGGATTGGCATATGGCGTAGTTTCCGGGTTGAAGCTCGTGGCCGTGAACGGTGACAAACCGTTCCACCTCTTTTTTTTCCTGATCGCTTGCGGACTTGTCCAGCAGATGTTCCTTGGCAATAGACAACATGCCGCCGGTTCCGCAGGCGGGGTCATAAATCGAGACATGCTTTTTCGGCAATGGAATATCAAGCGCCTCCACCATCAGCCGGATCACCTCGCGGGGGGTGAAGTGCTCTCCGGCCTCCTCGCCGCTTTGTTCTGAAAAGCGCCGCAGCAGCTCTTCATAGATATACCCCATTTCAAGGTTGGACAGATGATCCGGCCCCAAATTTTCATTGGCGTACTGGCGTAAAATCGGCGCAAGCCGGGCATTTTTCACCATGCGGCCCACCATGGCCCGATAATCAAAATGGTCAATGATGTCCTGAACGTTTCTGGAAAAGCCTTTAAGATAGTCTCGGAAATTTTTTTCCATCAAGGTCGGATCTTCTTGACAGATGGCTGAAAGCGTCCAGTTGGAGCTATTGGAAAATGGCGTTTTTTGGGGATTTCGCTCAAGCTTTTTCACAAGGTCTGCAAGGGCGTCTTCTTTTATATCCGGGCGGTTTTTTAAAATTTCAGCCGTCTGTTTTTCCCGCCATGAGAGCAACACGCACTCCAACCGACGAATCACAATGATGGGCAAAATAACGCTCTGATACTCATACGCCTTGAACTTGCCCCGCAACCGTTCCGCCGATTTCCATATTTCATTGGCAAGGTTATTCAGCTTGCCTTTGTTCAATATATTTTTCATCCATTATTTCCGTTTGATTTTTTGACCAAAATCCCTATAATTAACAAAAATCGGGCGTTATGTTAATATTTATTTTTATAAAACTCAAGAAACTTTTAAGCCGGGAAAAAAAAGAGAACCGGCATGACCGCGGCCTTGACAGGAGATACGGATTCCGGATGCCGCCCTGCGGGCGGGTTTGTCTTGACGAAATCACATCAAAACATGTAAGATGGCCGAAACGATTGGAAAGAACGGGAAAAATTTCTTAGCGTGGCATATGGCTTTTATGAAAACCAAGGATTGAAAAAAATGAAAACGGAAAAATCGCGAAAACTGTTCAGACAGGCGCTGGAGCGGATGCCGGGCGGGGTGAACAGCCCGGTCCGCGCGTGCAAATCCGTGGGGGACGAGCCGGTGTTCATCGAAAGGGCGTCGGGCTCCCGCATGTTCGACGCGGACGGAAACGAATATATCGATTACATCGGCTCCTGGGGCCCCATGATCCTGGGGCACGGGGACCCGAATGTGATCGCGGCGGTTTCGGAAGCTTTGAAAAAGGGGCTCAGCTTCGGGGCGCCCTGCGAGCTGGAAATCCGGCTGGCGGAGATGATCATGGACGCCGTGGATTCCATCGAGATGGTCCGCATGGTCAATTCCGGCACCGAGGCCGCCATGAGCGCCATCCGCCTGGCCCGGGGATTCACCGGGAAAAATCTCGTGATCAAATTCGACGGATGCTACCACGGTCACGGCGACGCGCTTCTGGTGGAGGCCGGATCCGGCGTGGCCACCCTGGGAATCCCGGGCAGCCCCGGCGTTCCCGAGTCCTTCGCGGCCCAGACCCTTTCCCTTCCCTACAACGACGCGGACGCGTTTAAACAGGCGCTTGAGCGGCGGGGGGATGACGCCGCCTGCGTCATCGTGGAGCCGGTGGCCGGGAACATGGGCCTGGTCCTTCCGGAGCCGGGATTTCTGGAAACCCTTCGGGAGGAGACCCGAAAGCGGGGGGTTTTGCTGATTTTTGATGAGGTCATGACCGGTTTCAGGGTGGCCCGGGGAGGGGCCCAGTCGCTTTTCGGGATTTCGCCGGACCTGACCTGCCTGGGCAAGATCATCGGCGGCGGCATGCCGGTGGGCGCGTACGGGGGAAAAAGAGAGATCATGGAGCGCGTGGCGCCCAGCGGGCCGGTGTACCAGGCCGGCACCCTTTCGGGGAACCCGGCGGCCATGGCGGCCGGCGCGGCCACGCTTCAGGCGCTGGGCGGGCCCGGATTTTACGAGGCGCTGGACAAAACCTCGGAGAAACTGGCCCGGGGGCTCAAGGAGGCGGCGTTGAAGGCCAAAATTGGGGCCGTGGTGAAAAGATCGGGCTCCATGCTGGGATGTTTTTTCACGGACCGGGAGGATGTCCGCGACTATGGGGACGCCAAGACCTGCGATCTTGAGCGGTTTTCCGTCTGGCGCCGCCGGATGCTGGAAAAGGGGATTTACCTGGCGCCGTCCCAGTTTGAGGCGTGGTTTGTCTCAGCGGCCCATTCCGACGAAGACATTGACAAAACCATCGGCGCGGCCCGGGAGGTCATGGCCGCTCTTTAAAATCCGGGGAAAGGATTTCCAACGCCTGTGCCGAACGAGAGACAGAGACTGGGAAAAAAGGGCGAGGACATCGCGGTTCGCGTCTTGAGGGAAAAGGGGCGCCGCATCCTTGAGCGCAACTACGTCACCCCGCTGGGGGAGATCGACATCATCGCAAAGGATGGCCGGACCCTGGTGTTCGTGGAGGTCAAGACCCGGCGGACCCTCCGGTACGGGAACCCCAAGCTGGCGGTGACCCGGAAAAAACAGGTGAAGATGTCCATGGCCGCCCTTTTTTATCTGAAAAAAATGAAACAAACCCGGCAAAAAGCCCGGTTCGACGTGGTGGCCATTCAGTTTGGAGGCGGCGCTGAACAGGTGGAGATCGTGGAAAACGCCTTTGACCTGGCGTACGGCTGACCGGGCGGCCGGCGCGCGGGAGACCCCATGGGGAAAACACAGACATCGCCGGGCACACTTTATATGGTGGCCACGCCCATCGGAAACATGGACGACATCTCCTCAAGGGCGCTGGACATCCTGGGGCGTGTGGACTGGATCGCGGCGGAAGACACCCGCCGGACGGCCCGTCTCCTGTCCCGGCATCAGATCCGGGGCCGGACGCTTTCGTGCCATGAGCACAATGAAAAGGAGCGCTCGGTCTTTTTGATCCAGGAGCTTCTGGCCGGCCGGTCCGTGGCCTATGTCTCGGACGCGGGCTCCCCGGCGGTGTCCGACCCGGGCGCCCGGCTGGTGAAAGAGGCCGCTGACAACGGGATTGACGCGTCGCCCATCCCGGGGCCGTCGGCCGCCATAGCGATTTTGACGGCTTCGGGAATGAGCGCCGATTCGTTTATGTTCGCGGGATTTTGCCCGAGAAAAAAATCCAGGCGCGAAAAAAGGCTCAAAGCGCTTGCCGAAGGCCGGGACACGCTGGTGTTTTACGAATCCCCGAAGCGGATTTTGCCCTTTCTGGACGAGATGATCGCCGTGATGGGGGACCGGGAGGCGGTTTTGGGCCGGGAGATGACCAAGCTTCATGAAGAGTTTATCCGGGGCGCCCTTTCCCATATCCGGGA